>DATEGT010000199.1:0-4128 GCA_035280025.1 Burkholderiales bacterium | reverse complement strand
GCGCTGATCGGCACGAGCCAGCTCGGGCTGTTCGACAAGGGCTAGCTACGCCGCGGTCAGCTTGGCGTATTCCAGGGCGAGCCACTTCATGCCCTGCTTTCCGAAATTGATCTGCAGCCTGGCGTCGCTCCCGGAGCCTTCCGCGCTGACGATCACGCCCTGGCCGAACTTGGGGTGCTGCACGGACTGGCCGATCCTGAACCCGTGGCCGGCGCTCTTCGCTTTGAACGTTTTTTCCGGCGCCGCCGTCCAGGCCTGATCGTCGAAGCGCCCGCGGCCGGCGGCCGTCCCCATCACGGGAGTGAGCCGTTTGACGATTTCCGGGGGAATTTCGTCGATGAATCGCGAGGCGACGTTGTAGCGGGTCTGCCCGTGCAGCATGCGCGTCTGCGCATGGCAGAGGTACAACCTCTTGCGCGCGCGAGTGATCGCGACGTACATGAGACGGCGCTCCTCTTCCAGGCCGTCGTCCTCGAGCGTGCTCTGCTCGTGCGGGAAAAGACCCTCTTCCAGGCCGGTGACGAACACCGCGGCGAACTCAAGGCCCTTCGCCGAGTGCACGGTCATCAGCTGGAGTGCGTCGGTCCCCTCGGCCGCCTGGTTCTCGCCGGACTCCAACGACGCATGCGCGAGGAACGCCGGGAGATCGTGCTCCTCGGCCTCGCCGACGAAGGCCGCGGCGGCGTTGACCAGCTCGTTCAGGTTCTCGACCCGGTCGGCGCCGTCGCGCTCGGCCTTGTAGTGCGCAAGCAGGCCGCTTTTCTCGAGCATTACCTCGACCGCTTCGGGCAGAGGCAGCTCCCGGGTTTCGGCGCCCAGCGCCTCGACCAGGCGCACGAAAGCCGCGACCGCGCCGCCGGCTTTGCCCGAAAGCCCGCTCGCCGCCTTGTACAGGCTCGATCCGCCCGCCTTTGCCGCGTCCTGCAGCGCTTCGAGCGACCGGGCGCCGATCCCGCGGGTCGGAAAATTCGCAACCCGCAGGAAAGCGCCGTCGTCGTCCGGGTTGGCGGCGAGGCGCAGGTAGGCGAGCGCGTGCTTGATCTCCAGGCGCTCGAAGTAGCGCAGGCCCCCGTAGACCCGGTAGGGGATGCCGGAGGAGAACAGCGCGTGCTCGAGGATCCGCGACTGCGCGTTCGAGCGGTAAAGGACGCCGATGTCGGCGAGCGCGAGCCCCGAGCGCTTGAGCGCCTGCACTTCCTCCGCCAGCCAGCTCGCTTCGTAGCCGTCGGTCTGCGCCTCGTAGATGCGCACCGGCTCGCCATGGCCGGCCGAAGTCCAGAGGTTCTTGCCCAGGCGCTTCTTGTTGTGCGCGATAAGCGCGTTGGCCGCCGCGAGGATGTGCCCCTGGGAGCGGTAGTTCTGCTCCAGGCGGATCACGTTCTCGACGCGGAAATCGCGCTCGAACTCCGCCATGTTGCCGACGTTGGCGCCGCGGAAGCGGTAGATGCTCTGGTCGTCGTCGCCGACCGCGAACATCACGTTCTTCGGACCCGCGAGGAGCTTCAGCCAGCGGTACTGGAGGCGGTTCGTATCCTGGAACTCGTCGACCAGGATGTGGCGGAAGCGGGAGCGATAGTGCTCGCGCAGCACTTCGTTTTTGGACAGGACCTCGTAGGTGCGGAGCAGCAGCTCGGCGAAATCGACCACGCCCTCGCGCTGGCACTGCTCGTCGTAGGCGGCGTAGATCTCCGCGTAACGCCGCATGATCTCGTCGCCGATCTCCACGTCCCTCGCGCGCTTGCCTTCCTCCTTCGCCGCGTTGACGAAGTACTGCGTCTCGCGGGCCGGGAAGCGCTCCTCGTCGACGTTCAGCGACTTGAGCAGGCGCTTGATCGCGGCCTGCTGGTCCTGCGAATCGAGGATCTGGAAGAGCTGGGGCAGTCCGGCTTCGCGGTGGTGCGCGCGCAGGAACCGGTTGCACAGCCCGTGGAAGGTGCCGACCCACATGCCGCGCGTGCTGATCGGCAGCATCGCCGAGATGCGCGTGAGCATCTCCTTCGCCGCCTTGTTCGTGAACGTGACGGCGAGCACGCCGCCCGGCGTAACGTTGCCCGTTTGGATCAGCCAGGCGATGCGCGTGGTGAGCACGCGGGTCTTGCCCGAGCCGGCGCCTGCGAGGATCAGCGCGGACTGGTCCGGAAGGGTGACCGCGGCGAGCTGCTCGGGGTTGAGATTCTCAAGAAGGTTCTGCATTCGGGCATTCGTGAATGCCCGATTTTACCGCGGCCCGCGGACCCGAATCGGGCTACCTCCCGACCTTGTACTGGTACTTCTCGAGACCGGGCTGGCCCTTGAGCGCCTCGGCGACCGCTTTCGCGTCCTTTTCCGACTCGAAATTCGAAAGGCGCACGCCGTAGACGCGCCGGTCGCCCGCTTTCTCCGGAACGATCTCGGCGGGGTAGCCCGCCTTGCGCAGGGCGTTGTAGGCCGCGAACGCTTCTCCGGATTTGCCGGCCGCGGCCACCCGTATCTTCCACTTCCCGCCCTTGGCCGCCACGCCGCTGCCGGATTGCTCCTCGGTTTCCGCCGCCCATTCCCTGAACTTGTCGGCGAGCACCGTCTCCACCGGCTTCGATACGTTGCCCTCGAGTTCGTAGAACGAGAGCGGCTGGTCCAGCGTGAAAGGCCTCTCTCCCGGCGGAGTGACTTCGACCTGGCCCTCGATCACGCAGACGATGTCGCTCCCCGGCGTGGACTTCCCCCACAGGTCGGTGCCGCGGATCCCCGCGGTCACGTTGTTCACCACGATGCTCACTTCGCGCTTGTTCCTGAACTTCTCGAGCGCGGCGGTCGTGAAGCGGAATGCGCCCTCGGCGACGAATAGCGCCGCTTCGAAAATGCCGTCGTCGCGAACCTGCGCCTTGTCGATGAAGAACGAGGCGTGCTCGCCGAGCTTCACGGTGCTGCCGTCGGCCATCTTCAGCATCAGCCTCGACCCGGATCCGGTATTGACCCGGTCCCCCTCCTTCAGCTCCATCGCGGGCGAGAGCGGAAGGATCAGCTTGCCGCGCTCGACCGAGGCCGACATCTGCACGGCCTCGACCACGGAAATCGGGGCGGCGCGGGATTTGGCTCCGGATTGCGCCGAGGCGATGCCGCTCGCGCCGAGCAGCAGGGTCAGAAGCGCAGCGCCGATCGACAGTCGCATCTTTAGTCTCCTTCGATTGATCACGGTGCTACTTACGGCGCGGATGCCCGTCCGGATGCGGCCTGGAGGGGACTCGCACGGTTATAATCCACGCTTTCCGCAGATCCGTTCATGCAATCTCAGTACGATCCCGAAGCCGTCGAGCGCGAGGCGCAGGAGCACTGGGAACGAAGCTTCGCGTTTCGCGCCACCGAAGAGCCGCCCGGCATGGGCGGCCGCCCGAAGTTCTACTGCCTGTCGATGTTTCCCTACCCCTCGGGCAAGCTGCACATGGGGCACGTGCGCAACTATACCATCGGCGACGTGATGACCCGCTTCCAGCGGATGCGGGGACGCAACGTGATGCAGCCCATGGGCTGGGACGCCTTCGGGCTGCCTGCGGAGAACGCCGCCATGGCGAACGGCGTGCCGCCGGCGAAATGGACGTACGACAACATCGCCTACATGAAGAAGCAGCTCCGGTCGCTCGGCTTCGCGATCGACTGGGAACGCGAGCTCGCGACCTGCTCGCCCGACTACTACCGCTGGAACCAGTGGCTGTTCCTGCGGATGCTCGAGAAGGGGCTCGTCTACAAGAAGACCGGCACGGTGAACTGGGACCCGGTCGATCAGACGGTGCTCGCGAACGAGCAGGTCATCGACGGCCGCGGCTGGCGCACCGGCGCGCCGGTCGAGAAGCGCGAGATCCCGATGTACTACATGCGGATCACCGCCTACGCCGAGGAGCTCCTCGCCGCGCTCGATTCGCTCTCCGGCTGGCCCGAGCGCGTGAAGACCATGCAGGCCAACTGGATCGGCAAGAGCCACGGCGTCAACATCGGCTTTCCCTACGAGCTCGCGGGCGACCACAAGGTGCTGCGCGTCTTCACCACCCGCGCCGACACTCTCATGGGGGCGACCTTCTGCGCGGTCGCGGCGGAGCATCCGCTCGCCGCGCACGCGGCGAAATCGGACCGGCAGCTCGCGGCCTTCGTCGAGGA
>DATEGT010000198.1:0-5501 GCA_035280025.1 Burkholderiales bacterium | reverse complement strand
TCGACGCCCGGCAGGCCCGCTTCCGCCGTGGTCGGCACGCCCGGCAGGAGTGCCAGGCGCGACGGTCCCGCGATGGCGAGGGCGCGCAGCTTGCCGGCCTTGACGCTGGCCGCGATCACCTGCGGCACGGTGTACGCGGTCTGGACCACGCCCGCGAGGAGGTCCGGGATCTCGGCGTTCACCGCCTTGTAGGGCACTTCGAGCACCTTGATCTTCGCCTCGGATTTCACCCATTCGCCCACCAGCTGGCTGATGCTGCCCGGCCCGCCCGAGGCGTAGGTGAGGCCGCCCGGCTTCGCTTTCGCCAGCTCGACGTATTCCTTCACCGACTTCGCCGCGACGGACGGATTCACCACCATCACGAGCGGCGTCATGGTGAAGCGGGAAACGGGAACCAGCTCCTGGTTGAGGCGGCAGCAGGGATCGGGCTTGAGCGCGTCGCCGATCGCGTTGTTGATGAGCGCGAGGAACAGCGTGTGACCGTCGGGAGCGGCGCGCGCGGTCTCGCGCGCGGCGATCATGCCGTTCGCGCCGGGCCGGTTCTCGACGATCACCGGCTGTCCCAGGGACTGCGCGAGGTGCGCGCCGATCTGCCGCGCGCGGATGTCGGGCGAGCTCCCCGGGGGCGAAGGGACGAGAATGTGGATCGGCTTCGTGGGGAAGGACTGCGCCGCGGCGAGGCCGGTCAGCGCGGCGAGGACGCAGGCAAGGAGCGTCTTGGTCATGGGAGGCCTCCGCGGAAGCGTGGATTCTAATGCAGCCGCGGCGGGCGGTCACCGGGACCGCGTTCCGGGCGTCCCCGGAGCTGCACTATCATAGCGTCCATGCCCGCCCCCGAACCCCGGAAGACCGTCGTCTGGTTCGACGACGGCAAGCGTCCCAACGTCGCCGACCTGCTCGAGAAGGAGCCCGGCATCGTCTTCCGCCGCCTGTCCTACGACGCGCCGCAAGCCGGCAACCGCAAGGCGCTCTCGGCCGCGCACGTGTACTGCATCTCCTCGACGCGCCAGGAGATGCCCGAGGAATACCGCTGCGGCGCGGAAATGCTCGCCCGCTGCCCCGGCCTTCTCGCGGTGTCGACGAGCGGCGCGGGCTACGACACGGTGGACGCCGAGGCGTGCACCGCGGCCGGCGTGCTCCTCGTCAACCAGTCGGGCGCCAACGCCGACGCGGTCGCCGAGCACGCGGCGGCGATGATGCTGTCGCTCGCGAAGAACATCCCGCAGACCGACCGCAGCCTGCGCTCGGCGAACCGCCTGTCGCGCGAGCACTTCAAGGGCTGGAACGCCCGCGGCCGCACCGTCGGCATCGTCGGCATCGGCAACACCGGGCGGCGCCTCGCGCGCATCTGCGGACCGGGGCTGCAGATGAAGGTGCTCGCCTACGACCCCTACCTCACGGCGGAGGAGATCCGGGAGCGCGGCGCAACCAAGGTCGATCTCGCGACGCTGCTCGCGCAGTCGCGCTTCGTCTCCGTCCACTGCCCCTACAACGCCGAGACGCGCAACATGATCGGCGGGCGCGAGCTCGCCGCCATGCAGCCCGGCGCCTACCTCGTCACCACCGCGCGCGGCGGAGTCGTCGACGAGGACGCTCTCGCCGCGGCGCTCGAGTCCGGGCACCTCGCCGGCGCGGGCGTGGACGTGTGGAACGAGGAGCCTCCGCCCGCCGCGCACCGGCTGCTCGCGCTGGACAACGTGATCGCGACCCACCACACCGCGGGCATCACCCACGATTCGCGCGAGAACATGCGGACCTGGAACGCGCAGCAGGTGCTCGGCATCCTGCGGGGCGAGCGCCCGCCGCGCCTGGTGAACCCGGCCGCCTGGCCGCGCTTCGCGCGGCGGTTCGAGCAGACCTTCGGGACCTCTCCCGAGCCCGCGCGCTAGGCGCTCGCGAGCGCCGCCTTCACCCGCTCGGGCGTGAGCGGCGCCTTGCGCAGCCTCACGCCGGTCGCGTCGAAGAAGGCGTTCGCCACCGCCGCCGGGATCACCCGTATGGTGGGCTCGCCGGCGCCGGTCGGAGCGAGCTCGGGATGGTTCACCAGCACCACCTCGATCGTCTCGGGCGCGTCCTTGATGTCGAGGATCGGGTAGCTCACCCAGTCCACGCTCTTCACGCGGTCGCGGTCGAACTGCACTTCCTCGAACAGAACGCGCGACAGGCCGTGGACGACGTTGCCCTCGATCGTGTAGCGCAGGCCTTCCGGATTGATGATGAGCCCGCAGTCGTGCGCCACCGTGACCTTCCTCGCGCGGATGCGGCCGGTCTTCTTCTCGACCTCGATCTCCGCGACCGCGGCGACGATCGTGCCGCCGCGCTGCGCGTAGGCGATGCCGCGCCCGGCGAGGATCTCGCCCGAGCGCTCGCGCGCCCCGGTGCGCGGCTGCCAGCCGGATTTCTCCGCCGCCGCCCGGATCACCGCGGCGTCGCGCGGCGCGGTCACGTACTTCAGGCGGAAGGCGACCGGGTCCTCGCCCGCCGCGAAGGCGAGCTCGTCGACGAACTGCTCGCTGCCGAAATGGATCTCGGGCCCGACCGGGTCGCGCAGGTGCGCGGTGCGCAGCGGCGAGCACGAGTCGAGCAGCGGCGCGATCGTCTCCCAGGCGAGCAGCTTGTTCTCGAAGCCGTAGGACTCCGCCGGCACCCCGAAGCCGTCGCTCGGCTTCGGGGGGAAGCCGGTCGACATGCCCACGAGGCTGTGGCTCGGATCGGATTCGTTCGTCTGGATGTTGATGCGCGAGAAGCCCTTCGCGACGAACTCGTAGCCGGTGACCTTCCCCGAGGCGTCGAGCGCGGCGCGCGCGCGGTGCACGCACGCGGGACCCTTCGGATCCCAGGCGATGCCGTCGTTGCGCATGCCCTGGACCCGCACCGGGCGCCCGGCGAGCTTGGACAGCATCGCGGCGTCGAGCGCCGCGTCGCCCGCGTCGTTGCGCCCGTACGAGCCGGGGCCGAAGACCCAGATCACGTGCACCTTCTCCGGCGGGACGCCGAGCAGGCGCGCCACGCCGAGCTGGGTGAAGTGCGGCTTCTGCGAGCCCGACCACACGGTGACGCCGTCGGCGCGCACGTCGGCGACCGCGCACGCGGGACCCATGCTCGCGTGCGACTGGAACGGCCACTCGTACTCGGCCTCGACCGTCCGGGCCGCGGCCTTGAACGCCGGCTGGAGATCTCCCTTCTTCACCGGCTCCTCGCGCTTGTGCACGGGCGCCTTGCGGATGTGGTCGTGGAGCTGCGCCATCTCCGGGAACGGGGCGGACGCGGCGTGGTTCCACTCGACCTTCAGCAGCCGCGAGGCGCGCACCGCGTCCCATTCGCGCGGGGCGAGCACGGCGACGAAATCCTTGTCGCGCACCACCCGCGCGCCCTTCACCTTCCGGATCGAGCGCTCGTCCACGCCCGCGACGGTGCAGGCGGCGCGGGTGGGCCGGATGACCCGCGCGTGCAGCATGCCGGGGAGCGACACGTCGGTCACGTATTTCTCGGTGCGGTAGACCTTGCCGGCGAGGTCGCGCCGCGTGTAGGACTTGCCGACCACGCGGTACTCCGAGGGCGACTTCACCTTCGCCTCGACCTTGATGTCCATCGGGTTGCCGGTCTGCTTGTTCCACTCGACCTTGTGATTGAAGTAGCGCCCGCCGATGAGCTCGGCGTAGCTGGTCTTCTTCGACGGATCCGAGGCCGCGCTGACGACGCCGTCGTCGACGCGCAGCTCGCCGGGAGGCACTCCCAGCTTCTCGGAAGCGGCCTGGACCAGCAGCCGCCGCGCCTCGGCCGAGGCGTTGCGCAGCGGCCGCGCGCCCTGGAACACGCCGGTGCTGCCGGAGGCGCCGCCCTGGTTGCAGGTCAGCGCCGTGTCGCCCATGACGACGTCGACCTTGCCGACCGCGACGTCCAGCTCGTCGGCGACGACCTGCGCGATGGCGATGTCGAGCGACTGGCCCATGTCCATCTTGCCGAAGAAGGCTGTGACGCGGCCGTCCGGGGCGATCGCGACCCAGGAGTCGAGCTCGCCGGGAGCGAGCGCCGGCTTGGCGCCGACCGACACCGGGACCGTCGCCGACGCGGCGCCTTGCGCGAACGCTTCGCCGGCGGCGGCGCCGACGATCAGCGCCCCGGAAGCCTTGAGGAATTCGCGGCGCGAGAGAGGTGCGTTCATGGTCGTCTCCTTCAGGCCGTCTGGGACTGGGCGCGCTTGATCGCGCGCAGGATGGATACGTGCGTGCCGCAGCGGCATTTCAGTCCCGCGAGCGCGTCGCGCAGCTCCGCGTCGCTCGCCTTGGGATTCTTCCCGAGGTAGGCCGCGGCGGTCATGATCCAGCCGTTGATGCAGTAGCCGCATTGCGGCACCTGCTCCTCGACGTACGCCGCCTGCAGCGGGTGCGGCTTGTCCGGCGTGCCCAGGCCCTTCAGCGTGGTCACCTTCTTGCCCGCCACCGCCGACAGCGGCATCACGCAGGAGCGCACCGCCTCGCCGTCGAGGTGCACGGTGCACGCCCCGCACTGCGCGAGGCCGCATCCGAAGTGCGGATTGGTCATCTTGAGATCGTCGCGCAGCGCGTAGAGGAGCGGCATTTCGGGGTCGGCGCTGACCGTCACCGCTCGCGCGTCGACGGTGAACTTGATGCGGGCCATGAAGCCTCCTTGAGTGATCTGCGGCTCCGCGAATGGGGCCGCCGGGTGTTTCGGGCTAGTGTAGACCTCGCCTCCGGGCGGTGCAACGCGGCCGCGGTGGTAGGATTACGCCCTTGATTCGGCAAGGGGGAATGCGTGAAGGCAAGCGCGCGCGAGACCGGGATCGACCTCGATCGCTTCAGACTGCGGCGCTTCGTGGAGGAGCTGCGGCAGGCGGGCGAGCTCGAGGTCCGGTCCGCAAGCACCGATCTCGCGGGCGTCGCCGAGGCGCTCGAGGGCAACGCGAAAGCGGTGCTGTTCGAGCGCGCCGGGAAGGAGGGCGCGCAGCTCGCCGGCAACGTCATGGGCGGCCGCTCGCGCCTCGCGCGGGCTTTCGGCGTCGCTCCGGACAAGCTGCTCGCCGAAGTGCTGCGCCGCCTCAGGCTCGCGCCGCAGGTCGTCGAGATTCCCCGCGAGGCCGCGCCGGCGCAGCAGGTCGTCTTCGCCGGCGGCGAGGCGGACCTCACCGCGCTGCCCGTGCATCTGCAGCACGGGATGGACGGCGCCCCGTATATCTCGGCGTCGATCGACTTCGCCGTCGATCCCGCGAACGGCTGGACCAACGTCGGCGTGCGCCGGCTGATGCTGCGCGGCCGGCGCGAGGCCGGCGTCGATCTCAACTCGCCTTCCGACCTGCGCGCGCTCTACGAGGCGGCCGCGAAGCGCGGCGAGCGGCTGCCGGTGGCTTTCGCGATCGGCTCGCACCCGGTGGACTACGTCGCGGCGGTGATGCGCCTTCCGGTGGACGAGCTGGGCCTCGTCGCCGCCCTGCGCGACGCGCCGCTTGCGGTGGTGAAGTGCGTGAGCTGCGACATCCGCGT
>DATEGT010000197.1:0-3172 GCA_035280025.1 Burkholderiales bacterium | reverse complement strand
ATAGCTGCTCATACTGGCGATTTTCCCTGCGAAAAAGGTCAGCCAGTCTAGCACAGCGCACCTGCGCACCCAACCCACGCCGCTCCCACTTTCGTCCCACTCCATGCAATTTCTGCTGCGGCTGGTGGCGCGCCTTCCCCTATCGCTCCTGCACGGGATCGGCGCGGCGCTCGGGTGGGCGGTCTACCTGGCTTCTCCGCGCTACCGGAGAATGATCGCGCGCAATCTGGAGATCGCCGGGCTCGACTCGGCGCGGATGCGCGCGGCTGTCGTTTCCGAAACGGGCAAGGGAGCCCTGGAGATTCCGGCAATCTGGCTGCGGCCGCACGAGCAGGCCGCCGGCCTGGTCGTTGAAGCCGCCGGCTGGCAGCACGTCGAAAGCGCCGCGAGCTCAGGCAAGGGCGTGATTCTGCTGACGCCTCATCTGGGTTGCTGGGAAGTATCGGGCCAGTACATCGCGAGCCGGATACCGATTACCGTGATGTACAGCCCGCCGAACATCAGGTCTCTTGAGCCGCTGATGGTCGCGGGCCGGGACCGCGGCGACGCGATGAAGAGCGTTCCCGCCGACATGCGCGGTGTCCGGGCCATGCTCAAGGCGCTCAAGCGCGGCGAGGCGATCGGCATACTTCCCGATCAGGTTCCCGGCGTGGGCGAAGGCGAGTGGGTCGAGTTCTTCGGCCGGCCTGCCTACACGATGACCCTGGTCGGCCGGCTCGCGGAGCAGACCGGCGCTCGGGTGCTGGTGTGCTATTCGGAGCGTCTCCCCGGGGGCCGCGGGTACCGCTTCATGATCGAGCCCATGCTCGAGGCGCGCCCGCCGGAGTCGCCGGTGCGTGCCCTCAACCGCTCGCTCGAGCATCTGATCCGCCGCCGCCCCGAGCAATACCTGTGGAGCTACAACCGGTACAAGGTTCCGGCGGGCGTGCGTCCGCCGGGCGCCTAGGACATGCCGTGCTGACGCGCATCGCCGTCGCGATCGTCTGGCTGCTGCACTTCCTTCCTCTTTCGATCTTCTCGCGCATCGGAGCGGGCATCGGCGGCTTCCTGTATTTCCTCGCGCGCGAGCGCCGGAATGTGTGCCTTGTCAACCTCGCGCGCTGCTTTCCGCAGATGCCCGAGGCCGAGCGCATCGCCGTCGCCCGCGCTCACTTCCGGGCCTTCGGCCGCACGGTGCTCGAACGCTCGATCCTTTGGTGGGCCCCGCGCGGGGAGGTCCTGCGTCTCGTGCGCGTCGTCGGACTGGAGCGGATTCTGGCGCTCAAGGGCCGGCCGCTCATTCTGCTCGTGCCGCATTTCGTGGGGCTCGACGCCGGCTGCACGCGGCTCACCTGCGAGATCGACATGGCGGGCATCTACGCGAGGCAGAAGCACCCGCTGATCGATGCCCTGCTGCTTTCCGGGCGCACGCGCTTCGGGCATCAGCGCCCGATCCCGCGCCAGGACGGCGTCCGGCCGGCGCTCGCCGCGGTCAAGGAGGGCGTTCCTTTCTACTATCTGCCGGACCAGGACTACGGCGCCCGCGACACGATCTTCGTCCCCTTCTTCGGCGTGCCCGCGGCGACCATCACCGGGCTGTCGCGGATGGCGAGGGTCACCGGTGCGCGGGTGCTTCCCGTCGTGACGCGCATGCTTCCGGGCGCGGAGGGCTACGAGGTGCGCTGCTATCCCGCGTGGGAGGATTTTCCGAGCGGCGACGATGCCGCCGATGCCCTCCGGCTGAACGCATTCATCGAGGAGCGGGTGCGCGAGATGCCCGAGCAGTATTTCTGGACGCACAAGCGCTTCAAGACGCGGCCGCCCGGAGAGGCCAAGTGGTATTGACGATCGAATGAAGCTTCGCTTCACCAAGATGCAGGGTGCCGGCAACGACTTCGTCGTTCTGGACGGCGTCAGCCGGACGGTCGAGCTGACGCCGGAGCGTGCCAGGCGGATCGCCGACCGCCACTACGGCGTCGGCTGCGACCAGGTGCTGCTCGTGGAGCCGGCGCGGGGAGCGGGCGCGGATTTCCGCTACCGGATCTGGAACGCAGACGGAGGCGAGGTCGAGCAGTGCGGCAACGGGGCGCGCTGCTTCGTGCGTTTCGTCCGCGACAAGGGCCTCACGAAAAAAAGCGAAATCCGCGTCGAGACGCTCTCGGGTATCATCGCGCCACGCTTGGAAGCCGACGGTCAGGTAAGCGTCGACATGGGCGCGCCGCAGTCCGATCCGGAGCGCGTGCCGTTCGACGCCGGCGGCCTGGAGCCCCTGCGGTCGGGCTTGCGCTGGCCGCTCGAGGTCGAGGGCCGGCGGATCGAGGTCGCGGTCCTGTCCATGGGAAATCCCCACGCGGTGCAGACGGTCGAGGACGTCGACGCGGCTCCGGTGACGACCCAGGGACCGGCGATCGAACGGCATCCCCGGTTTCCGAAGCGGACCAACGCCGGATACTTGCAGATCCTGGATCGCTCGAGCGTCCGCCTGCGCGTGTGGGAACGCGGAGCCGGCGAAACCCTGGCGTGCGGCACCGGGGCCTGCGCTGCCGTGGTCGCCGGGATACGGGAGGGGCTGCTCGAGGACAGCGTGCTCGTCGCCACTCGCGGCGGCCAATTGACGATACGCTGGGCTGGCGGGGAAAATGAACCAAGCCGCTCCGTGTGGATGACGGGACCCGCTGCGATCGTGTTCGAAGGGGAGATCGAGATTGAAAGCTGACGACGTCGCGCGGTATCTGCGCGAGAACCCGACGTTCTTCGAGACTCACGCCGACATGCTCGCGGACATCAGCATCCCCCATCCCCACGGCGGCCGCGCGATCCCCCTGTCGGATCGGCAGATGCTGTCGCTGCGGGAAAAGAGCCGGGCGCTCGAGTCGCGTCTGACCGAGCTGCTCCAGATCGGCGAGGAGAACGACGCGATCGGGGAGAAGATGCACCGCCTGAGCCTCGCGTTGCTCGCCGCCGCCGACTGGCAGAGCCTCCTCGCGGTTCTCTACCTGCACCTGCGCGAGGATTTCGCGGTGCCTCACGTCGCGGTGAGAATCTGGGGCGGGGAGAGCGCCGCGCCTCCTGGAACGGAAGATTCGCCGGAGTTCCGCGCCGTGGGCGAGCAGCTCAAGCGCTACGCGGCGTCCCTGTCGCAGCCCTTCTGCGGGCCGAGCGGCGACGCGGAGACGGCGGCTTGGTTCGGCGA
>DATEGT010000196.1:0-12505 GCA_035280025.1 Burkholderiales bacterium | reverse complement strand
TAAGGAAATCAGCAGGATGTTCGGCTTTTTGCGTGGATATTTTTCGGATGACATGGCGATTGACCTCGGAACGGCCAATACGCTGATCTACGTTCGCGGCAAAGGCATCGTGCTCGACGAGCCCTCGGTGGTCGCGATACGCCAGGAGGGCGGCCCCAACTCCAAGAAGACGATCCAGGCGGTCGGCAAGGAAGCGAAGTCGATGCTCGGCAAGACGCCGGGCAACATCATCGCGATCCGTCCGATGAAGGACGGCGTGATCGCCGACTTCACCGTCACCGAGCAGATGCTGAAGCAGTTCATCAAGAAAGTTCACGAGTCGCGCCTGTTCTCGCCTTCCCCTCGCATCATCATCTGCGTTCCCTGCGGCTCGACCCAGGTCGAGCGCCGCGCGATCCGCGAGGCCGCGATCGAGGCAGGCGCGAGCCAGGTCTACCTGATCGAGGAGCCGATGGCGGCGGCGATCGGCGCGGATCTTCCCGTTGCCGAGGCCACCGGTTCGATGGTGGTCGACGTCGGCGGCGGCACCACCGAGGTCGGCGTGATCTCCCTCGGCGGCATGGTGTATTCGGGCTCGGTGCGCGTCGGCGGCGACAAGTTCGACGAGGCGATCGTCAACTACATCCGCCGCAACTACGGCATGCTGATCGGCGACACCACCGCCGAGAACGTCAAGAAGGAGATCGGCTCCGCCTTCCCCGGCTCGGAAGTGCGCGAGATGGAGGTGAAGGGCCGCAACCTCGCCGAGGGCATCCCGCGCAGCTTCACGATCTCCTCGAACGAAATCCTGGAGGCGCTCACCGAGCCGCTCAACCAGATCGTGGGCGCGGTGAAATCGGCGCTGGAGCAGACCCCGCCCGAGCTGGGCGCCGACATCGCCGAGAAGGGCATGGTCCTCACCGGCGGAGGAGCGCTGCTGCGCGACCTCGACCGGCTGCTGATGGAAGAAACCGGGCTTCCGGTCATCGTTGCCGACGATCCGCTCACCTGCGTGGTGCGCGGCTCGGGAAAGGCGCTGGAGAGGATGGAAAAGCTGGGGAGCATCTTCGCGAGCGAATAAGGCGGGAACCAGGGAGCGGAGGAAAGCGATTGCTGCGCGCATGTCCGTAATGGGTTCGAATCTCGCCCGCTCCTAGCCTGCGGCTCCGGTCATGGACTACCAGCCGCCGCCGTTCTTCAGCCGCGGTCCCGCGCCGCTGGTCCGCCTCGGGTTTTTCGTGTCGCTCGCCGTGCTCCTCATGGTGGTCGACGCGCGCTTCCGCTATGCGGAGTCCATCCGCGAGATCCTGGCCCTGCTCGTCTATCCCCTGCAGCGCGTCTCGCTTGCGCCGTCGGAGCTGTTCGGAGCCGCCGGGGACTTCTTCACCACCCAGGTCGCGCTGAGGAAGGAGAACGAGCAGCTCAAGGCCCGGGACCTGGTGGCGGCGAGCGACCTGCTCACGGCCGAGGCGCTGCGCGCCGAGAACATGCAGCTGCGGCGCCTGCTCGACGCGCGCGAGCGCATCCCGCGTCCGGCCACCCTCGCCGAGATCCTCTACCGGGGCCGCGACCCCTTCTCGCGCAAGGTGATCATCGACAAGGGCAGCCAGCAGGGCATCGCCGCCGGGCAGGCCGTGATCGACGACGTCGGTGTCGTGGGGCAGGTGACGCGGGTGCAGCCGTTCATCGCCGAAGTGACCCTGATCACCGACAAGGAGCAGCGGACTCCGGTCGAGGTCGTCCGGAACGGCCTGCGCGCCGTGATCTACGGCGGCGGCGACAAGGGCACGCTCGATCTCTCCTACACCGCCACCAACGCGGATGTGCAGGCGGACGACCTGCTGGTGACCTCGGGCATCGACGGCACCTACCCGCCGGGCCTGCCGGTGGCCAAGGTCACGAAGATCGAGCGCGACGCCGCGTATTCCTTCGCGAAGATCACCTGCGTCCCCTCGGCCGGCACCGAGCAGAACCGGCAGGTCCTGGTGCTCGCGCGGGAGACGAACCTGCCGGCGCCGCCGGCCGCGGCCGAGCCCGGCTCGGGGCCCGCCCCCAAGCAGAAGCGCCCGAAGAGGCAGTAGGACACATGGCCTACTTCGAGCAGCCCGAGCGCATCCTCCTGCCGGTCAACGTCTGGTACATGACGCTCACCGTGGTGCTCGCGCTCCTGTTCAATTTCATGCCCTGGAGCGATCTCGCCGGCGTGCCCGACCTTGCCGCCCTCGTGCTCGCCTTCTGGTGCGTGCACCAGCCGCGCAGGATGGGAATCGGCGTCGCGTGGTTCGTCGGGCTCGTCATGGACGCGGGCCAAGGCGCGCTGCTCGGGCAGCACGCCTTCGCCTACGCATTTCTCGCCTTCGGCGCGATCACCCTGCACCGGCGCATCCTGTGGTTCTCGCTGTGGCGGCAGGCGGCGCACATCCTGGTGCTGCTGCTCGCGACCCAGGCGCTGATGCTGAGCGTGCGCATGATCGCGGGCGGCGCCTTCCCAGGGCTGATGTACTTCGCCGAGAGCCTGGTCGGCGCCGCGCTGTGGCCCACGGCGACCTTCCTCCTGCTCCTTCCGCAGCGCAGGCCCGAAAGCGTGGACGAGAACCGCCCGCTGTAGGCGACGCGCATGAAGGAGCTCAAGAACGTCCGGCGGGAGCTTCACTATTTCCAGGTGCGCCTGGGCGCCGCCGGGGCGATCGTGCTCGCCGCCTTCGCGGTCCTGTTCGGGCGCTTTTTCTACCTGCAAGTCATCCAGCACGACTACTACGACACCAAGGCCGAGGACAACCGCATCGCGATCGTCCCGATCCCGCCCAACCGCGGGCTGATACTGGACCGCAACGGCGTGGTGCTCGCGCGTAACTACTCGGCCTATACGCTCGAGCTCACGCTGTCCAAGATCCCCGACCTCGAGGGCACCATCAAGGCGCTCGCGAAGCTGGTCGACATCCAGCCCAGGGACCGGCGCCGCTTCCAGAAGCTCAGGGAGGAGAGCAAGGGCCAGGACAATCTGCCGCTGAAGACGCGGCTGACCGACGAGGAAGTCGCGGTGCTCGCGGTCAACCGCTACCGCTTTCCCGGCGTCGACATCAAGGGCAGGCTCTTCCGCCAGTACCCTCTGGGCGAGCTCGCCTCGCACGTCGTCGGCTACATCAGCCGCATCGACGACCGCGACGTCGAGAGAATCGAGGATTCCGACGAGGCGGGCAACTACAAGGGCACCGACCATATCGGCAAGACCGGCCTGGAGCAGAGCTACGAGGGCACCCTGCACGGCACCACCGGCTTCGAGCAGGTGGAAACGGACGCGAGCGGGCGCATCATGCGCGGCGCCAACGTGCGCACGCTTGCGCCCACCACGCCGCCCAAGCCTGGGAGCGACCTCAGGCTCACCCTCGACATCCGCCTCCAGGAGGCCGCCGAGCGCGCCTTCGGCGAGAACCGCGGCGCGCTGGTGGCGATCGAGCCCTCGACCGGCGGCGTCCTCGCCTTCGTCTCCAAGCCGGGCTACGACCCGAACCTTTTCGTCGACGGCATCGACCCGGCGAACTGGGACGCGCTCAACAACTCGCCCGACCATCCGCTCAACAACCGCGCGCTGACCGGGCTGTACCCGCCGGGCTCGACGTTCAAGCCCTACATGGCGCTCGCCGCGCTGGAGCTGGGCAAGCGCACGCCCACGCAGACCATATTCGACCCCGGCTACTTCATCTTCGGCAACAACCGCTTCCGGGACGACAAGGCGGACGGCCACGGCTACGTCGACATGTACAAGTCGATCGTGGTGTCCTGCGACACCTACTACTACAACCTGGCCAACGACCTCGGCATCGACAACATGGCGCGCTTCATCGGCCAGTTCGGCTTCGGCGCGAAGACCGGCATCGACGTCGAGGGCGAGTTCGTCGGCGTCCTGCCCTCGCCCGAATGGAAGCTGAAGCGCTTCAAGATCCCGGCGCAGCAGAAGTGGTTCCCGGGGGAAACCATCAGCGTGGGCATCGGCCAGGGCTACAATTCCTACACGCCGCTGCAGCTCGCGCAGGCGGTCGCGACGCTCGCCAACGGCGGCGTGATGTACCGCCCGCACTTCGTCGACTACATCCAGAACCCGATCACCGGCGAGCGCAAGTACGTCGAGCCGCAGCCGGTCAAGACCATCCCCCTGAAGCCGAAGAACCTCGAGCTGATCTGGCGCGCCATGGTCGGCGTCAACAAGGAAGGCACGGGCGCGCGCGCTTTCGCCGGCGCCGCCTACGTGAGCGCCGGCAAGACCGGTACGGCCCAGGTGGTGGCGCTCAAGAAGGACGAGAAGTACTCCGAGGCGAACGTCGCCGAGCGCCTGCGCGATCACGCGCTCTTCATCGCCTTCGCGCCGGCGGACGAGCCGAAGATCGCGCTCGCGGTCCTGGTCGAGAACGCCGGGTTCGGCGCGCGCGCGGCCGCGCCGGTCGCGCGGAAGGTCCTCGACTTCTACCTGCTCGGCAAGGGCGTCGACAAGCCCGCCGCGCCCGCTCCCAAGCTCGCGCCCGATGACGACGGCGACGATTAGGCAGCTGCTCGAGCGCTTCACGGCCAAGATCGACGGGCCGCTGATCGCGATCGTGCTGTGCATCCTTGCGCTCGGCCTCGCCACCCTCTACAGCGCCGCCTACCAGGCGCCGGCGCGCTTCGGCGCGCAGGCGCTCAACATGCTGCTCGCGCTGGCGCTGATGTGGACCGCCGCCCAGGTGCATCCCCAAGTGTTCATGCGCATCGCGGTGCCGGTGTTCCTCGCCGTGCTGCTGATGCTCGTCGGAGTCGCCCTGTTCGGCGACGTGAGGAACGGCGCGCGGCGCTGGCTGCCGCTGGGGTTCGCGAGCATCCAGCCCTCCGAGCTGATGAAGCTCGCTATGCCGCTGCTGCTCGCGCGCTACTTCCACCGGCACGAGGCCGCGCTGCGCTTCCGCGAGTTCGCCGTGGCCTTCGTCATTCTCGCCGTGCCCACGGCGATGATCGCGCGCCAGCCGGACCTGGGGACGGCCCTCCTCGTCGCGGCCGCCGGGCTGTACGTCATCTTTCTCGCGGGACTGTCCTGGAAGGTGATCGCCGCGGGGATCACCGTGATGCTCGCGAGCCTGCCGATCCTCTGGGGCGTGCTGCACGACTACCAGCGAAGGCGCTTCCTCACGCTGCTCGATCCCTCCTCCGATCCGCTCGGCGCGGGCTACCACATCATCCAGTCGACCATCGCGGTGGGCTCGGGCGGCATCACCGGCAAGGGCTGGCTCGAGGGCACGCAGACGCACCTGGAATTCATACCCGAGCGCGCGACCGACTTCATCTTCGCGGTGTACTCGGAGGAATTCGGCCTGATCGGCGCGACCCTTCTCCTCGTGCTCTACCTCGCCCTGATCATGCGCGGGCTGATGATCTCGGCCGGCGCGCCTACCTTCTTCACGCGGCTGCTCGCGGGATCGATCACGCTCACCTTCTTCACCTACGCGGTGGTCAACATGGGGATGGTGAGCGGGCTGCTGCCGGTGGTCGGCGTGCCCCTGCCCTTCATCAGCTACGGCGGCACTTCGCTCATCACCCTGTCGCTGGGCATCGGCATGCTGATGAGCATCCAGCACCACCGCGCCCTGGTGCAGACGTGAGGGTCCCGTTCCGGTCGCCGGCGGCGCTGGCGCTCGCCGCGGCGCTCGCCGGATGCGGGGGCGGGCACGGCGGCTACTACAAGGGGGACGGCCCGGGAGGGCCGCCGCCGGTGGACCTCGACAGGATCTCGGACGCCACGCCCCGCGCCGAGCCGCTCAACGCGGGCGCGAACGCGCCTTACACCGCCCTGGGCCGGAGATACGTCCCCTATACCTCGCTCGCGCCCTACCGCGCGCGCGGCGTCGCCACCTGGTACGGGCGCAAGTTCCACGGGAAGCGCACCGCGAGCGGCGAGCGCTACGACATGTACGCGATGACCGCGGCGCACACCGTCCTGCCGATCCCGAGCTACGCGCGCGTCACCAATCTCGCCAACGGCAGGAGCGTCGTGGTGCGAATCAATGACCGCGGCCCCTTCCACGCCAACCGCATCATCGACCTGTCCTACGCGGCCGCGTACAAGCTCGGCTACGTCAACGCGGGCAGCGCGACGGTCGAGGTCGAGGCGATCCTGCCGGGAAAGCGCGCCGCGGCCGGCGGCCCCCCGCCGGTATAATCGCAGGCTCCGATGCCGCGCATTCCCGCCGCCCTGCTCGCCCTCCTGCTGTCGAGCGCCGCGCTCGCCAGCGCCCCCGAGCCGCCGGCCCTGTCGTCGCGAGCCTGGCTGCTGCTCGATGCGACCAGCGGCCAGCAGCTCGCGAGCCGCAATCCGGAAGGGCGCGTCGAGCCCGCCTCGCTCACCAAGCTCATGACCGCCTACCTCGCGTTCTCGGCGATCCGGCAGAGATCGATCGCGCTCACGCAGACGATCGCCGTCTCCGAGCGCGCCTTGCGGGCCCCGGGGTCGCGCATGTTCATCGAGCCGGGAAAGCCGGTCACGGTGCAGGAGCTGCTGCACGGCATGATCGTCCAGTCGGGCAACGACGCCTGCATCGCGCTCGCCGAGGCCATCGCGGGCTCGGAAGCGGCGTTCGTCGAGGGGATGAACCGGGAAGCCGTGCGCCTCGGCATGAAGGACACGCACTTCGCCAACGCGAGCGGCATGCCCGACGCGCATCACTATTCGACGACGAGCGACCTCGCGCTGCTCGCTTCCGCGCTGATCCGCGACTATCCCGAGTACTACAAGCTGTATTCCGAGCGCGAATACCGCTACAACGACATCACGCAGCTGAATCGCAACCGGCTGCTGTGGCTAGACCCGAACGTCGACGGGATGAAGACCGGCCACACCGAGAGCGCCGGCTACTGCCTCGTCGCGTCGGCGCGGCGCGGCGAGCGGCGGCTGGTGTCGGTGCTCGTCGGCGCGCCCTCAGAGAGAGTGCGCAACGAGGAGAGCCAGAAACTGCTCAACTTCGGCTTCCGGGCCTACGACGCCCGGCGCCTGTACCAGAAGGACCAGGAGATCAGCAGGCTCGCGGTGTGGAAAGGCAGCGAGCGGCAGCTGCGCGCGGGCGTCGCGGCCGACCTGTACGTGAGCGTGCCGGCGGGTACGGCGGACAAGCTGCAGGCGGAGATCGTGAGCGAGCAGCCGCTGGTGGCGCCCCTCGCCGCGGGACAGCGCGTGGGGACGCTGCGCGTTTCGCTCGAGGGCCGGCCGCTGGGGGAGTATCCGGTGGTCGCGCTGGAGGGCGTGGAATCGGCGAGCATCCTCCAGCGCGCCTGGGACGGGATCGCCTTGTGGTTCAAGTAGCGCCCCGATACTCGAGGGATTGACATGATCTATCTCAACGGCGAGTTCATGCCGATCGAGCAGGCGAAAATCCCGGTGCTCGACCGCGGCTTCATCTTCGGGGACGGCGTCTACGAGGTGATCCCGGCGTACTCGCGCCGGCCCTTCCGCCTCGCCGAGCATCTCGCGCGCCTCCAGGCGAGCCTGGACGCGATCCGCATCGCCAATCCGAACACGGGCGCGAAGTGGTCCGAGCTCGTCGCACGGATCATCGAAGGCAATCCCTGGGAGGACCAGAACGTCTATCTGCAGATCACCCGCGGCGTCGCCAAGCGCGACCACGCCTTTCCCAAGGGCCTCAAGCCCACGGTGTTCCTGATGGCGACCGAGCTGATCACCCCCTCGGCGGAGCTGATGAAGACCGGCGCGCAGGCGATCGTGCTCCCGGATTTCCGCTGGCTGCGCTGCGACATCAAGTCGACCTCGCTGCTCGGCAACTGCATGCTGCGCACGCAGGCGGCGGAAGCGGGCTGCACCGAGGCGATCCTGGTGCGCGACGGCGAGCTGACCGAGGCCTCGGCCAGCAACGTGTTCGTGGTGAAGAACGGAACCGTCCTCGCCCCCCCGAAGTCTCACCTGATATTGCCCGGAATAACCTACGACGTGGTGCTCGAGATCCTGCGCGGCAACGCCATTGCGCACGAAGTTCGCCCGGTGAAGGAAAGCGAGCTGCGCTCGGCCGACGAGATCTGGGTGACTTCGTCCTCGCGCGAGGTGCTGCCGATCACCTCGCTCGACGGCAGGCCGGTCGGCCCGGGCAAGCCGGGCCCGGTGGGCTCGAGGGTCCACGCCCTCTACCAGCAATACAAGGCGCAGGTGATGCGCGCGCCCGTCCATGCCTGAGACAGACGCTCCCGTCCTCGCGTTTCCCTGCGAGTTCCCCATCAAGATCATGGGCAAGACCCAGGCCGGCTACGCGCAGGCCGTGATCGAGGTGGTGACGCGCCACGCTCCGGACTTCGACCCGGCGACGCTCGAGATGCGTCCCAGCCGGGAGGGCAGGTACCTGTCGCTCACCTGCACCATCCGCGCGATATCGCGCGAGCAGCTCGACGACCTCTACCGCGAGCTGTGCGACCATCCGATGGTGACGATGGTCCTCTAGGCCATGCTCGCCTCCGTGCAGACCCAACGCAGCCGCGCTCCGCTCGCCGGGCGCCCCGCCCCGCTCGTCCGGGATCTGGGCCTCGCCGGCTACGCCGGGACCTGCGACGCGATGCGCCGCTTCACCGCCGGACGCGACGCGGCGACGCGCGACGAGCTCTGGGTGCTCGAGCACCCGAGCGTGTACACCGCCGGGATCGCAGCGCGCCCCGAGCACTTCGCGAGGGACTCGGGCATTCCGCTGGTGCGCGCCGACCGCGGCGGGCAGGTCACCTACCACGGTCCGGGACAGGCGATCGTTTACACGCTCGTCGACCTGGAGCGGCGCCGCCTCACAGTGCGCGGCATGGTGGCGCTGATCGAAGACGCGGTCGTCCATCTCCTCGGCGAGCGCGGCGTCAGCGCGGAGAAACGACCCGGCGCGCCCGGCGTGTACGTCGAAGGCGCGAAGATCGCGGCGCTCGGGCTGCGCGTGCGTCAAGGCTGCTGCTACCACGGGGTCGCGCTGAACGTGGCCATGGATCTTGCGCCCTTTTCCGACATCGATCCCTGCGGCTATCCGGGCCTCGCGGTGACGCAGACCTCGGCGCTCGGGGTCGCGGGCGACGCTCGGGCGCTCGGCCTGGCGCTCGCCGCGCGCATCGCGGAGCTTCTCGAGATCCGCCCGGAGTCCCGGTGAGCGAAGTCGCCGAAAAGGAGAAGGGCCTCGCCAAGACGCGCATTCCGATCGCGGTCGCGCCCGGGGGGCGGCTCGCGAAGCCCGGCTGGATCCGCGTGCGCGCGCCCTCCGAAGGCTCGCGCTTTCACGAGATCAAGCGGATCCTGCGGGAAAAGAAGCTGCACACGGTGTGCGAGGAGGCCTCGTGCCCGAACATCGGCGAGTGCTTCGGCAAGGGCACCGCGACCTTCATGATCCTCGGAGACCTGTGCACGCGGCGCTGCCCGTTCTGCGACGTCGCCCACGGCAGGCCGCAGCCGCCCGACCCCGAGGAACCCGGGCATCTCGCGCAGACGATCGCGGCGCTCGGGCTCTCGTACGTGGTCATCACCAGCGTCGACCGCGACGACCTGAAGGACGGCGGCGCGGGCCACTTCGTCGAATGCATCCGCGCGGTGCGCGCGGAATCGCCCGCCACCCGCATCGAGGTCCTGGTCCCGGATTTCCGCGGGCGCCTGGAGCGCGCGCTCGGGGTCCTCGACGCGGCGCCGCCCGACGTGATGAACCACAACCTCGAGACCGTGCCGCGCCTGTACCGCAAGGCGCGTCCCGGAGGCGACTACCCGCACTCGCTCGGGCTGCTCCGCGACTTCAAGGCGCGCCACCCGGGGATCCCGACCAAGTCAGGGCTGATGGTCGGCCTGGGCGAGACCGACGGGGAGATCCTCGAGGTCATGCGCGACCTGCGCGCCCACGGCGTCGACATGCTCACCGTCGGACAGTACCTCCAGCCCTCGCCGCACCACCTTCCGGTCGAGCGCTTCGTGCACCCGGACGCCTTCGCCGCTTTCGAGCGCGAGGCCGCGAGACTCGGCTTCACCCACGCCGCGGTCGGTCCGATGGTGCGCTCCTCCTACCATGCCGACAGGCAGGCGCACGCCGCAGGGGTAAGCTAGGCCATGGACAAGGGCTTGACGCGCGTCTCCGGAATCCTCGCCGCCCTCCTCGTGTCCTCCGCCTCGGCGGGAACGCTGGATGACATCAGCAACCGCGACGCGGTCGCCGGGCTGAAGCAGGCTCTCATGAACGGCGCCAAGTCCGCCGTGGCGAAGCTCGGCAAGCAGGACGGATTCATGAACGATCCGCGCATCAAGATCCCGCTGCCGCCCTCGATGAAGCGCGCGGAGGCGATGATGCATTCGATCGGCGCAGGCAAGCAGGCCAACGATCTCGTCCTGAAGATGAACCGCGCCGCCGAGGCCGCGGTGCCGCACGCAAGATCGCTGCTCGTCGACGCGGCGAAGAAGATGACCGTGCAGGACGCCAAGGGCATCCTCACCGGCGGCCAGGACAGCGCGACACAGTACTTCAAGCGCACCACCTCCGAGCCCCTCGCGCAGAAATTCAAGCCGATCGTGGTCAAGGCGATGGCCAAGGTGAAGCTCGCCGAGGCGTACAACGAGATCGCCGCCAGCGGCGCGAAATTCGGGCTGGTCAAGGAAGAGGACGTGAACCTGGAAGACTACGTCACCCGCAGGGCGCTCGACGGCCTGTTCGTCGGCATCGCGGACGAGGAGAAAAAGATCCGCGAGAACCCGGCGGGCGCGGCCTCGTCGATCGTGAAGAAGGTGTTCGGCGCGCTGCTGAAGTAGGGCGGACGCCTCTAGAAATACACCCGCGTCCTCCCCGGCTCGCGCGACACCTCGTACAGCGCCGAGCGCCCCACGTTGGCCACCTTGCGCACGCCGGCGCGCGACAGCAGCGTCTCGGTCGCGTAGTCGCCTTCCTCGTCGCACACGATGCGCAGGTCGACGACCGAGAGGTTCGCCGCCACCGCCTGCCGCAGGATGCGGTCGTTGAAGATCGCGAGCGCCGTCGCGGCGATGCGCTGCCGCAGCGGTTCCCCGTGGCGCGACGGCACCAGCGTGCACACGACCGTCGGCAGCCCCGCTTCGAGCGCCGCCGCGACGAGGCTCGTGAAGATCTCCTCGAACCTGTCGGCCGCGTCCGCCAGCGTCTCGAGCGCGCCGCTCACCGACTGCGCGCTTCCGCGCAACAGGCCGCTCGCCTCGATCGCCCATCCGCCGTCGAGGCAGATGCCGATGTGCGTCGCATCGATCGGTATCGCCCGCGCCCAGCCGCGCTCCAGGACCTGCGGCGGCTCGAGCACGGTGAGCTTCCACGGGTTCCGCGGCCTGGGAACGAGCACGTCCTCGGCCGCGTCCACGCCCATGTCGATGTTCTCGAGGGCGTCGCCGAGCAGCACCAGATGGCGGATGACGTCGCGCGCGTCCACGCCTTCCTGAACGGAATTGGCCTGCATGATTTCCTCCTTGCGTGACGACCGGGATTCTGGTGACTGCGGGAGCGCTGCCGGGGAGCCTTCCTGACGGAAGCTCAGTGCGCTTTTTCCCAATTCTGGCCCGATCCGACGTCGACGACAAGCGGCACTTTCAGCTGTGCGACGCCGCTCATAAGCCTCGGAATTTCGGCCTTGATGCGCCCGGCTTCGCCCTCCGGCACCTCGAGGACCAGCTCGTCGTGCACCTGCATGATGAGCCTGGAGGCGAGCTTCTCCCGGTCGAGCCAGGCCTGGACCGCGATCATCGCCAGCTTGATCAGATCCGCGGCCGTGCCCTGCATCGGGGCGTTGATCGCCGCGCGCTCGGCGCCGCTGCGCCGCGCCGGGTTGGCGCTCCGGATCTCAGGCAGCCACAGGCGCCGGCCGAGCACCGTCTCGACATAGCCCCGGTCGCGCGCGGATTTGCGCGTGTCCTCCATGTACTTCGCCACTCCCGGATACCGGGTGAAGTAGCTCGAGATATAGGCCTGCGCGGTGGCGCGCTCCAGGCCCAGCTGCTGCGCGAGACCGAAGGCCGACATGCCGTAGATCAGCCCGAAATTGATCACCTTCGCGTAGCGGCGCTCCTCCGGGGACACGTCCGGGAGCGAGCGGCCGAACACCTCGGCCGCCGTCGCGCGGTGCACGTCCTGGCCATGCGCGAAGGCGTGGCGCAGGCCTTCGTCGCCGGACAGGTGCGCCATGATGCGCAACTCGATCTGCGAATAGTCGGCCGATACCAGCCGCGAACCCGCGGGCGCGACGAACGCCGCGCGGATGCGCCGCCCCTGCGGGGTTCGGATCGGGATGTTCTGCAGGTTGGGATCGTTCGAGGAGAGCCGGCCCGTGACCGCCACGGCCTGGCTGTAGGTCGTGTGCACGCGCCCGGTGGCCGCGTTCACCATCCGCGGCAGCTTGTCGGTGTAGGTCGATTTCAGCTTCGAGAGCGCGCGGTGCTCGAGGATGAGCCGCGGCAGCGGATGATCGAGGGCGAGCTCGGCGAGCGAGTCCTCGTCGGTCGAAGGCTGGCCGGAGGGCGTCTTCTTTTTCACCGGCAGCTTCT
>DATEGT010000195.1:0-71301 GCA_035280025.1 Burkholderiales bacterium | reverse complement strand
CGCGCCTCCTGGCCGCGGTCCGCGACGGCCTCCTGGCCGATCAGGTAAGTGTCGAGCAGCCTCTCCGCGGCGAGAACGAGGCACAGTCCCATGGCAGCTGCCCCGGCCGCGAGAATAGCCACGCGCGCGCGCCACAGGTCGTAGAAGTGGCGCAGCCCGCTGTCGGCAAACTGCTCGCGCGGCGCGGACTCGGCGAGCACGTGCAGGAACAGGCCTTCGCCAAGGGTCTCGGGCGGCAGCGATTTCAATCGGATGCTTCTTGCGACCTTGTCGATGTCGTGCACATGGAAGTGCAGCCGGGCCGAATCGACGCACGCCGCGTCGTAGAGGGCCTTGTCCTTGGCGGGGGCGAGAACGAGGACGTCCAGGGCCGGAGCATCGCGCGGCAGGACTCGCGAGTTGACGAGGTACTGGTGGGTTCTCAGCGATTCCGCAGCGCAGTCCTCCGCGATGGCCTGAGGGTCGGTCGAATTCACGCGACCGATGCGCGAGAAGCGCATGCGACCGCTCTCGACGTAGGTCTGCCGCAGGCCGGCGTGCTGCAGGCTTACCATGACGTAACGATTCGCCTTGAACCCCAGGCGCTTGCCGAGAGCGGCCGCGACCAGGGCTACCGAGAACACCCCCGCTACTCTGGCGTTGCGCGAGCGCAGCGCCTGCAGCCACGGCTGAAACTGCTGAGTATTGGTGAACGACGTGTAGAGCATCCGCTCCTCCCTGCGGCCGGCGTGGAGCTCGGTGCCGAGCGAGATCGGCACGGCGAGGGAGGTGTCGCGATAGCGTTGCGAGAGCTTGCGAGCTAGCAGGACGCGGCGGTCCGCGCCACGTACATAGGGGACGTTTTCCTGGAAAAAGTCCTCTTCGACCACATCGGCGAGAAAGTAGAAAAGACTGTCGGGCCTTGCGGCGACGTACTGCCCGAACTCGGCGACGCCGTCCTCGGTCATGGCGAACTCCGCCTCCCTGTGCAGCTCTCTCTTGCTCCAGCGGTAGGCGGTAACGTGATGCGGGGCGAAGTAGAAGAGGCGCCTGGTCAGCACGGACTAGACCTTGATCTTGGTGATGACGTCGTAGATCGGGCCGAGCACCGAAAGCATGACCCAGCCGAGGATGATCCCCAGGAACACCGTGAGCGCCGGCTCGATCATGACTTGGATCTTGGCGATCGACTCGCGCACCTCCCGGTTGTAGAAGTAGGACACGTTGAGTAGAGCGGTATCGAGGGCTCCAGTGGACTCGCCCACCCGCAGCATCCTCACCACCAGCGGCGGGAAGAGCCCGATCTCCTGGAAGGCCGCGGTGACGTTCTTCCCTTCGCCGATCTGCTGCCCGGCGAGCTTTAGGCCTTCCTGGATGACGACGTTGCCCGCGATCTCCTCGGAGCTCCGTATCGCGTCCAAAATGGTGATTCCCGAGGCGTACATCAGCGCGAAGATACTAGCGAAGCGGGACAGGATGATCTTCCGCAGGATTTCGCCGGAGACCGGCATCGCGAGCTTGAGCCGGTCGATCTGGTAGCGGACCGCCGGGTTCGTGCGGGCTGCGACCCGCAGGCCGGCGACGACGGCCACCGGGGTCGCGAGGACCGCCCACCAGTAATTGACCAGAAAACTCGACACCTCGATCAGGATGCGCGTCTGGATCGGGATCTGCTGTCCCATGTTGCGGATGAACGCAACCATCTGTGGCACGAGGTAGATCATCAGGAAGAGCGTGACCATCAACACGATCGAGCCGACGAATGCGGGATACATGACGAGCTTCTTCACGTGCTCTGCGAGCTCGTCCTCCCATTTGAGGTTGTCGACGAGGCTCTTCAGTACTTCGGCCAGCTTGCCCGTGTCCTCGCCGGCCCGGATGAGGCTGGTGAACACCGGGCTAAATATCTGGGGGTACTGCGCGAGCGACTGGGAGAGGCGCAGGCCGCCCTGGATGCTTTCGATCACCCCGGAGATCACCTCGCGGAACCGTGCGTTCTCGATGCTGTCGCGCAGATCGATGAGCGACTCGACCAGCGGTACTCCCGCTCCGATGAGTTGTTCCATGTGGAAGCAGAAGTTGATCAGCTCGGAGCGCTTGATCGAGCCGCTGCGCAGCCAGTTCCCGCCGCGTCCCGTCGGGCCTCCCCGTACCAGGTCCAGGCCCATGCGCTTGAGGCGCTGCTCCAGGTCGACGAGATTCACGGCGTCGATCTGGCCGAGCATCGTCTTGCCGCGGGTGTCGATCGCCTTGTAGGTGAACAGTGCCATGGTTTTGGCGCGAGCGCGCGCGGTCCTACATGCGGTCGGTGAGGTCCACCACGCGCATCAGCTCTTCGAGGGACGTCGAGCCGTCAAGGATCCGGCGAACCCCGTCGTCGGCCAGCGTGCGGAACCCCTTAGCCACCGCCGCCTTGTGCATTTCACGACCGGTGGCGCGGCGCGCGATCAATTCGTCGAAATCGCCGTCCATCTTGAGGATTTCGATGATCGCCATCCTCCCCCGGTACCCCTGGTAGTCGCACTGGTCGCAACCGACCGCGCGGTACAGCGTCGGGGCCTTTTCGGGGCGCGCGCCGACGATGCCGCATTCGCCCGCGGTCGCGGGGTACGCCTGCTTGCAGTGCTTGCACAGGCGGCGGACCAGGCGTTGCGCGACCACGCCGATGATGTTGCCCGCGAGTATGTCCGGAACGATACCGATGTCGAGCAGGCGCGGAATCGCGCCCACCGCGGAGTTCGTGTGCAGCGTCGAGTACACCTGGTGGCCGGTCATCGCGGCGCGAAACGCCATCGTAGCGGTATCCTCATCGCGGATCTCGCCGACCAGGATCACGTCGGGGTCCTGGCGCATGAGGGAGCGGATGCCGTTGCCGAAATCCATCTTCGCCGCGTCATTGACAGAGGTCTGGCGGATCAGCGTCATCGGATACTCGACGGGGTCCTCCAGGGTCATGATGTTGAGGCCGTCGTTGTTGATGTGGTTGAGCACCGAGTAGAGCGTGGTCGTCTTGCCGCTGCCGGTCGGGCCCGTTACGAGGATGATGCCCTCGGGGCGCGCGATCATCCGCTTCAGGAGCTGAAGCTGGCTCAGTTCCAGGCCCAGCCCGTCGAGCGGGACGATGCCCTTCTGGCGGTCGAGGATGCGAAGCACGATGTTCTCGCCGTGCGAAGTGGCCTGCGACGAAACCCGGAAATCGACCGCGCGGCCGGTGAGCATCAGCGAGATGCGCCCGTCCTGCGGCGCGCGTGTCTCGGCGATGTTCATCTTCGCCATCACCTTGATGCGCACCGCCATCGCCGGCCAGTAGGTCTTGTGCAGCGAGCGAATCTGCCGCAGTACGCCGTCGATGCGGTAGCGGATGCGCAGGAAGCTCTGCTCGGGCTCGAAGTGGATATCCGAGGCGCCCCGCTCCACCGCGTCGGCGAAAAGGGCGGAAATGAGCCGCACCACGGGCTGGGAGTAGGCGTCGCCCGAGGCCTGGAGGCTCTGGTAGTCGATCTCGCCGGTCTCGATCTCGTGCAGGATTCCGTCGATGGAGAAATCGTGGCCGTAGTACTGGTCGATCGCGCGGCCGATCTCCCCTTCGCCGGCGAGCCGCGGCTCCAGCGAAAACTCGCCCCGCAGCTGGGCGCGCAGCTGGTCGAGCGCCACGATGTTGTTCGTGTCGGCTAACGCGACGATCAGCTTGCGCGCCTCGCGGTCGAGCGCCACCGGGAACACGGTATGGCGCTTCGAGAATTCCCGGGGCACGAGCTTCAGGGCCATCGAGTCCACGACGATCTGCGTGAGGTCGACGCTCTGCAGGCCGAGCTTCTCCGACAGGGCGTCGCGCAGCGTCGCCTCGGACACGAAGCCCAGGTTGACGAGGAGCTTGCCGACCGGCTGATGGGTCTTGAGCTGCTCGAGAAGCGCGATCCGCAGCTGATCCTCGGTGAGGATCCCCTGCGAGATCAGGATCTGGCCGATATGGCGCTTCGCCTGCGGCGAGACCTGCTGCGTGGAAAGACGCGGCGAATTCATGGAGCGGGCTATTTGCTCAGCTCCTGCACGCGCGTGCGTGCCTGGCCCGGGTCGAAGGTCGCCGCGCGCTTTCCCGACAGCGCGATCGCCCGCTGGTAGTACTCGAGCGCGGGCCGCTTCTGGTGCAGCCGGTCCAGGCTTACGGCGAGATTGAAAGCGTAGTCGGCATTCTCCGGGTCGATGGAGTACGCCTTGAAAAAGGCCGCCTGGGCTTCCGACCAGCGCGATTGCTGCGCGTACTGGTTGCCGAGCGCAAACTGCAGCTGCGGGGACTCGGGCTGGGTGGCGATGAGCGTCTTGAGTCGGCTCTCCGAAGCCGCGGGATCGAGCCGGCCGCGCAGGGCGAGGAGACCCGCGACCGCCCGGTCGTCGCGCGGATCGGCTTCGAGCAGCTTGAGATAGCGCGCTTCGGCCGATTCGAGCATGCCGCTGCGCACGTCGATGGCGGCAAGTCCCAGCAGGGCGTCGCGGTTGTTCGGCTCGTGCGCGCGCGCCTTCTCGTAGTTGTCGCGCGCGGCCGACAGGTCGCCTTTCTGGAAGGCCTGATAACCCTGCTGGACGTACGGATCGACGGCGAGTATCGGCGCGTTGATCTCGATCGGCGTGCTCGCCTTCTGCTCCGGCGGCGTCGCGGGCATCGCTGGAGCGGCGGGCGCCTGCGGCCTCGGCCTCGGGCGCGCCGGATGTATCGGAGGAATCACGGCGATCTTGGCGCTTGGAGTTGCGGCTTGCGCGGGCGCTGCGGCTGGGGCGGCTACCGCGGGCTGCGAGGGCGGTGCGGTGTTCACGGCGGCCGCGACCTGGGCCGCGGGAGCGCCCGGAACCGCCTGGCCCGGGGTGAAGCTGTAGTGCGGCTGCATCTGCCACCACACGTAGCCGCCGTAGGCGACCGCAACCACGCCGAGCGCGCCAAGAGTGAGATAGAACGGCCGGCGCGGGTTGTAGTCCATCTCCTTGACCTGAAAGAGCTGCTCGGCCTGGGCGCGCCCGCCGATGGGAGCGTCGTCGTCCGAGGGGGGCGCGGGCCGGGCGGCGGGTACCGGGGGCTCCGGGTCTTCCAGCGTCAATTCCTGTCGTTGCGGTGCGGTCCCCGAGGATCTTTGCTCCTTGGGGGAGGGGAGGTCGTCGCTGAGTATCTCGATCGGCTGCGTGATATCGGGAAGCTTCTCGCGCGTGGTAATGGCGCGAGGGGGCGACTCCGGCGGCGCCGGCGATTCGCTCCCTCCGGCCTCGGGCGCGGGTGACTCCGCCTTTGCGATTTGCTTGGCGAGCTCCGCCTTCTTCAGCGCGTCGAGGAGCAGGCTCATTTCATTCCGCTGAAGGGCGCCGTCTTGCCCGGGTTGGGCTGAGACGTGAAGTTGTCCGCCGGGATCAGCGAGCGGTAGGCGCGGTAGTCGCCGTCGATGCTGGGGTCCTTGATGACCACCGGACGGAGGAACACGACCAGCTCGGTCTTCGTATTGTTCCGGTTGCGCGAGCTGAAGAGCGAGCCGAGGATCGGGATGCTATTGAGGACGGGCACCGTATCCTCAATGTCGTTGACCGAGTCCTCGATCAGCCCGCCGAGGACCGCCATCTGCCCGCTGTTGACCTTGATCAGGGATTCCATTTCCCGCATGCGCAACTGCGGCACCTGATTCGGGATCGTCAGCAGCGGGTTGGGATCGTTGACGAACTTGATGAGACGGGTCGTGGCGGGCTTGACGTTGAGCAGGACGGTGTCGTCGTCGCCGATTTGGGGAGTGACGTTCATGACGAACCCCACGGGCACCGTGACGGCGGTCGTGGTGACGGCGGTCTGGACTCCGGCACTGCCGCCTCCCGTGCCTATCGCGGTCTGGCTCGACTGCACGTTGAAATAGACGATGTTGTCGACTACGCGAAGCAGCGCGGTCTGGTTGTTGAGCACCGAGAGTTTCGGGCTGGAGAGCACGCGCACGTTCCCGAAGGATTCGAGCAGCTGAAGGACGCCCGCGATGTTCGTCCCTTGCGCAAAGGCGAGCGTCAGGAGGTTGGGGAATCCCGGGGTGCTAGGCAGGCCTCCGCCGGAGATCGTCCCATTGACGGGCGGGTTGGGAGGGAGCAGGGGTCCCGTGCTTACCGACCCGCCCGAAACCTGATTGCCTGAGATGGTCGTCAAGCCGCGCGTCCTCAGAGCCGACCAGTCGATGCCCTGCTGGTACTGGTTGTTGAGCGAGACTTCGGCGATAGTCGCCTCGATCAGGACCTGTCGCCTGACGTTGGCGAGCACCTGATCCAGGAACTCCTGGATCTTTTCGTGCTGCCGCGACGTCGCCCGCACGATGATGAGGCTCGCCTCGGGGTTCACGATGACCGAGGCAGCCTCCCTGAAGGACACGTTGGGCGTTGTCTGCGGCGCGGCACCCGGTGCGCCGGGAGGGGCCTGGACGACCGGTTGCGCTCCGCCGCCGGGCAGGATCTTGTCGGTCTCGTGCAGGATATCTTTGATGTTCCGTTCCAGCGTCGCCCAGAACTTGTTGTCCGACGTATTCTTGACCGTGGTAATGGAGCCATTCGCCCCGGCCGCTCCAGCTACTCCGCTGCCTCCGCCTCCGGAGCCGCTGATGGCACCGATTTGCGAAGAAACTCCCGTCGCGCCGGCGACGAGCCGCTCCATGTTGACGTAGTCGATCTTGTAGATGTGCAGGTAGGGCGTATCGGGCATGACCGCCAGGTTCGGCCCGTCGAGCTCCCAGCGCATGTCCACCTGCTTCGCGATGCGCGACAGGAGCTGCGGCAGCGTCTGGTCGATGGCGTTGAGGGTGACTACGCCGGTGATCCCCGAGTGTATGTCGACGTTCAGCTTCGCATCCCGCGCAAGCGCGAACAGGAGCTCCTGAACTTTCACGCCGTTGACCACGACGGTATAGGTCTCCGGACGGAGACGGGGCTTGGGCTCGGGCAGGATCGTCGAGATTTGGACCGGCGAAGGCACGGTTCCCGAAGGTGGCGGCTCGGGGGGCTTCTTCAGGTGGCCTTCAGACTCGGGAATGGGCGCGTGCGCGCAGGCGCTCATCGCTAGAGCAACAACCGCCAGCGCAATGCGTCGCAAGGTGCCCTCCGATTCCCTTGTTTTGACCCGACCGGGCGCGGATTTCCAGCCCTAGTATAACAGTACCATGTAAGAAACTGATTTCACAAACCAAACGAACCCCGCGTGCCGCTTATTTGGCCTCGCGTGCCGCTTATTTCACGAATCCGGTTTGGTTTTCACCGAGGCAGAACCGCCCCGGAGGGCGAGCCTACTGGCGATTCTGGCTCCGCATCCGCTCGACGCTGCGCGTGTAAGGCTGGTACGCGGCAAGGAGCTGCGGCAAGTCTTCCATGGCTTCGAGCGCTTTGGCGGCGCTGGGAAAAGACCCGTACGCGACCCGATAGTGTTGCTGACCTTGGATCTTGACGCTGTACACGAATAGCTCGGTGACGGGCACGGACGCGGCAGCTTTTCTCAGGAAATCCTCGAGTTGGGGCAGCTGTTCTACGCTTGCCGTGGCAAGCTGTACGGCATACCAGTCCCCCGGAGTGTTGTGCAGCCATGTTTGCGCGGCCTCGAAGCGCTCCCGGACCAGGTTTCCCTGCGCCGGGGCCACGGGCTTTCTCTCCGGCGCATCCCCCTGCTTGGGAATCGGTTTCGCCTCCGCGGCGACGGGCGCTGGCGTCGCAGCGGGCGAGGCAGCGGCTACGGCGCTCGTCCGGGAATCGGGCGCCGGTGGCGAAGCTGCCGAGGCGGCCATCGGCTGCGGGGCCGCCCCCGGGAGCAGCATGTGAGTCACCCAGCCGAGGACCAACCCGGCGGCCAAAGCCGCCACGCCGATGCGCAGTTTCTGCGTTCGGCCTCTGGCGCGATAGAACTCCGAGTCGCGCACCGCCCGCTTGACTTCCACCGCCGTGACCGCGTGGGTCCCCGCCGCAAAAGCCGCGAGCAGGGACTTGTCCGCGAGGATGTTGATCCGCCGCGTCAGGCCCTGCGACGCGCGGGCGATGTCGCTGATCGCCTCGCGGGTGAAGACCTTGGGGCCGCGGTAGCCTGCCGCGCGCATGCGAAAGTCGACGTAGCTGTCGATGTCGCCGCGAACCAGGGGCTCGAGGCGGAAGCTGTGCGTGATGCGCTCCTTGAGCTGGCGCATCTCCGCGGTATCCAGATGCTCGTCCAGTTCGGGCTGCCCGAACAGGACGATCTGCAGCAGCTTGTGGCGGTTGGACTCCAGGTTCGACAAGAGCCGGATCTCCTCGAGCGACTCGTCGGGCATCGCGTGGGCCTCGTCGATCAGCACGACGACGCGCCGTCCCTGTCCGAACAGCCGAAGCAGGTGTTCCTGCAGCGACCGGATCACGCGCGTGGCGCGGTCCTCCTCGAGCTGGACCTTGAGCTCATCGCCTATCGCGAGAAGTATCTCGTCGCGGGACAGCGAAGGGTTGGCGAGATAGATGGTTTCGACCGTCGCGGGCAGGCGTTCCATCAGCACCCGGCACAGCATCGTCTTGCCGCTGCCCACTTCTCCCGAGACCTTGACGATCCCCTCGTCGTTCGTGATGGCGTACAGGAGAGCGTCGAGCGTCGCGCCGCGATTGGCGCCTTGAAAGAAGAAATCCGTGTGCGGGGTAATGCGGAACGGCGCCTCTTTCAGCCCGAAGTGTTCGAGATACATCGAGTCGCTCCCCGCGGGACCCGAAACCTACTCCTGCTTCTGCGCGGATTCCATGCGCGAGTACAGCGTAGTGCGGTTGATGCCGAGCATTTTCGCCGCCTGACTCACGTTTCCCCGCGTGAGCTTCATCGCCGCCTCGATGTAGCCCTGCTCCCAGGCCTTGAGCATCTGATCCAGGTTGAAGCCGCGCTCGCGCTGCAGGTGCCGCTGCGCTTGGTCGATGAGGGTTCCGGGATCGGAAGGCAGCCCCGGCCCGCCTTCGGCCTGCGTCTCCAGGTCGAACTCGGGTTCGAGCTCCGCGAGGGAAAGCTTCTGGCCCGCGTACTTCGTGGTCAACCGGATGACGACGTTGCGCAGTTCGCGCACGTTTCCCGGGAAGTGGTACGCGCGCCAGGCCTTCTGCGAGGCCTCGTCCAGGGCGAAGGGCGAAAGCTTCGCCTGCTCGGCGTAGAACTTCCGATAATGCTCGAGCAACAGGACGCGGTCTTCGTCCATTTCGCGCAGGGCAGGAACTTCGATAGAAAAAACCGAGAGCCGGTGGTAGAGATCGGCGCGGAAATTCCCCTTGCGAACCTCCTGGCGCAAATCCCGGTTGGTCGCCGCTATCACGCGCGCGCGGGAGAACCTCTGCTGAGTCTCGCCGACGCGCTGGAACTCGCCGTTCTCCAGCACGCGCAGCAGCTTCGCCTGGAGCTCGAGCGGCAGCTCGCCGATCTCGTCCAGGAACAGCGTGCCGTCGCTCGCGTCCTCGAAATATCCCGACTTGTTTTGCGTCGCCCCCGTGAAAGCCCCCTTGGCGTAGCCGAACAGCGTGGGCTCGACCAGTGTAGGCGCGATCGCTGCGCAATTGAGCGCGAACCACGGCTTCACGCGCCGCCACGACAGGCGGTGCAGCAGGTTCGCTACGAGCTCCTTCCCGGTTCCCGACTCGCCCTCGATGAGGGCGGGGAAGGGCGAATCGGCGTATTGGCTGATCTGACTCTTGAGCTTCTGCAGCGCCGGGCTCTTGCCGACCAGCGGGTCGGTTTCGGCGATCCCCTGCCCGGAGATCTCGGCGGCGCGGAACTGGAGCGCATGGAGCAGGATCTTCTTCAGGTTCTCGGGGTCGCATGGCTTGGCGACGAACTCCGCCGCGCCCAGCGTGCGCGCGTGCCTTGCGTTCGCCGCGTCGTTCTGTCCCGAGAGCACCAGGATCTTCATCGCAGGCGAGTGCGCGAGCAGGTCGCTGATCAGCTGGAATCCTTCGTCGGGCCTGTGAGGCATGGGCGGCAGCCCAAGGTCGACGAGCGCGAGCTGCGGCGCCTCGTCCGCTTGCCTCAGGAGGCTGACGGCGTGCTGGCGGGAATCGCTCACCATGACCTCGAAGTCCTTTCCGAGGGCGTACGACAGGGTTTCGGTGATCAGGGGATCGTCGTCGACGATGAGCAGGCTGGGCTTGGCGTTATCAGGCATGGGTTTCGATGCACTTCAGGAAGGCGCGCTCCAATGAAGATTCTTCGTACATCTTGCACAAGCCGCCGGGTGTGCCGGCGTAGGCCAGTGTTCCTCTGTGCAGCACCGTCACCCGATCGCACACTTCCTCGACATCGGACAGCGAGTGCGAGGTGATCAGCAGGGTTCGTCCGCGGGCCTTCAGCTCCAGCAGCAGATCCTTGGCGCGGGCGCGCGCCGCGGGATCGAGCCCGCTCATCGGCTCGTCGAGCACGTACAGGTCTCGCTGCGAAAGAAGGCAAGCGGCGAGCCCCAGCTTCTGTGTCATGCCCTTGGAATAGTTCCGCACCGGCTTTTCCAGAGCCGCGACGTCCAGGTCGAGCGCGGCGAACATCGAGCGAACGGGTTCTTCTTCATAACGCCCCCCGAACAGCGTGAGCATCATGGTGAGGAATTCGCGGCCGGTGAGGAAGTAGGGAGCGGTGAAGCGTTCCGGGAGAAACGCGAGGCGCGCACGCGCTTGAGGGCGCCGGTGCTCGACGCCGTCGACGTCGATCGCTCCCGAATCGAGATCGCAGAAATCCAGGAGGCACTTGATGAGCGTCGTTTTTCCGGCTCCATTGACTCCGGTCAACCCCACGCAAGCGCCCGGCGCGAGATCGAGATCGATGCCGCGCAGCACCTCAGCGCGTCCGAAGCTCTTGGTCACACCACGGAATCGAACCAACGGTTCGGGCATCAGACGGCCCTTTGTCGGATGCGCCGATGATAGCGCAAAGCCCCCGGCCTTTCAGCTAGAATTCGCTCTCCGCTACTCCGAGCAGGACGCCGTGGCGACAAGAAATCTGGTCGAAGTCCAGGACGTCACGTTCAGTTACGATCAGCGCCAGGTTCTGAAGGACATCAACCTGGTCGTTCCCAAGGGCAAGGTGGTCGCCATCATGGGGCTTTCCGGCTGTGGGAAGACGACGCTGCTGCGCCTCATCGGCGGCGCGCTGGTGCCCGACCGCGGCGAGATACGCGTCGCCGGCGAGGTGATCAGCGAGCTCGACGACGAGGGCCTTTTCGCCCTGCGCCGGAAGATCGGAATGCTGTTTCAGTTCGGCGCGTTGTTCACCGACTTGTCTTCGTTCGACAACGTCGCTTTCCAAATGCGCGAGCACACGCGGCTGCCTGAGCCCCTGATCCGGGATCTGGCCCTGATGAAGCTGCAGGCGGTCGGTCTGCGCGGCGCGGCCGATCTCATGCCCTCGGAGCTCTCCGGCGGAATGGCGCGGCGAGTGGCGCTCGCGCGATCGATCGCTCTCGACCCCATGCTCATGCTCTACGACGAGCCTTTTACCGGGCTGGATCCGATCTCACTGGGTGTCATCGGCCAGCTGATCCGCCGTCTGAACGACGCTTTGGGTGCGACCTCGATCGTGGTGACCCACGACGTCGCCGAGGCGCTCGAACTGGTCGATTATGTGTATTACATGTCGGCCGGAAAGGTCGAATTCCAGGGCACGCCGGACGAGGTACGCGCCGAGCACCTCCCCTCGCTTAGGCAATTCGTGTACGGCGAGCCCGACGGGCCCGTGCCGTTTCACTATCCCGCGCCCGAGTACCGGCAGGATCTGCTCGCCCAATGATGCAGCGTGTCCTGGAGCTGCTGCGGGCCTTGGGCGCGCGCATCGTCAACAGCTGGATCTGGCGGCTCGGGTTCGCCTGCCGCTTCCTCTGGCTGACGCTGAGGGAGTCCGGGCCGAGCTTCAAGCGCTTCCACCTCACCATTCGCGAAATCTACTTCGCGGGGGTGCTTTCGCTCGTCATCATCCTGGTTTCGGGCCTTTTCGTCGGCATGGTCCTCGGGCTCCAGGGATACGACACGCTGGTTCGCTACGGGTCGTCGGATGCGCTCGGCGTTCTCGTCAGCCTGTCCCTGGTGCGCGAGCTCGGCCCGGTGGTGGCCGGGCTGCTCTTCGCCAGCCGCGCGGGCAGCGCGATCACCGCGGAGATCGGCCTGATGAAGGCGACCGAGCAGCTGTCGGCGATGGAAATGATGGCCGTGGACCCGATCGCACGAGTCGTCGCCCCGCGCTTTTGGGCGGGAGTGATCTCCATGCCCCTGCTCGCCGCCCTGTTTTCCGCCATGGGCGTGTTCGGAGGCTATCTCGTCGGCGTGCGTCTCATCGGCGTGGACGAAGGATCGTTCTGGTCGCAGATGCAGGCGGCCGTCGATTTCCGCCAGGACGTGCTGAACGGCTTCATCAAGAGCTTCGTGTTCGGCGTGGCGGTGACCTGGATCGCCGTTTTCGAGGGATACGACGCGCCGCCGACGGCGGAGGGCGTTTCGGGCGCGACGACCCGCACGGTCGTCACTTCGTCGCTGGCGATCCTCGCGCTCGATTTCGTGCTGACGGCATTGATGTTCAGAGGACTCTAAATCATGATGACGCGCAAGGAGCTGGATTTGTGGGTGGGGATCTTCGCGGTGGCCGGCATCGGCGCGCTCCTGTTCCTGTCGCTCAAGGTGGCGAATCTCGCCTCGTTCTCCACTGCGGACATGTACCGGGTGAACGCCAAATTCGAAAACATCGGCGGACTCAAGGTTCGCGCCGCGGTGAAGAGCGCGGGCGTGGTCGTGGGCCGCGTTGGCGACATCCGCTTCGACAACGAGAGTTTCGAAGCCGTGGTGTCGATGAACATCGAGAGCCGCTTCCAGTTTCCCAAGGACAGCTCGGCGAAGATCCTGACTTCGGGGCTGCTCGGAGAGCAATACATCGGGCTCACGGCAGGCGGTGATTCGGCGAACCTGAAGGACGGTGATACGCTCAAGCTCACGCAATCCGCGGTGGTCCTAGAAAATCTCATCGGTCAGTTCCTGTACAATAAGGCTGCCGAGGGGGACGGCAAGAAGTAGGATGGGAAGCCGATCGCGTGGAGGTTAACAGGCTGTGCGCGGCGCTGCTCCTCGCCGGCGTGTCGGCGGGCTGTGCCACTTCCGGCGGCAATCCCGCCGATCCCCTGGAGAAGGTCAACCGGGCGGTGTTCGCGTTCAACGACGCGGCGGACAAGGCGCTGCTTTCGCCGGTGGCCAAGGGCTACCGCGCCGTCTTTCCCGGATTCTTCCGCACCGGCGTTTCCAACTTCTTTTCCAACCTCGAGGATGTCTGGATCTCGGTGAACGACGTGCTGCAGGGCAAGTTCCAGCAGGGACTGGAGGACATGACCCGCGTCATCCACAATTCGACGTTCGGCCTCGCCGGGCTCTTCGACGCTGCGTCCGCCGCGGGATTGCCCAAGCACAACGAGGACTTCGGCCAGACGCTGGCCGTCTGGGGCATCGGGAACGGCCCCTACGTGGTCATCCCGTTCATCGGGCCTTCGACGTTCCGCGACGGGTTCGGACTCCTGTTCGACTACAAGGCGGACCTCGTCTATTGGGCGACCGACAGCGTGCCGATTCGCAATTCGCTGTACGCGACGCGCGCGATCAGCAACCGCGCGAACCTCCTCGACGCTTCGAGCGTTCTCGAGCAGGCGGCGCTCGACCGATACGCGTTCGTGCGCGGCGCCTGGCTCCAGCGCAGGCGCAATCTCGTCTACGACGGCAATCCGCCGCGCGAGCCGGACGAATCGGATGATGAACCAACCACCAAGTAACCGGATCGAACAGCCATGAAAACCGCGTACTGTCTTTTTTTTCTCGCTTTCCTCGCTCCCCTGGCGCAGGCGCAGGCGGTCGCCCCCGACGTGCTGGTGAAAACCATCACCGACGACGTAGCCGCCGCCATCAAGAAGGACAAGGACATCCGGGCGGGCGATGCCGCGAAGGCCGCCGATCTCATCGAAGCCAAGATCGTCCCGCATTTCAATTTCACGCGGATGGCACGCATCGCGATGGCGCGCAACTGGAGGACGGCGACGCCCGAGCAGCAGAAGGAGCTCGCGGCGGAGTTCAAGACCCTACTCGTGCGCACCTATTCCACGGCGCTGACCAACTACCGGGACCAGCAGATCGAATACAAGCCGCTGCGCGCCAAGCCCGACGACACCGAAGTCACGGTCAAGTCCGAGGTCAGGCAATCCGGCTCGTCGCAGCCCGTGTCGATCGACTACGAAATGGAGAAGACCGACAAGGGCTGGAAGGTCTACGACGTCAAGGTGGGCGGCGTAAGCCTGGTGACCACATACCGCGACACCTTTGCGAGCGAGGTACGCGAACACGGGGTCGACGGGCTGATCAAGTCGCTCGCCGCGAAGAACCGGGAGCCGCTGGCCTCGAAGGCGGGCAAGTCGTGATCCGCCGCGAGGGCGATTCGCTGCTCGTCGAGGGCGCCCTCACGCTCGGGACCGTTTCCGGGCTGGCCGTCGAGGCGCGGGATCACCTGCGGCAGGGCGTGCGAGTGGTCGATTTTCGCGGGGTGTCCGAAGTGGATTCCTCGGCGGTGGCGCTGGCCCTCGAATGGCTGCGCCAGTCGGCCGAGAGCAAGCCCGGGCTGCGGTTCGTCAACCTTCCCGTCCCGATGCAGAATCTCGCCAAGCTTTACGGAGTGTCCGAGCTGCTCCAGCCGGCCTCGAGCTGATCCCCGGGCGGCACTCCAGGCATGCCGGCCGCGATCGAGATCTGCGACGTCCACAAGCGCTTCGGAGACCTGCACGCGCTGTCCGGGATCGACCTCGAGATTCCCCAGGGAGAGTTCTTCGGCCTGCTCGGACCGAACGGTGCAGGCAAGACCACCCTCATCAGCGTCCTCGCGGGCCTGGTGCGCGCCGATCGCGGGTCGGCCCGGGTGATGGGCCACGACGTTCGGGGAGACTACCGGTCGGCGCGCCGAGCGCTAGGCGTGGTTCCGCAGGAGCTCGTGTTCGACCCCTTCTTCACCGTGCGCGAGACGCTCCGCATCCAGTCCGGCTATTTCGGGATGCGCGCCAACCAGGCTTGGATAGACGAGGTGATGCACCATCTGGACCTTGCAACGAAGGCGGACGTCAACATGCGCGCGCTCTCCGGCGGCATGAAGCGCCGCGTCCTCGTGGCTCAGGCCCTGGTGCACAGGCCGCCCGTGATCGTGCTCGATGAGCCGACGGCCGGGGTCGATGTCGAGCTGCGCCAGGCGCTGTGGCAGTTCATCCGGCGCCTGAACCGCGACGGCCACACCGTCGTGCTGACGACGCACTACCTGGAGGAAGCGGAAGCGCTCTGCGGGCGCATCGCGATGCTCAAGCAGGGCCGTGTGGTCGCGCTCGATTCCACGTCCAATCTGCTCAAGCGCGTGCATCATCTCCTCCTGCGCCTGCGGCTGACCGGGCGGCTTCCCGCGGAGCTGCAAGCCCTCGAGCACGGCAGCACAGGCGACGCCTACGTTCTCAGCCTCACGAGCTACGACGATGTCGAGCAGACGCTCTCGTGCATCCGGCGCTCGGGATCCAGAATCGAGGAGATGGAGCTGGTGCAGCCCGATCTGGAGGATGCTTTCGTCGACGTGATGCGCCGCTCATGAGCGGATTTCCCACCCTTCTCTACAAGGAAGTGCTGCGCTTCTGGAAAGTCAGCACTCAGACGATAGGCGCGCCGGCGCTGACGGCGGCGCTGTTCCTCCTCGTGTTCGGCCACGTCATGGAGGGCCGCGTGCGCGTATACGAAAGCGTTCCCTATACCGCCTTCCTGGTCCCGGGCCTGGTCATGATGGCGGTGCTCCAGAACGCGTTCGCCAACAGCTCGTCATCGCTGATCCAGTCCAAGATCACGGGTAATATCATCTTCGTGCTGCTTCCTCCGCTTTCGTACGGGGAATTCTTCGCCGCGTACGTGCTCGCCGCCGTCGTGCGGGGAATGGTGGTGGGGCTGGCAGTGATGCTGGTCACGCTGCCCTTCGTCGACATGGAGTTCCGTCACCCGGGATGGATCCTCGCTTTTGCCTTCTGCGGGAGCGCCGTGCTGGGCGCGCTCGGGATGCTGGCCGGAATCTGGGCGGAGAAGATCGACCAGGTCGCGTCGTTCCAGAATTTCCTCATCATGCCCCTGACATTCCTCTCCGGAGTCTTTTACTCGATTCACTCCCTTCCCGTTTTCTGGCAGGGGCTTTCGCATTTCAATCCCTTCTTCTACATGATCGACGGGTTCCGCTACGGTTTCTTCGGCGTTTCGGACGTGCATCCGCTTCAGGGCCTCGCGGTCGTCGCGGCGTTCCTCGCGGCGGTCTCGACGCTGACCCTGGCCGTGATCAGAAGCGGATACAAGCTGAGGCACTAGCATGGTGACGCCCGAACAGGTCCAGAGCTACATCGAAAAGGGTCTGCGGTGCATCGAGGTACGCGTCGCGGGCGACGGGCAGCACTTCGAGGCGCTCATCGTGAGCGACGTCTTCCGCGGCAAGAGTCGCGTCCAGCGCCACCAGCTCGTCTACGCGGCCCTGGGCGAGCGCATGCGCGCGGAAATCCACGCACTTTCCATGCGCACCCTGACTCCCGAGGAGGCCTCCGGTGGATAAGCTCGTCATCCAGGGCGGGGTGCGCCTGTCGGGCGAGGTGCGCGTTTCGGGAGCGAAGAACGCCGCGCTTCCGCTGATGTGCGCGGCGCTGCTGACCGCGGACGAGATCACGCTCTCCAACGTGCCGCACCTGCGGGACGTGACCACGATGGTGCGGCTGCTCTCCCAGATGGGCGTGGAAGCGTCGCTCGACGACAAGCTGGGGCTGTCGCTGCGGGCGGAGCGCCTCTCCAATCCGGTCGCTTCGTACGATCTGGTGAAGACCATGCGCGCCTCCATCCTGGTGCTCGGGCCTCTTATCGCGCGCTGCGGCGAGGCGCGCGTTTCTTTGCCCGGCGGCTGCGCCATCGGGACGCGCCCTGTGGATCTGCATATCAAGGGGCTGGCGGCGCTCGGTGCCGAGATCTCGGTAGAGAAGGGCTACATCTCGGCGAAGGCGAAGCGGCTCAAGGCGGCGCGCCTGGTCATGGACCTCGTCACCGTCACCGGCACGGAAAACCTGATGATGGCCGCCTGCCTCGCCGAGGGCACGACCGTGATCGAGAACGCCGCCCGGGAGCCCGAGGTGGTCGATCTGGCGCAGTGCCTGTCGGCGATGGGCGCGAAGATCAGGGGGGCCGGCGGCGACGTGATCGTGATCGAAGGCGTCGAGCGGCTGCACGGGGCGAGCCATCGGATCATGGCTGACCGGATCGAGACTGGGACCTTCCTCGCCGCCACCGCGGCGACGGGCGGAAGGGTCACGCTGCACGGCACGAGTCCGGGCACGCTCGAGGCGGTACTCGAGAAGCTGCGCGAATCGGGCGCGGAGGTGCGCGCCGAGAACACGACGATCTCGCTCGCCATGAGCGGGCGGCCCCGCGGCGTCAACGTACGCACCGCGCCCTATCCGGCCTTTCCCACCGACATGCAGGCGCAACTGATGGCGCTCGACGCGATCGCCGATGGCACCGCAGTGATCACCGAGACCATCTTTGAGAACCGCTTCATGCACGCCCTCGAGATGCAGCGCCTTGGCGCCGACATCGAGATCTCCGGCAATACGGCGGTCGTTCACGGGGTGTCGAGGCTGCAGGGAGCGACCGTGATGGCGACCGACCTGCGCGCCTCGGCGAGCCTGGTGATCGCGGGCCTGGTCGCCGAAGGCGAGACCCGGATCGACCGCATCTACCACCTGGACCGAGGGTACGAGTGCATCGAGGAGAAGCTCGCCCAGCTGGGCGCGCGCATCAGGCGCGTGCACTGAACGTCTTTAAAAACAAGGTTTTCCGCGCTCTTTGCGGTAAAATGCGAGGCTGACCTCGACCCTGCGCACTCGTGATCACGCTCGCGCTTTCCAAAGGCCGGATCTTCGACGAGACCTTGCCGCTGCTCGCGGCCGCGGGAATCCGCGCGCTCGACGCGCCCGAGGGCTCCCGGAAGCTGGTGCTGCGCACCAGCCGCCGCGATCTGCGGCTGCTCGTCGTGAGGGCGTCGGACGTTCCGACCTACGTCCAGTACGGCGCGGCGGAGCTCGGCATCGCGGGGAAGGACGTGCTGCTCGAGCACAGCGGCGACGGGCTGTATCAGCCTCTCGATCTCGGCATCGCGGCCTGCCGCATGGTGGTCGCGGTGCCCCAGGGCTTCGACTACGCGGGCGCAGTGCGCCGCGGGGCGCGCCTGCGGATCGCCACCAAATACATGCAGACTGCGCGCGAACACTTTGCGGCGAAGGGCGTGCACGTCGATCTGATCAAGCTCTACGGTTCGATGGAGCTCGCGCCGCTGCTCGGCCTGGCCGACGCCATCGTCGACCTGGTGGCGACCGGCGACACGCTGCGCGCCAACCACCTGCACGCCGTCGAGGAAATCCGCCCGATCAGCGCGCGGCTGATCGTCAATCAGGCCGCGCTCAAGCTGCGGCGCGACGTGATCCAGCCGCTCCTCGACGCGTTCTCCGAAGCGGTCGGCGGGCATGCCTGAGATCGCGCGCCTCTCGAGCGCCCAGTCGGATTTCCATGAACGGCTCAAGGCGCTCACCGCGTTCGACTCCGCGCTAGACAGGGACGTCGCAGCCCGCGTCGGCGAAATCCTCGCGGAGGTGCGCGCCCGCGGGGACGCCGCGGTCCTCCAGAACACCGCGAAATACGACGGCGTGAGCGCCGTGAGCGTGTCCGAACTGGAGCTGCCGCAGGCCGCGCTCAAGAGCGCGCTCGCGGGACTCGATCGCGTGCGACGCGACGCGCTGACGCAGGCTTCGGCGCGCATCCGGAAGTACCATCAGCGGCAGCTCGCCAAGTCTTGGCAGTACACCGAAGCCGACGGGACGACCCTCGGCCAGCGTATCACGCCGCTCGACCGCGTCGGGCTTTACGTGCCGGGGGGGAAGGCGGCGTATCCCTCGTCGGTGCTCATGAATGCGATTCCGGCCAAGATCGCCGGCGTGCGCGAGATCATCATGTGCGTTCCGACGCCGCGGGGCGAGCGCAATCCGCTGGTTCTTGCGGCGGCGGCGGTCGCCGGGGTGGACCGCGTCTTCACCGTCGGCGGCGCGCAGGCGGTAGCGGCGCTCGCCTACGGCACCCAGACCGTCCCGCAGGTGGACAAGATCGTCGGCCCGGGCAACGCTTACGTCACGGAGGCGAAGCGCCAAGTATTCGGCACGGTGGGCATCGACATGATCTCCGGCCCCACCGAGATCCTGGTGATCTGCGACGGCACCACCGATCCGGACTGGATCGCAATGGATCTCTTTTCCCAGGCCGAACACGCCGAGACGTCGCAGGCGGTGCTGGTCTCCCCCGACAGAAAGTTCATCGAACGCGTGGCGGGCAGCATCGCGCGGCTGCTCGACGACATGCCGCGCCGGGACATCATCGGCGCTTCGCTGTCGCGCCGCGGAGCGCTCATCGAGGTGAAGGATCTCGACGAAGCCTGCGAGATCGCCAACCGCGTGGCGCCCGAGCACCTCGAGCTCTCGGTGGCCGACCCGAAGAAGTGGCTGAAGAAGATACGCCACGCCGGGGCGATCTTCCTGGGACGCTACGCGTCGGAGGCGCTGGGCGACTACTGCGCCGGGCCCAATCATGTGCTGCCGACTTCGCGCACGGCGAGGTTTTCTTCGCCGCTGGGCGTGTACGACTTCCAGAAGCGCTCGAGCGTGATTGCGGTGTCGCGCAAGGGCGCGCAAAAGCTCGCCAGAGTCGCCGCGATCCTGGCTCGAGGCGAGGGCCTGCAGGCGCACGCCCGCTCAGCGGAGCTGAGGCTGCAGGAAAAGGGCAAGGCCGGACGGTGAGCGCGGGGCCCGAAGACATCATCCGCGGCGAGGTGCGCTCGATGAAGGCCTACCCCGTTGCGCAGGCCGACGGTCTGGTCAAGCTCGACGCGATGGAGAACCCCTACGGCCTGCCGCCGGCGCTGCAACGCGAGATCGCGGACGCGGTGTCCAAGGTCGCGATAAACCGCTACCCAGATCCGGCGGCCCCGGCCCTGGTGCGGCGGCTGCGCGAGACGATGGGGATTCCGCCCGAGTGCGACGTTCTTCTCGGCAATGGTTCCGACGAGATCATCCACATCATCGTTCAGAGCGTCGCGCGCCCGGGCGCGGTCGTGCTTGCGCCGCGTCCGAGCTTCGTCATGTTCAGCGCCTACGCCGGGCTCGCCGGGCTGGAGTACGCCGGCGTGCTCCTGCGCCCGGATTTCACCCTCGACGCGACGGCGTTCCTGGAGGCGATGAGGCGGCACCGGCCCGCGGTCGTGTTCATCGCCTATCCGAACAATCCCAGTGGAAATCTCTTCGACGAGACCGCGATGACCCACATCATCGCCGCCGCGCCCGGGCTGGTCGTGGTCGACGAGGCGTATCACGTCTTCGCCCGCAAGACGTTCATGACGCGGCTCGCCGAATTCCCCAACCTGATCGTCATGCGCACGCTGTCCAAGCTGGGCCTGGCGGGGATACGCCTGGGCTACGCGGCGGGGCGGCCGGAATGGATTCGCGAGTTCGACAAGGTGCGCTCGCCCTACAACGTGAACTCCCTGACGCACGTGGTGGCGGAGCGGATCCTCGCGCACCACGACGTGCTCGAAGCGCAGGCGAGGAGCATCATCGCCGAGCGCGCGGCCCTGGAGCGCGAGCTGCGCAGGCTTGCGCGCGTCACGGTTTTCGCAAGCGACGCAAATTTCATCCTGGTCCGTGTTCCCGACGCCGCAACGGTGTTCGAAGGGATGCGGCGCCGGGGCGTCCTCGTCAAGAATCTGGACACGGGAGTGCCTCTCCTTGAGGGTTGCGTCCGGCTGACCGTCGGAACGCCGGAAGAGAACCGGCGCTGCCTGGCAGCGTTCGGGGAAGCGCTCGCCACGTGCTGATTTCGTGTAGGCTATCCGCTTGAAGCTCGCCGCAATGTCCACGCGCGCCGCCAAGGCAGACCGCAACACCGCCGAAACGCAGATCGCGCTGTCCGTTAACGTCGACGGCAGCGGAAAATCCGCGCTCGCGACCGGAATTCCGTTCCTCGACCACATGCTCGACCAGGTTGCGCGTCACGGCATGCTCGATCTCGAGATCCGCGCGAAGGGCGATCTGGACGTCGACGCCCACCACACCGTCGAGGACATCGGCATCACGCTCGGCCAGGCGGTGGCTCGCGCGGTCGGCGACAAGAAGGGCATCCGGCGCTACGGGCATGCCTACGTCCCCCTCGACGAAGCCCTGTCGCGAGTCGTCATCGATTTCTCCGGACGCCCCGGGCTGGAGTACCACGTGAAGTTCAGGCGGGCGTTGATCGGCGAGTTCGATGTCGATCTGGTGCACGAATTCTTCCAGGGGTTCGCGAACCACGCGCAAGTGACGCTGCACATCGACAACCTGCGGGGCGACAACGCGCATCACCAGTGCGAGACGATGTTCAAGGCGTTCGCCCGCGCGCTGCGCATGGCGCTCGAGCCCGATCCGCGGGCGGCCGGCACCGTACCTTCGACCAAGGGGACGCTCTAGCTTCGTCTCGACCCGCGATGCGCGTCGCAGTCGTCGATTACGGCATGGGGAACCTCCACTCGGTGTCCAAGGCGGTGGAGCACGTCGCGCCGAAAGCCCGAGTCGAAGTGACTTCCGATCCGGCGCGCGTTTCGGGCGCCGAGCGCGTGGTTTTTCCGGGACAGGGGGCGATGCCGGACTGCATGCGCGAAATGGACGCACGCGGACTCAGAGCGGCGGTCGTGGAGGCGGCGCGCGCGAAGCCGTTTCTCGGGATCTGCATCGGACTCCAGATGCTGTTCGAGCGTAGCGACGAGGGCGGGGTAGAGGGATTGAAGCTGCTCCCCGGCGCCGTTCGCCGGTTTCCGGACTCGCCGATGTTCGATCCGGAGGGCGGGCGGCTCAAGGTCCCCCACATGGGTTGGAATCGAGTGAGGCAGGCGCGACACCCGCTGTGGTCGGGGATCGAGGACGGGAGCCGTTTCTACTTCGTGCACAGCTATTTCCCGGAGGTCGGGGAGCCCGGTCTGGTGCAAGGCACGACCGAGTACGGCATCCCCTTTACCTGTGCGGTGGCGCGAGATAACATTTTCGCGGTACAGTTCCACCCAGAAAAAAGCGACACTGCAGGCCTGCGGCTACTCGCCAACTTCCTCCACTGGAATCCCTGAATCCGTCCATCGTCGGTCCTCCTCGGGGCTCGAGCTTTTCCCGACTCAATGCTTATCATTCCGGCTCTTGACATCAAGGACGGCCACTGCGTCCGCCTGAAACAGGGAAGGATGAGCGACGCCACGGTGTACTCGGAAGACCCGGTCGCCATGGCGAAGCATTGGAAGGCCGAGGGCGCGCGGCGGCTCCACGTCGTCGACCTTAACGGCGCGGCCGCCGGGAAACCGAAGCACGAGGCAATCATCCGCACCATCCTGCGCGAGCTCGGCGACTCCGTGCCGGTCCAGCTCGGCGGAGGGATCCGCGACCTGGACACCATCGAGCACTATCTCGACCTCGGCGTGAGCTACGTCATCATCGGTACCGCCGCCGTCAAGAATCCCGGTTTCCTCCAGGATGCCAGCACCGCTTTCGGCGGGCACATCATCGTGGCGCTCGACGCGAAGGACGGCAAGGTCGCCGTGGAGGGATGGTCCAAGATGACCGGGCACGACGTGGTGGACCTCGCGAAGAAGTTCCAGGACTACGGGGTGGAAGCCGTCATCTATACCGACATCGGCCGCGACGGCATGCTTACCGGCGTGAACGTCGACGCGACGGTGAAGCTCGCCAAGGAGTTGCGCGTTCCGGTGATCGCAAGCGGCGGCCTCACCAGCATCGAAGACGTCAAGACACTCTGCAAGATCGAGTCCGAGGGGATCAACGCGGTGATCACAGGCCGCGCGATCTATCAAGGCACCCTCGATTTCAAGAAAGCTCAAGCCGAGGCGGACAAGCTGGGAAAGAGCAAGGACTGATCGGCTCGCCGATGGCACTTGCCAAGCGCATCATCCCTTGCCTGGATGTCGACCGCGGGCGCGTCGTGAAAGGGGTCAATTTCGTGGGGCTGCGCGACGCGGGCGACCCGGTCGAGATCGCGCGGCGCTACAACGAGCAGGGCGCGGACGAGTTGACCTTTCTCGATATTACCGCGAGCTCCGACGATCGCGATCTGATCCTTCCGATCGTGGAGCGCGTCGCGGCCCGGGTCTTCATCCCCCTCACGGTCGGCGGCGGCGTGCGCAAGGTCGACGACGTGCGGCGGCTGCTGAACGCCGGGGCCGACAAGGTCTCGATCAACACCGCGGCGGTGCAGAGCCCGCAGCTCGTCGCGGACGCCGCGGGACGCTACGGCTCGCAGTGCATCGTCGTCGCGATCGACGCCAAGCGCGCCGGAGCCCGCTGGGAGGTCTTCACCCACGGCGGACGCAGGGGAACGGGATTGGATGCGGTCGACTGGGCGCGTAGAATGCAGGAACTGGGCGCGGGCGAAATACTGCTCACCAGCATGGACCGCGACGGCACGCGGGAGGGCTTCGACCTCGCGCTTACGCGCGCCGTCGCTGACGCGGTGAGCGTGCCGGTGATCGCGAGCGGCGGGGTCGGCGGGCTGGAAGATCTCGTGCAGGGTGTCTTCGAAGGGCGCGCCGACGCAGTGCTCGCCGCCAGCATTTTTCATTTCGGCGAATTCACCGTGCGCGAGGCGAAGGAATTCATGGCGAGGCGCGGGATCGAAGTAAGGCTTTGAACGGCGGAGACGATGGCGGACAGCTGGTTGGACAAGGTAAAGTGGGACGAGCACGGCCTCGTCCCGGCGATCGCGCAGGAGCTGTCGACGAACGACGTGCTGACGCTCGCCTGGATGAACCGCGAGTCCCTCGCGAAAACCGTGGCGACGGGGCAGGCGCACTACTGGTCGCGCACGCGCAAGCGCCTGTGGAAGAAAGGCGAGCAGTCGGGGAACGTCCAGACGGTGCGCGAGATCCGGCTGGATTGCGACGAGGACGTGCTGCTGCTGAAAGTGGAGCAAGCCGGGAGCATCGCCTGCCACACCGGCCGGCACAGCTGCTTTTTCCAGAAGCTCGAAAACGGGCGTTGGCTGGAGGTAGAACCCGTGCTCAAGGATCCGAAGGAGATATACAACCGATGAGCGACATCCTCGAGCGCCTGGCCGACGTGGTCGAGAGCCGCAAGGGCGGCGACGCCGAGAAATCGTACGTGGCGCGCCTGTTCGCCCGCGGACCGGACGCGATCCTGAAAAAGGTCGGCGAGGAGGCGACCGAGACCGTCATGGCGGCGAAGGACGGAGATCGGCTGCGCATCGTCGGAGAGACCGCGGACCTGTGGTTCCACTGCCTCATCATGCTGGCGCATTTCGGCCTGCGCCCGGCGGACGTGCTCGCGGAGCTGCGCCGGCGCGAGGGGATTTCCGGGATCGACGAGAAGGCGGCGCGGCAGGACAAGCGGCGCGCGAACGCCGAGCGGAAGTAGGCATGGCGTCGGACTGCATTTTCTGCAGGATCGTGCGGGGCGAGATTCCCAGCCGCAAGGTGTACGAGGACGCGGACATATTCGCGTTCCACGACATCCAGCCGCTCGCGCCGGTGCACTTCATGATCATTCCCAAGCAGCACATAGCCTCCCTCGCGGAATGCGACATGAGCCATCAGGCGATCCTGGGCAAGATTCTTGCAACCGCGCCGCGCCTTGCGCGCGAGCAGGGCTCGACCGACGGCTTTCGCACCATCATCAACTCGGGGCGTGTGGGTCGGCAGGAGGTGTATCATCTACACGTCCATGTCATCGGCGGCCCGGAAACCCTGGGTCCGATGCTGAAACGCACTTGAAGGAGTCGTGTTATGCCTGGTGGACTGAGTATCTGGCATTGGTTGATCGTGCTTCTGGTGGTCCTGCTCATATTCGGCACGAAGAAGATTCGTAACATCGGAGCCGATCTCGGCGGCGCGGTGCGCGGCTTCAAGGACGGAATGAAAGGCGCAGGCGACGACAAGCCCGCCGACGGCGGCCCGGCGGCCCAGATGACCGGCCGCACCATCGAAGGCGAAATCAAGGACAAGGCCAAGACCTGAGGGTCCGCGCCGCGATCGCATTGCCGGGTCCGTCCCGGCCGCGAAGGTTCAACCAACGTGTTTGACGTCGGATTCTCCGAACTGATGGTGATCGCCGTGGTGGCGCTCATCGTGATCGGGCCGGAGCGGCTGCCGCGCGTGGCGCGCACCATGGGCCATTTGTTCGGCCGCCTGCAGCGCTATGTCAACGATGTCAAGGCCGACATCAACCGCGAGATCGAGCTGGAGGAGCTGCGCAAGTTCAAGACCACGTTCGAAGACGCGGCACGAGGGTTCGAGAGCAGCGTTACCAGCGCGGTGAGCTCCGTGCAGGCCGAGGCTGCCAAGACCGGGAGCGAGCTCAATTCGCTGGCGCAGGGCGGCGAGACCGCCTCCTCGGCGTCCCCGCAGGCTGCGCAACCCGCGGCGCCTGCCCAAGAAGCCGGCGACGCGCCGCAGGGTGCGCCTTCACCGCCGGAGAAAACCGCCGCCTGAGCCTCCGGCCTGAATGACCTCGCAGGACACCTTCATCTCTCATCTGGTCGAGCTGCGCGACCGGCTCCTGCGGGCGATTCTCGCGGTGATCGTCGTGTTCCTGTGTCTCTTTCCCTGGGCGCGGGATCTTTACGCGATACTCGCGAGGCCCTTGATTGCCGCCCTGCCCGTCGGCGGGCAGATGATCGCCACGGACGTGGTCGGCGTGTTCCTGGTGCCGGTCAAGGTCGCTTTCCTGGTCGCGTTCGTGATCGCGCTGCCCTACGTTCTCTACCAGGTGTGGGCGTTCGTCGCACCGGGGCTCTACCTGCATGAAAAGCGGCTGGTGCTGCCGCTGGTCTTCGCCAGTTCGCTCCTGTTCCTGGTCGGCATGTCGTTCGCGTACTTCCTGGTGTTCCCGGTGGTGTTCAAGTTCATGGCGTCGATCGCGCCCGAAGGCGTCGCGTGGATGACCGACATCGACAAGTACCTTTCCTTCGTGCTGACGACCTTCGTCGCGTTCGGGGTCACGTTCGAGGTGCCGGTCGCGGTCATCGTGCTGGTGCGGGTCGGCGTCGTCTCGATTGACAAGCTGAAGCACATCCGGCCCTACGTGATCGTGGGAGCATTCGTCATCGGCGCGATTTTCACGCCGCCCGATGTGATCTCGCAGGTGATGCTCGCGGTGCCCCTGTGGTTCCTCTACGAGCTCGGCATCGTGGCGGCGCGTCTCGTCGGGCGCCCGCAAGCGACGGGCGAAACTGCGGAAAAGGACGTCGAGCAGACGGAAGCGGGGCAGAAGTAGCCGCGCGAAGTCCCGTCGTCAGCGGCGACGGCGCTGCTGGGCGGGACGCTTGCCGACGGTCACCTGCACCTCGCCGTCCTGGTTGTCGCGCCGGTACCGGATCGACGCCGATTGACCCGGAACGAGCGCAGCGACCAGATTGAGCATCGAGGTCGAGTCCTTGACCGGCTTGCCGTTGATGGCCACGAGAACGTCCCCTGCTCTAAGGCCCGCCTTGTCCGCCGGCTCGCCGCGCCGCACTCCGGCGATCAGAACTCCGCTGGTCGAGGAATCCTGGCCCGGATCGCTGATTTCCGGGGCGATTTCCCGAGCCTCCACTCCGATCCAGCCGCGGGTTACGCTGCCGGTCTCGATGATCTGCTCCATGACCTGCTTGGCGCTCGATGCGGGTATCGCGAAACCAATGCCCAGGGATCCTCCCGAGCGCGAGAAGATCGCGGTGTTGATGCCGACGAGATTGCCGGCCGTGTCGATCAGCGCGCCCCCGGAGTTGCCGGGGTTGATCGCGGCGTCGGTCTGGATGAAGTTCTCGAACGTGTTGATTCCGAGCTGGCTCCGTCCCAGCGCGGAAACGATGCCCATCGTCACCGTTTGTCCCACGCCGAAGGGATTGCCGATGGCGAGCACCACGTCCCCGACGCGCAGCGAGTCGGCATCGCCGAACGTGATCGCCGGAACCGGTCGGCCTTCGACCTGCAGCACCGCGATATCGCTCTCGGGGTCCGAGCCCACTGCGCGCGCCTTGAGCTTCGTGCCGTCTACGAGGGCGACCTCGATCTCGTCGGCGGCCTCGACGACGTGGTGATTGGTGAGGATGTAGCCCTTGGAGCTGACGATCACGCCCGAGCCCAGGCTCGACGCGCGCTGCGGTTCCTCCTGCAGGCGGTCACCGAAGAAATGCCGGAACAGGGGATCGTCGAGAAACGGATGGCGCTGCGCCTTGATTTCCTTGCTCGTGAAAATGTTGACGACGGCCGGGACCGCTTTTCTCACCGCATCGCTGTAGGAAGTCGCCCGCCCGGGAAGAGCGGCCGGGGTCGCTTGCCGCAGCTCGATCACTTGCGGCCCGGACGAGGAACGGCCCAGCCATTCGGGCTTGAGCGTGGTGACCACGAACAGCGCGCCCACCGCGACGGTGGCGGCCTGGGCAAAGATGAGCCAAAGATTGCGCATGAAACCTTCCGGGCGATGCCGGATCACTGACGACTTTGTCCGCGGTGGCCGTTTTCGCGGAAAGCGTGGCGGTAACCTGGACTCCCTGAAGCCGCGATTATCGCCCAAATCCACTTGCGGCGCCCGCGCGGCGTGGGCGGCTCCGCGAATTCGTTTCCGGAATCAACGGGTTGGGTTCCAAAATTTGGCCTCGCAGCGCGCTTTCTGTATAATTTGCGCTCTTCCACAGATTCCTCTTTCAGCAAGGATTTCTCCATGACAGATCACGCGGGAATCAACCGCGGCCGGCGAACGCTGGTCATCGCGAGCGCCTGCGCCGGCGGTGCCGCAGTGGTGGCCACCGCCGTCCCCTTCGCCGCTTCGATGCTTCCTTCGGATCGCGCCAAGGCGCTGGGGGCGCCGGTCGAGGCCGACATCAGCCACCTCGCGCCGGGAGAGATGGCGACCTTTGAATGGCGCGGGCAGCCGGTGTGGATCCTCCACCGCACGCCGGAAATGCTCGAAGGGATCAAGAAGGACGACGACAAGGTCGCCGACCCTCAGAGCAAGCGCAAGCAGGACGAGCTGACGCCCGTGTACGCGCGCAACGAGTTTCGCTCGGTCAAGCCCGAATATCTGGTGGTCGTGGGTATCTGCACGCATCTCGGATGCACGCCCATCGACAAGCTCCAGGCGGGCAACGAGCCGTTCGCTCCGGACTGGAACGGCGGCTTTTATTGCCCCTGCCACGGCTCGCTCTACGACCTTGCCGGCCGCGTATACAAGAACAAGCCCGCTCCCGACAACCTGAGGGTCCCGCCCTACACTTTCCTGGCGGACAACAAGATCCTCATCGGCGAAGACAAGAAGGGAGCGTAGACATGGCTGCGGCCGAAAAGCAGCCGGTGACCGGAGCGGGACCGTTCAACGGCCTGCTCACCTGGATCGACCAGCGCTTCCCGCTGATGGAGAACTGGCGCTCGCACCTCGCCGAATACTACGCGCCCAAGAATTTCAACTTCTGGTACTACTTCGGCTCGCTCGCCCTGTTCGTGCTGGTGCTGCAGCTCGTCACCGGTATCTTCCTGACGATGAACTACAAGCCGGACGCGGGGCAGGCGTTCGCCTCGGTCGAGTACATCATGCGCGAGGTCCCGTGGGGCTGGTGGATCCGCTACATGCACTCGACGGGCGCATCGTTCTTCTTCATCTGCGTCTACCTCCACATGTTCCGCGGGCTGCTGTACGGATCCTACCGCAAGCCGCGCGAGCTGCTGTGGATCTTCGGAATGCTCATATTCCTCTGCCTGATGGCGGAGGCATTCTTCGGTTACCTCCTTCCCTGGGGACAGATGTCGTACTGGGGCGCGCAGGTGATCGTGAACCTCTTCGGCGCGATACCTTTCATCGGGCCGGACCTCGCGATCTGGATCCGGGGCGACTACGTGGTGTCGGACGCGACCCTCAATCGCTTCTTCGCTTTTCACGTGATCGCGGTTCCTCTGGTGCTTCTTGCGCTCGTCGTGGCCCATCTGCTCGCGCTGCACGAGGTCGGCTCGAACAACCCCGACGGCGTGGAGATCAAGAACGCCAAGGACTCCAAGACCGGCAGGCCGCTGGACGGGATCCCGTTCCACCCCTACTACACGGTCAAGGACACCTTCGGGGTGGCGGTGTTCCTCATCATCTTCGCGATCGTGGTGTTCTTCGCACCCGAGGGTGGCGGCTACTTCCTGGAGGCGAACAACTTCATCGCGGCCGATCCGCTGAAGACGCCCCCGCACATCGCTCCGGTGTGGTACTTCACGCCCTACTATTCGATTCTGCGCGCGACGACCGACGAGTTCGTGCGCTGGGTTCTCACGCCCGGCGTCATCGCCTTCGCCGCGCTGATCATCTGGAACGTCAAGAACGCCGTCGTGAGAGCCGTGGTCGGCGCCGCGGCGATTGTGCTGTTGGCGGGGTTCTTCACGCTCGACGCCAAGGTCTGGGGCGTGGTCCTGATGGGTGTGTCGGTCATGATCTTCTTCCTGCTGCCCTGGCTCGACCGCAGCCCCGTGAAGTCGATCCGCTACAAGGGGCCGATCACCAAGGCGGCGATCGCCGTGTTTGTCGTAGCTTTCTTCGAGCTCGGCTATCTGGGTACGCTGGCGGTCACCAGCGGACGCACCATCGCGGCGCAGGTCGGGACGGCGATCTACTTCCTGTTCTTCTTCCTCATGCCCTGGTGGTCGAAGATGGACAAATGCAGCCCCGAACCTAACCGCGTGAGGGGCAAATGAGGATCCTTTTGCTTCTCCTCGCGCTCGCGGCGCCCCTGGCGACGGCACAGGAAGAATCCGTCAGGCTGGATGCCGCGCCGATCGATCCGCGCGATGTCGCCAGCCTGCAGGCGGGCGCGCGTACCCTCGTCAACTACTGCCTGAACTGCCACGCCGCGGGGATGATGCGCTACAGCAAGCTCGAGGAGATCGGCCTCACCGAGGCGCAGATCAAGGACAACCTGCTGTTTACCGCCGACAAGATCGGCGAGCTCATGAACGTCGCTCTGACCAAGAAGGAGGCCAAGGAGTGGCTCGGCACGGCTCCTCCGGACCTGTCGGTGATCGCCCGCGCGCGCGGAGCGGACTGGCTGTATACGTATCTGCGCAGCTTCTACCGGGACAAGGAGTCCGCGACGGGCTGGAACAACATGGTCTACGACCGGGTAGCCATGCCGAACGTGCTGTGGACGCTGTCAGGACAGCAGGTGCAGGTCGAGCGGAAGTTCAAGGACCTGGAACACGCCGAAGGGATCGCCCGGCAGCAGACGAGCGCATGGAAGATCGACGTCCTCACGCCGGAACAGGCGGGCAAGGACGGGGAACGCTTCGTCCTGAAGACGATCAAGACCGAGGTCCCGGGGGCGCTTTCGCAGCGCGACTACGACATCCTGGTGCGGGATCTCGTGAATTTCATGACCTGGATGTCCGAGCCGAATCAGCTGGAGCGCAAGCAGGCCGGGTACGTCGTCCTGCTCGTGCTGCTGGTGCTGCTCGTGTTTGCGTACCTCCTTTACAAGGAATTCTGGAAGGACGTGCACTAAAGGGAACGCCGTCCCCGGGGCGCGGGCGCGGGGCGTCCGCGCCTTTTTCATCTGCAACCGCCCGAACGGGTAAGCCAATATGATGAACCTCTACTCAGGAACCACCGATCCGTTCTCGCAGCGGTGCCGCATCGTGCTGTACGAGAAAGGGATGGATTTTCAGATCATCGATGTCGACATGTACAACAAGCCGGAAGACATCGCGGTGATGAATCCGTACAACAGGCTGCCCGTGCTGGTCGAGCGCGATCTCATCCTCTACGAAGCCAACATCATCAACGAATACATCGACGAACGTTTTCCGCACCCCCAACTCATGCCCGCGGATCCGGTGATGCGCGCGCGTGCGCGGCTGTTCCTGTTCCAGTTCGAGAAGGAACTCTTCGACCATATCGAGACGCTGGAAAACGGCAACCAGAAGCAGCAGGATCGCGCGCGGCAGCACGTCGCAGATCAGCTCACCCAGATGGCGCCGGTCTTCACCAAGCAGAAATACATGCTCGGGGACGAATTCTCCATGCTCGACGTCGCGATCAGCCCCCTGCTGTGGCGCCTCGACTACTACGGAATATCCCTGCCGAAGGCGGGAGCGCCCCTCATGAAGTATGCCGAGCGCCTGTTCTCCCGGCCGGCGTTCATCGAAGCGCTGACGCCGTCGGAAAAAGTGATGCGCAAATGACGTCCGCGGGCGAGCCCACGTCGACCAAGCCGTACCTGCTGCGCGCGGTGTATGAATGGTGCGTCGACAACGGTTATACGCCGCAGATTTCTGTGGCGGTCGACGCCCAGACTCGCGTTCCGGCGGAGCACGTGCGAGACGGGCAGATCGTCCTCAACATCGGTCCGCTCGCCGCTAACCGTTTGAAGATGGGCAACGAGGTCATCGAGTGCTCTACCCGGTTTTCGGGAGTCGCGAAGGATCTCGTCATTCCCGTCAAGGCGGTCACGGCCATCTACGCCCGCGAAACCGGGCACGGCATGTCGTTCGGCCGCGAGGACGCGGGCGAGGAAGGCGCGCGCGAAGCCGGGGCCGCCATGCCAGACCCGAACGATCCTCCCAGACCCGGGAGCCGGCCGGCACTGAGGCGGATCAAGTAGGCCGCGGCGCCGCCGTATAATGGTCGCGGCGCCGGGCTAGCTCAGCTGGTAGAGCAGCGCATTTGTAATGCGACGGTCGGGGGTTCGAATCCTCTGCCCGGCACCACGCGCTTGCGACTGGCTATGCTTTCTTCGGCGCGTCGACGTCGCGCACTTCGGTGTTCATTTTGACGTCTTTGCGCCGTCGCTTGACGAGCGTCTTCCCCGTTTCGAAATAGTCTCCCTTCACCGCGAGCTCGGCCGCGCGCTCCAGATCGTCTGACCACTCGCCGAGCGAATACCCGAACCACGGTGCCTCGGGTTTGAGCTTCGGCAACCCGAGCTCGTCCCAGATCGCCTTCGCATGCTCCATGTATTCGCGTTTCGGCAGCGAGATCGGCGGGAAATCCTCCTTCATCGTCGCGTCGATCAGCACCGAGGCATCTTCGCCGCCGTTGCGCTTGCTCCGCGGACCGTGTCCTTGGTCGCGGTGGCGCAGTATCTGCAGGTCGAGCGCAGGGTTGGCCCGGTACGACATCGCCCACAGGAGGGCATCGGCGTTGTCCGGGTCGATATCCTCGTTGACCGCGACGACGTACTTGCCCGCGGCGCGGTTCCACGAAGCCGCGCCGTAGAGAGCGCGCCACACCTCGGTGGGGGGGGTCTTGCGGTCCATCACGATCACCACGACTTTCCGCAGGTTGGTGAGCGGTTCGTGCATCGACACGCGCTTCACACCCAGGATGCCGAGCGTGCCGCGCAGGTGTTGGGTGAAGAGCGGCTCGAGCGCCACGCGCTTGATGAGGCTCGATTCGCTAGGCGTTACCTGCGAGATGATCGAGGTGAGGATGGCGTCCTTGCGCCGGGTGATGCAGGTCACCTCCATGAACGCGTTGTACTCCTGCAGGTTCACGTGGCCGTGCGACTCCCCGAAGGGCGCCTCGGGTTCGAGGTACTCGGTGTCGATGTAGCCCTCGACCACGATTTCGGCCTCCGCGGGCACGAGCAGGTCGACCGTCCTCGCTTTCACCACGTTGATCGGCGAGCCTACGAGGCCGCCGGCGACGTGGAGCTCGTCGAGCGACTCGGGCACCTTTTGCGCGGAGGTGAACGCGACGCAGGGCGGTGCGCCCAGAATGACCGCGGCGGGCAGCTTCTTTCCTCGCGCCCTCATCTTCTCCCAATGCGCGTATATGCCCGGCCTCAGCTCCAGGGAGGGATTCATGCCCAGGCGCCGCTGCGCCTTGACCTGCCCCCGGTAGATGCCCATGTTCTGCACGCCGCTGTCGGGATCCTTGGTGATGTACTGCGACAGCGTCGTAAAAGGGGCGATGTCCCAGCCCGGCGTCGAGATCGGGATCGGCAGCGAATCAAGGCCCTTGCCGGGCTTGTCGAGCTCGTCTCCCTCGATGACGATTTCGTGGCACGGCGCTCGCTCGACGATCCGCGGCGCGATGGGCTTCGCCACGGCCCGCATCCAGGTCTCGTTGATCTTGTCGAGCGGGCAGCCCATGCCGATCCGGTAGATCTCGCGGCTCGCGGCGAGCGCGCCGACGACGACGGGGATGTCGTACTTCCGCTTCTTGCTGTCGACCACCCGGTTGAAAAGGAAGGCCTTCCGGTCGGGCTCCTCGATGCCGCCGCGGAACTGCCACCGCACCAAGGGGTGCATTTCGGTGTCCTTGTTGATCTGCCGGTCGACGATGACGAGCAGCCCGGCGCGGTCCAACGCCTCCAAGTGCTCGTGCAGATCGGGGTACCCGCGCGCTGCGGCGCTTGCGCTCTTCTCGGGCTTGGTTCTTTTCTCCATGGTCCTTTGCTTTCGGGGCACGCAGTATATCAACGCGAGGAAGAGAACATCGCCACGCCCAGTTTTTCCGCCAACGCGCGGAGCTCTTCGCGCACTGCGGGCGGAAGCGGGATGCCCTCTCGGCTGCGCTCGCGCAGGGTTCGGGCACCACGCTCGCCGGGCACGAGGATCTCCTCGGTGCTCCCGGCGCGCGGCAGGGCCTTCAGTACCTTGACCAGACGGTCAACCTCGTGCCTGAAGTGCGCCAGATCGCCGAACGGCGCGAGATCGATCGCCATCACGAAACCGTTCTGTCGGTGCCGCGCGCCCGCCGGCGTGCCTTCCAGCGATTCCGCGAGCAGAGGATTGGACGTGATGAGGCTGGCAAGGCATTCGACCATGAAGGACAGGCCCGAGCCCTTGGCGCCGCCCATGGGCAGCGGCGTCTGCGCCGCCTCCGGATCGGTCGTCGGATTGCCCTTTGCGTCGAGAGCCCATCCTTCCGGGATGGGTTTCCCGGCCTTCTTCGCCTGATTCAGCTTGCCCATCGAGACCAGGCTGGTCGCCATGTCCAGAACCACGGGCGCGCCGCCCGGAACAGCGATCGAGATCGGGCTGGTGGACACGCCGGCGGCGCGTGCGCCGTGGTAGATCACGTTGGGCCAGGAACCTGCGAGCGCGATTCCGGCCATTCCTTCCCCGGCGATCTTCAGCGTGTAGTATCCGAGCGCGGCGGTATGCGTGGTGGCGCGCACCAGAGCGAGGCCGACGCCGGCGTCGCGAGCCTTGCGCACCGCCTCGGCGACGCCGCGCATCATCGCCACCGGACCCGCCGCGCGGTCGGCCTCGACGAGGACCGCAGCGGGGGTTTCAGTTCGAATGCGGATCGCAGGACGGGGATTCATGTCGCCGCTCTCGATCAGCTCGACGTAGCGCGGTATGCGCAGCACGCCGTGCGTGTCGATGCCGCGCAAGTTCGCCCAGACGAGGACCTCGGCCACGATCGCCGCGTCGGACCGTTCCAGGCCGGCGCGCGAAAAGACGTCGGTCGAAAAGCGCGTCAGGGCCTCGGCCGTCACGGTCTCCCTCGCGCGCTCGGCGCGGCCTCGGGGCGCGGTCATGCGCCCTTTCAGACTTCCGCGGGGAAGTGCTTGTCGAGCCAATTGCGCGTGAGCTCGAGCACCAGCGTGTTGCCTTCAGAGAACATGAAATGATCGACGTCGGCGATCAGGTGGAGATCGGTAGGCTTTCCGGCGCGAGCGAAGAGCTCGACGGATTGCTCGGTGGGCGTCACGGAGTCGCTCGCCGAATGCAGCAGGAGCAGCGGCCTGGGCGCGATTCTCCCCACAACGTCGTTGGCATTGAATGCGTACATGCTCTCGACGACGTCGAAAGGAAACTCCATGATCGAACCCGGCGCGAGGTTGCCGCGCAGGCGCGGCGGGATGGGAACAATGTCATAACGCGGCACCATCAGGGATTCACCGGAGCGCCGGCGGCGCCGTCCCTCCTTCATCATCTTGCCGAATTTCGCCCAGGCTCTGGGCGAGGCGTGCTGCCTGCGGAACTTCTTCGCGCCATCGCCCCAGCCGCCCGACGAGATACACGCCGCAACGCGGCAATCCACGCCCGCCGAGTAGACCGCGACCGCAGCGCCGAAGCTCTGTCCGATCACGCCGATGCGCTGCGGATGGATCTCGGCGCGGCTCGCGAGAAACGACAGCGCGTTTCGCGTGTCTTTGACTTGCTCCATGCAGATGACGCGCCCGCGTTCCCCCTCGCTCTCGCCGCAACCGCGAAAATCGAAGCGCAGGGCCGCGTAGCCCAGGCCGCTCAGCAGGCCGGCCACCGCTTTCCCGCCGCCCCCGTCCTTGTTGCTCCCGAATCCGTGCAGGACCAGAAAGGCCGCCCGCCGCTTGCCGCGCGCCTCCGGAAGGTGAAGGATGCCGGAGAGCCTTAGCCCTTCGGACGTGAAGCTGATGCGCTCTTCCATTCCCGGTTCCCCTGATACGGCGTACGAGAATTATAGGTGCGGCGCTGTTCGGCGCGGTAAAATCAGAACAAAAAAGGGAGTCGCATGAGCCGGCACGCGCATCGCGCAATCGACGTTCACTCGCACTACTTTCCGCAGAGTTTCCTCGATCTGATCGAGAAGCACGGGCCTAGCCACGGGTTCGAATACAAGATCATCGAAGGCAAAGGACCGCAGTTCAAGCACGGACACTTGGTGACCGGCCCGGTCGGCCCCAAGTTCATCGATCTGGACACGAGGCTGCACGCGATGGACGAGCAGGGCGTCGAAGTCCAGGCGCTGTCGCTTTCCCAGCCGATGGTGTACTGGGCGAAGGGAAGCCTGGGACAGCGCGTCAGCGAGACCTATAACGATGCGCTCGCGCGGGCGCACGAAAGCAACCCGAAACGTTTGGTCGGCTTGGCCACCTTGCCGATGCACGAGCCGGACCTCGCGATCAGGGAGGTTGAACGCGCTGCGGGACTGCCTGGCATCCGCGGGTTCTACGTCGCGACCCAGGTGCTCGGGAAGGACCTCTCCGACCAGGCGTTTCTGCCCGTTTTCGAGCGCATCGAGGCGAGCGGTCTTCCCCTCTTTCTGCATCCGGTGGAGGTGATCGGACACCAGCGCCTGAGCAGCTACTACCTGACCAACCTTCTGGGCAACCCCTTCGAATCGGCGATTGCCGCCGCCCACCTGATCTTCGGCGGCGTCCTCGATCGCCTTCCGAAGCTCGTCGTCTGCCTTCCCCACTCGGGGGGGGCATTCCCGTGGTTGGTGGGACGCCTCAACCGGGGCTGGGAGAAGCGCGCCGACCTGAAACACACCAAGCACGCGCCGGTCGACTACCTCCGCCGCTTCTACTACGATACGGTCGGCTACTCAGACCACGTGCTGACTTACTTGGTGCAAGTGATCGGCGCCGACCGGGTCCTCATGGGCAGCGACTACTGCTTTCCCATCGCCTACGAGAAGCCGGTCGAAATCGTGACCGCGCATCCGCGGCTCGACGACACGGCGAAGCGGAGCATAGTGGACGAAAACGCACGGCGGCTGCTGAATCTCTAGCCCGGCGACGGACGACCGGCCCCGCATCTGTCAGAATAGTTGCGGTGCCCCGGAATGGCGGAGGGGCAGATCGCGTTAACCCAATCGTCCCCCCGGATGGGGCGGGCAGGCTGATACCGGCCACTCAAGGAGGATTCAAGACCATGAAGAAGTCCGCAGTTCTTTTCATCGCCGGAGCGCTAGCGCTTGCGAGCACGGCAGTGCATGCCCAAAAGCGCGTGTTTGTCCGCGGCACCGTTACTGCTCTCGACGGCAACGTCCTGTCGGTCAAGTCGCGCGACGGGAGCAACCTGAAGATCAACCTAAAGCCGGATTTCGGCGTGCGCTACGCCAAGGCGCTGACCCTGGCAGACATCAAGCCCGGTGATTTCGTCGGCCCGGCGTCCAGAAAACGCGCCGACGGCACGCTCGAGGCGATCTCGGTTCAGGTGTTTACCCCCGACCGCCGCGGCCAGGTTCCCGAAGGGCACATGCCTTGGGATCTCGAGCCGGGTTCCCTGATGACCAACGCCATCGTGGCCGGTACGGTCACGACATCGAACGGCCGCGATCTGACGCTGGAATACAAGGGCGGGAGCCAGAAGGTGCACGTTCCGCAGAACGCGCCCATCTTCGTCGCTTTGCCGGGCGACCACTCCATGGTCGTGCCGGGAGCCTATGTCGTCATCGGAGCGCAGGTTGCAGCCGACGGGACCTTGTCGGCTCCGGCCGTCTCGGTGAGCAAGGACGGCGTGAAGCCGGCCAACTAGAGCGGCCGACCTCCCGCCGCAGGCCGCCCCGGGGCGGGGGAACATGGACAGGACGCGCGAGACGCTCCGGGTCGAGCACAGGCCGAACGGCACGCTTCTGGCGACGCTCGATCGTCCGGCGGTCGCCAACGCGTTCAACACGCAGGCCGCGATCGAGTTGTGTGAACTTTTCGAAGGCTTCCGGGCCGAACAGCCGTACCGCTGCGTGGTCATCACGGGGGCGGGAGAAAAGGCGTTCTGCGCCGGGGCCGATCTGAAGGAGCGCAGGGCGTTCAGCGACGAGCAATGGCGCTTGCAGCATCAGGTCTTCGAGCGCATGTTTCGCGCCGTGCGCGATTGCCCGATCCCGGTGGTCGCCGCGGTCAATGGAGCCGCTTACGCGGGCGGACTGGAGCTCGTCCTGCATTGCGATTTTGCCTACGCCTCCACCACGGCGAGGTTTGCGCTCACCGAGGTCGCGCTCGGAATAATGCCCGGTGGCGGCGGCACGCAGACCTTGCCCCGTGTCGTGGGCGAGCGACGCGCCAAGGAGCTGATCCTGTCGGCGCGTCCTTTCTCGGCTGAAGAAGCCCTCGCCTGGGGGCTGGTCAACAGGCTGTGCGACCCCGCGACGGTCGTCCAGGAAGCCCTGCAAGTTGCCGAGCGCGTAGCCTCCCTGGCTCCTCTTGCCGTGCGGCAGGCGAAGCACGCGATCCACCAGGGCCTGCGCCGCGACCTCGAATCGGGGATGGAGCTCGAGATTGAAGCCTACGAGCGCCTCGTGGGGACTGAAGACCGCAGAGAAGGCTTGCGCGCGTTCGACGAGAAACGCGCGCCCAAATTCGAAGGACGCTGACCAAGACCAAAGGAGCATCGTGAGCAAGTTCCACCGGATCGCTTTTCTCTCAATATTTGTGTTCGCGGGCTGCGCGACGGTGACGAGCGGCGGTCGCCCCGACTTCCACGCCATCGTGGCGAGCCCCGATCGCTCCGAGGCCGACCGGCAGACGGACGTAAGGCGCAAGCCGGAGCTCCTGCTTGCCTTCACCGGGGTACGTGAAGGCATGAGAGTGCTCGACATGGGCGCGGGCGCGGGGTACTCGACGGAGCTTCTCGCCAGGGCCGTCGGCCCGCGCGGGAAGGTCTACGCGCAGGAGTCGCCGGCCGGGTCTCCGCGGGCGCGGGAACGGTTCGAAGAGCGCGCCAGGAGCCCGGCGATGCGCAACGTGGTCCGGGTACCGCGCGACTACGACGATCCGGTTCCGCCCGATGCGCGTCAGCTCGACCTCGTAACCTTCTTCTTCGCGTATCACGACACTGCGTTCATGCCGGTGGACCGGGCGAAGATGAATCGGGCACTGTTCGACGCGTTGAAACCGGGCGGGGTACTCGTGGTGACCGACCACTCCGCGCAGCCGGGGGCGGGGACCGGCGTGGCGAAGACCCTGCATCGGATCGAGGAGTCCACGTTGCGCAGGGAAATCGAAGCGGCAGGGTTCAAGTTGGTCGAGGAAGGGAATTTCCTGCGTAATCCCGGAGACCTGCGCGACACGGTCGTGTTCCGGCCGCAGACGCCGGTGGACGAATTCGCGCTGAAGTTCGTGAAACCCGGCCAAGACCCGGCGGCGGAAGGCAGCGTGATGTAGCAGTTTTCGCTTGGCGCGCTGACACGGCGCGTCATGTCTGTCGCCGGGTCCCGACTGGCCATTCTCATTGCAAACAGCCGCTTGAGCGAAGCGCCTCGAGGTCGCGTCGCTCGCAGGCGACGCGACTGCCCCGCGTCCGACGATCGCTCCGGATCAATCGAATGATTTTGAACGCAAGTTGCGCGTGGCATGCACGTTGCTAGTCGCGAACTCGATCCGGGCCCGCGGGCTCTTCCGCGGCGGCCGATCACCCACAGAACGAGAGGAGTAATTTGTGTTGGACAACTTTCGCAAGCGAGACCTTCCGCAATCCCCGCGGGTTCAATCGCCGTACAGCCGTCTGCAGGAGGCCCTGTCCCCCCCGGGTGCCGACGCCGCAAGGCCGGACGCATTCAAGATAGAGCCGGCCAAGCCGGTCCCGCCGATCCAGCGCGAGGAGACCAAGCCCGTGCGTTCCGAGGACAGTACCCCGAGCAAGCTCATCGTCGGTCCCGACATCAAGTTGAAGGGCGCCGAGATTACCGACTGCGATACGCTGATCGTCGAGGGGCGTGTAGAAGCCTCGATGGACAGCCGCGTCATCCAGATCTCGGAGAGGGGCGTGTTCGCCGGGAAGGCGGGAGTCGACATGGCGGAGATCCGCGGATGCCTCGAGGGCGAGCTGACCGTGCGCAAGCACCTGCTGGTCTGCGCCACGGGAAAGGTGTCCGGGAAGATCCGCTACGGCAAGCTTACGATCGAGGAAGGCGGCGAAATCTCCGGCGATATCGCGGCGCTGACCGAGGCGCAAGCCAGAAGCGGCGCCCGGCCTGATTCAGGACGTGCCGCGGCTGCCGCCCCCGCTTTGCCCGCCCTCGCCCGTCCCGGGGTCTAGGCCGGCGGAACCGGAAGCAGGCGGCGAAGCGCTGGCCCGCGCAAAGTAGGCGAGCAGGATAGAGCTTGCAACGACGAGGCTTGCGACTCCAGCGAGCCAGAACCCGGCCGCCCCCATGGGCGTCGTGAGCCCGATCACGCTCGCGACCGGAATTTCCTCCAGGCCCAATGCGTAGCCTCCTCCCAGTCCGATCCCCCACAGGGCGATGGTGTAGACCAGCATGGGGATGAATGTGATCCTGTAGCCTCGCAGCGCGTTCACGATCACGACTTGCGCCGTATCGAAGATCTGGAAGAGCGCAACGTAAAGCAACAGCCTGCTGGCGAGCGCCCGCACATTCGGGTCGTACGAATAGAGAGCGACGATATGCGGTGCGGATAGGGAGATCAGCGCGCCGGCGCAGACGGAAACGCCGAGCATCATGCGCATTCCGGTGAATCCGGTATGCCGCGCCCGCACGAGGTCGCGGGCCCCGACCGCTTGAGCAATGAGCACTCCGGTCGCGTTCCCTACCGCGAGCCCGAACATGTAGAAGACCGCGGTGACGTTCGACGCGATCTGATGTCCCGCCGAGGTTGCAGCCCCGAGGCGGGCGAGGAATATCGCCATGAAGGTGAACGACGTGACCTCCACGAAGAGGGCGAGCCCCATCGGGACACCCAGCTTGAGGTGGTTCCAGAGAATACCCGGGTCCGGCCATGACCACCGGTCAAACACGCGAAACGGCTCGTAGAAAGGATGTCGGGCGCAATAGATCCAGGCAAGGGCGACGACAAGCCAGCTCGAGATCGCGGTCGCGACGGCGCAGCCGGGCCCACCCAGTTCGGGCGCGCCGAGCGCACCGTAGATGAACAGGGCGTTCAGTGGGATCTTGGTGACAAAGTAGACTAGGTTGATCGCCATGACGGCGCGCGGGCGCGACACCGCGGTCGTGAGAGCGAAGAAAACGCGAAACTGCAGCATAGCGGGCAGGGCCCAGGCGATACCCTGCAGGTAGGCCCGGGTCCGCACCTCGACCTCGGGAGGCGCTCCCGACAACCTCAAGAACGGCTCGGGGAAGGCGAGCAGAAGTACCCCGAGCGCAGACAGCGCGAGCGCGAGCCAAGCAGTCTGCCGCGTCTCCTCCCCGATTCGCTCGTAGTGCTTCCCGCCGAACAGCTGGCCCGCGATGGGAGAGAGAGCCTGCACGACACCCATCAAACCGATGAAGACGCTGAAGTAGATGCTCGCGCCTATCCCGACTGCGGCGAGATCGACCGCGCTGTAACGGCCCGCCATTACCGTGTCCAGCACCCCGCTCGCGATGACCGCGAGCTGAGCGACGAGAACAGGCCAGGCGAGCCGAGCGATGGCCCTAACGGTGTGAGTTGCCGGAATCACGAAGTGCTCTGCCCCCCAAAAGCGACCGCCATTGTACGTTGGACTACATGGCGTCCCGTTGCTGTCAGAATAGCCGCATCCGCCTGTCCAGACGTCGAGAGAGGGCCTCATGCACGAAGAGACGACCATCGTCCATTCCGGACTTCACCCAGAGCGGCATCATGGCGCCGTAAATCCTCCCGTGTACCACGCTTCGACAATCCTTTCGCCGACTGTCGAGGAATTCCGCCGCAGGCGAAAGGACTGGCTGCTCGAGCAGCCGGGCACTTTCTATGGGCGCTACGGCACGCCCACGACCGAAGCCCTGCGGGAAGCTATCGCTGTCCTCGAGGGGGGGCATCGGACGCTGCTCTATCCCTCCGGGCTCGCCGCCTGTGCTGGAGCGTTGCTCGCGTATCTGTCCTCGGGAGACCATGTCCTCATGAGCGACAGCGTCTACGGTCCCACGCGCAATTTCGCCAAGGGATTCCTCGCTCGATTCGGAGTGAGCACGACCTTCTTCGATCCGCTGGCGGGTTCATCGATAGATTCGCTGATGCGGCCTGAAACCCGGGTGGTCTATCTCGAGTCGCCGGGTTCGCTCACTTTCGAGATGCAGGACACGCCGGCCATCGGCGAGCTTGCGCGTCGTCGCGGGATCACGGTGATCGCCGACAATACCTGGGCGACTCCGCTCTATTTCAAGCCTTTTGTCCACGGCATCGACGTGTCGGTGCAATCGGCGACCAAATACATCGTCGGCCACTCCGACGCCATGCTCGGTGCGGTCACCTGCGCAAAGCACGCGTGGCAGAAGCTGAAGGCCTCGACGTATGAGCTCGGCCAAACCGCAGGGCCGGACGATATCTATCTGGGGCAGCGGGGCCTGCGCACGCTGGCTGTGCGGCTGAAACAGCATTGGGCGGCGGGGCTTGCGCTGGCCGAATGGATCGTACGCCGGCCCGAGGTCGAGCGCGTGCTTTACCCTGCGCTCCCCGGGGATCCGGGACACGCGATCTGGAAGCGCGATTTCAGCGGTGCCTCCGGCCTTTTCAGCGTCGTTCTCAAGGAGGGGATCAGCGATCGGGCCCTGTGCGCGATGATCGACGGCTTGGAGCTGTTCGGGATCGGATCGTCCTGGGGCGGATTCGAAAGCCTGATCGTTCCCTTCGACCCCGGAGAGATGCGCACGGCCACGCGCTGGCCGCACAAGGGCCCCTCCTTCCGGATCCACGCCGGTCTGGAGAACGTCGAGGATCTGATTTCGGACTTGGACGCGGGGTTCCGCCGGCTGCACGCCGCCTGAAAACAGAACCGGCCCTGTCGCAGGGGCCGGCTCGAGACGCGTTTCGGTGACCGCGGGTTGCCCGTCGGCTAGTTCAGGGTGCCCGTGCTAGTGGGATTGCACGTCGCCTGGACCGTTTCTCCCGGACTTGGCGTAACGGTCGCCGAAACCGTAGCCCCGACCGCGGCCCCTGCATTCGTGTTGCTCAAGTTGAAGCTTACCGTGTAGGGGCCCGCAACGTTCGTATCCGGCACGGTGAAGCCCGTCGCGCCCGTGAGCGACCCGTTGGTCGTGGCGAACGAAACGCTGGTGCCGGCGATCGGCGGATTCCCGTTGAAGTCGCTCATCGTGAACGTGAACGACTGCAGGCCTCCTTTCGCGAGCGGGCCGAACGTGGACGGCGAGATCGAGCAGTTCGCCGGGTTGCTGGTGAACAGGATGTTCATGGAGGTCCAAATGGTCGGGCTCGTAATGCAGCCGGCCTGCGGGCAGCCCGGGCCGTCCCACACCCCGTTCGGTCCGTCGAACACTCCATTCCCGTTGGTGTCGACGTAGAACTCGCCCGGATCCCAGACGCCGTTGTCGTTGGCGTCGATGAAGGGCTCGCTGGCCGCATCCACGAAGGGCTCGCCGAGATCGAAGACCCCGTTGCCGTTCACATCGGTGAACGCCTCCTCGCCGCGCACCACCGCGATCAGCCTGGACAGGCCGTCCTCGGGGTTGGGCGCGCCCAGGGGAGCAGTGTCGATCGGAATGGGAAGCTGCGTGCGGAGTTGCACAGTCCCGGCCCCCGTATTGTCGAGAACCGTGCTGGCTCCGACAGCGCCCGCTTCCGTGTAGAAAGACACAACCGTTCCGGCAAGAATGGTTGCGTTGGTGAAGCGATCTGCCACCAGCACGAGCACCTTGCTCTGGATGTTATCGATGCGTACCAGCCCTGGCAAGTTGAGTACCGAGGCGGAGAGGCTCAGGTGACTTGCAGAGGGCACTGCGCCGCCGATCGATATTACCGAGGACGAAGCAGAAAAGCTCGCGGCGCCCGCCGACACCGTCGCGGATATGGTGACCGGACCCGCCACGTTCCCGCTGTTCAGGATCACCGTGACGTTGCCGCTCCCGTCCGTAACTCCGCTCGCGGTCGTCGGGGTGCCGTCGTTCGGCGTGCCGATGTACGTTCCTCCGCTGGGGCCCGACATGACGAAGTTGACGATGGCGCCGGGGGCGGCAGCGCCGGCAGCGTCGGTGACCTTGAAAACCACCGCCGATGTGGTGGGCTGGCCCGAACCTTGAACGCCGATCGCCGCGGGGGTGGCGGAAACGAAGGCGATTCCTCCGGCCGGGTTGGTGGTCCCGCCAGTGGTCGTGCCGCCAGTGGTCGTGCCGCCAGTGGTCGTCCCACCCGTGGTCGTCCCGCCGGTGGTCGTCCCACCGGTGGTCGTGCCGCCCGTAGTCGTCCCGCCGGTGGTGGTGCCGCCACCCAAAGTGCCGCCGGTGGCACAGCCTGGTCCGAGGCCGCACGAAGAAGTGGTCGTGGTGTCGCTCGAGCAGCCTGCAAGCGCCCCAGCGACCATAAATAGGGCCGCAACGATGGCTCTGCTTTGACTTCTCATGACTCCCCCCTACGAACGCGCTATTCCACACGAAACGCCGAAGGGGGTACAAGGAAATAGGGCCCCCTCGGGCGGATTTACGGCTCCCACCGACAAAAAGCACCGCTCACGCGACCCTCAGGGTTTGCCTTTGCGATGATTACCCTTTGGGACCCAACATGATAGACCAAAATATTAACTTTGTAAATTGATTTGTGGCCGTATGTCCTTGGTTCTTAGGAGAACTAAGGGCGGACATTCGTCCTGCTTTTGGACTGCTTTAGGGGCCGGCCAACACCTTTGACCGTTAGGGCGCTCCTTCGGCCTCGGCCCGGACGATCTTCGCGCCTTCGACCAGGGCTCTCATTTTCCCGAACGCGACTTCCCGGGGCAGGTATTTCATGCCGCAATCGGGAGCGACGATGATGTCCTCGGGATGCGCGTAGGGGAGGGCGCGGCGGATGCGCGCTGCCACCTTCTCCGGCGTTTCGACCGTCATGTCGTTCAGGTCGATCACCCCCAGGATGATCTTCTTTCCGGGAAGGGACCTGAGCACCGAGCATTCGAGGTTGGACTGCGCTGTCTCGATCGATACTTGACCGCAGGAGCAGCCCGCGAGCTCGCCCAGGAACGAATATCCGGACGGTCGCTTGTGGATCACCGCGGCGTATCCGAAGCAGATGTGCACCGCAGTCGTGCCATGCACTCCCTCCAGCGCCCGGTTCAGGGCCTTCAGTCCGTACGCCCTCGCTTTCTCCGGACGCGCCTGCATGTAGGGCTCGTCGATCTGCACGATGTCCGCGCCGGCGCTGAACAAGTCGCGAATCTCCTCGTTCACCGCGACCGCGTAGTCCATCGCGGCGTCCTCGTCGGACGTGTAGAAATCGTTTTGCGCCTGCTGCGACATGGTGAACGGGCCCGGAACCGTCATCTTGATCTTGCGGTGCGTGTGCGCGCGCAGGAACTCGAGGTCGGCGACTTCCACGGAATGCCGGCGGCGGATCTTCCCGACGATACGTGGCACTGGATTGGGGTGACCGGACCGATCGAGCGCCGAGCCCGGGTTGTCGATGTCCACCCCATCCAGAGCCGTTGCGAAGCGGTTGGAGTAGCTTTCGCGGCGGATTTCGCCGTCGGTGATGATGTCCAGGCCCGCCTGCTCCTGCGCCCGTATCGCAAGGAGCGTTGCGTCATCCTGCGCCTCGGCGAGAAAAGGCTCGGCAACGCGCCACAGTTCCTTCGCGCGAACGCGCGGAGGAAATCGCCCGGAGAGCTTCTTCCTGTCAATCAGCCACTCGGGCTGCGGGTAGCTCCCGACGAGAGTCGTGGGAAACAGCATGCAGGCTAGGGTTTCAGGCCTTGGAACAGTTTCTCGCGGCCCACCTTGATTCCGGGCTTGCCCTCATACATGTAGATGTCTGCGGTGGCGAACGTATCCGGAAAATTCTCCGGAATGAACGAGCCGGTACCGACGACGTCCAGGGGGGCGCGAGCATTGGCGAACATCTTGCACTTGAACAGGTTGAAGCCCGACGAGGCGACGATCTTGGCCGCGTTGAAACCCTGCCTGTCCAGCGTCTGCCGCAGCTGGATCACCGACGCGACCGATACGCCGGTGCCGAACAGCACCTTGCGCACGCGGTCCTTGACGATGTTCAGGCTATCGGCATCGAATGCTTCCTCGCCCATGACGTTGCGTACCGCCTCGTACTCGTTGGGCACGTGCAGCCAATTCACCAGGATGTCGACGGACTTCTCGTAGTCGAGCCCTTCGGCGTACCGTTCGCCGTGGGTATCGATCCTCAGCGCTAGTGCGCGCGCCCCCGTCTCGTCGCGCGGAAGGTATTCGTTGTACCACCAGCGGCATACCTCGAGCGCATCGGAATATTCTCTGGCGAAATAGTCGATCAGCACGGTAAGGTTGTCCTGGGGAAGCGTCTCGACGTACATCTGCGCGGCGCGCAGGGTCGAACCCGCATAGCCGATGATTCCGTGCGGCATCGTGCCGATCCCGGCCGCCTGCCCGTAGAAATGCGCCGTGAGGTCCTGCGAGGAGCCGATGAACCCGAGTGCGCCTCCCAGCTTTGCCATGCGGCTTCCAACGGAGGCGCCGTAGGCCGCGAGCAGCGACAAGTCGTCTCCCGGAGAGTGGCGGGCGTGCATGTCGATGAACGCGACTTTCTTGAGGTTCATCGACATCTTGTACGCGTTGTACGCCGAGACGCAAGCGACCCCGACCCGCTGCAGGATCAGCGTTTCGAGCTCCACGAGCGCGGCGAAGGACCCGGTATAGGTGAAGATCGCTTTCTGATCGGGAACAAAGGCTCCTTCTTCGTAGAGGCGGGTTATCTTGAGCGGCGCGACCGTGACCGGGTAGTGCGTGCGCAGGATGTCGATCGCGGGGTTGACCGCGCAGATCACGCCGCGCCGCAAGAATACGCCGTAGGTGACTGTGCGGTCTCCGAACTTCTCGACGATGCTTCGCGACTTGGTGAAGTACTTGTCGGTGCGGCGCTTGAGATATTCGAGCTTTTCGGCCGGCAGCGATTCGACGGGCTTGTTCATGGCGGAAACTCCGGCGGGCCTGGCCCGCGGGGAAGACTTGGATTCTAGCCAAGCGCAACGGCGCGTGCTAGCCTCAACGCCGTGCGCGGACTTACTTCCTTGATCGCCCTGAGCGTGGCGGGCTTGACCGGTTGCGCCGCTCCCGTCGCGACGGCAATCGTCGCCGGCGCAATGGCCTCCGACGCGGTCGACTACTACACTTCGGGTTCGGACGGCAAGACGCGCGTGTATCCCGCGCCGAAACCCGACCCATCGCGCCAAGTCAACGCCCAGGATTGCACCAAGCCGGTCGACTACAGCGTCGGCAACCTGCTTTGTCGCTAGCGGATTCAGGCGGAGAGTCCATGATTCATTTCGTTGTGCACGACGAGGGCGACTCGGTAGGTGTGGTCGTCGTCGAAGGGGTAAATACCAGCCAGGAGCTCACGGGCTGGATCATGGATCAGGACCGCGAGATCAAAGTCCGCGCGCAGAGTGACATACCCATCGGCCACAAGCTCGCCATCCGCGCGCTCGCTGCGAACGATACGGTGATCAAGTACGGCGTCGACATCGGCCGGGCTGTCGCGCCGATCAAAGTGGGCGAACACGCGCACGTCCACAACATCAAGACCAAACGCTGGTGAGGACGGCCATGGATCTGAAAAACGCGACGTTTCAAGGCTACAGGCGCGAGAACGGCCGCGTCGGCGTGCGCAACCACGTGATCGTCCTGCCGGTGGACGACTTGTCGAACGCCGTGTCCGAGGCCGTGGCCGCCAACATCAAGGGCGCGCTCGCGATCCCCCATCCGTACGGGCGCCTGCAGTTCGGCGCCGACCTGGAGCTTCATTTCCGCACGCTGATTGGCACCGGTGCCAATCCCAACGTCGCCGCCGCAATCGTGATCGGGATCGAGGACGGCTGGGCGAAGCGCGTCGCCGACGGGATCGCGAAGACCGGAAAGCCCGTGTCCTTTTTCGGCATCGAGGGTAACGGCGACCTGGAAACGATACGGCGCGCCTCGCACAAGACGAAGGAATACGTCCAGTGGGCCTCGGAGCTTCGGCGCGAGGAACGCCCGCTCTGCGACTTGTGGGTGTCCACCAAGTGCGGAGAGTCCGACACGACATCCGGAATCGGCGCCAACCCTTGCGTGGGTAACGCCTTCGACAAGCTGTACCCGCACGGCGCGACCCTGGTCTTCGGGGAAACGACCGAGCTTACCGGCGGCGAGCGCCTTGTCGCCGAACGCTGCAGAACGCCCGCGGTACGCGAGCGTTTCATGTTCATGTTCGACCGCTATCAGGAAGTAGTGAATCGCCACAAGACGAGCGATCTGTCCGAGTCGCAGCCGACCAAGGGCAATATCGCCGGCGGCCTGACGACCATCGAGGAAAAGGCGCTGGGGAACATCCAGAAAATCGGCAAGAAATGCTTGGTGGACGGAGTGCTCGACAAGGCCGAGGTTCCCGGCGCGCCCGGGCTGTGGTTCATGGACTCGTCTTCGGCAGCGGCCGAGATGGTGACGCTGTGCGCGGCGAGCGGCTATGCGGTGCACTTCTTCCCGACGGGGCAGGGTAATGTCATCGGCAATCCGATATTGCCGGTGATCAAGATCTGCGCCAACCCGCGGACTGTCCGCCTGATGCCAGAGCACATCGACGTTGACGTTTCCGGCATTACCCGGCGCGAGATCAACATGGACCAGGCGGGCGACAAGTTGCTGGAGATGATGTTCCGCACCGCCAACGGGCGGCTCACCGCGGCCGAGGCTCTGGGGCATCGGGAGTTCGTGCTCACGCGCCTCTACGAAAGCGCCTAGTGCGAAGGGGACTGCTGCTCCTCGCCTTTCTCTCCCTCCCAGCGCTTGCCGCGGAAGTCGCGGGCGTCAAGGTCGACGATCGTATCCGCCTGGAAGCCAGCGACCTCGTGCTGAACGGCGCGGGCTTGCGCACCAAAGCCTTTTTCAAGGTCTACGTCGCAGGCCTGTACCTCGTCGAGAAGAAGACCAGCTCCGAAGAAGTCCTCGCGCTTCCCGGTGCGAAGCGCGTCTCGATGCGCCTGATGCGCGATCTGAGCGCAAGGCAGCTCATCGATGCGCTCGACGAGGGTATACGCGACAACACGCCCGTCGCCGAGCGGGAATCCCTGAAGGAGCGCGTGGGCGAGCTCGCCGCCATCATGAACGGATTGCAATCGGCGAGGGAGGGCGACGTGATCGCCCTCGATTGGCTCCCCGGGGCGGGGACGCGCGTCGTCCTGAACGGCGAACCCCGCGGCAAGATCATCGCCGGCGAGGATTTCTATCGCGCGCTGCTTCGGATCTGGCTCGGTGACGACCCGGTGTCGAGGGACCTGAAAAGAGCTCTCTTGGGAGGATGAGATGTTCATCGGCCACTTTGCGGTAGCCTTCGCGGCAAAGAAGAAGGCGCCCAAGGTCTCGCTCGGCACGCTGGTGCTCGCCGCGGCCTTCCTCGATGTGGTATGGCCGGTGCTGGTGCTCGCAGGCATCGAGCATTTCCGTATCGTGCCGGGAATCACCGCGATCAACCCCTTCGACTTCACCTACTATCCCTGGTCGCACAGCCTCCTCATGACGCTGGCGTGGTCTATCGCCTTCGCGCTCGTCTATTTCGCCGCGAGCCGCGATCGAGGCGGATCGGTCTGGGTGGCGATCGTGGTGGCGAGCCACTGGCTGCTCGATTTTGTCAGCCACCGTCCCGACATGCCGCTCTATCCCGGAGGGACCGAGAAGCTAGGCCTCGGTCTGTGGCGGTCGATACCCGCGACTTTCGCGGTCGAGGGTCTCCTGTTCGCCGCGGGAATCGCGCTCTACGTCCGGGCTACCCGGGGCAAGGATCGCTCCGGGACCTTTGCGTGGTGGGGATTCGTGTGTCTGCTGCTCGCGCTGTACATCCCGGGTCCGTGGGCATCGCGCCCGCCGAGCGAGAATTCGGTGGCGATCTTCGGAATCATCGCCCTCCTCATCTTCGCTCCCTGGGCCTACTGGATCGACCGGCACCGCGAGAATGTTCCGTGAGGACGCTCATGAACCGCCTCGCCGGGCCGCTTGGCCACACCATCGCGTGGTGCGGCTGAACGGTCTTTGACCGCGGGAGCCTGTACTTCGGCCGCCGCGCAGCGCTTTACCTCGTCGCCGCTATCCTGACCGACCGGTAGCGCATGGTCGCCGGCTCACCTGCGAGGGCTTCGGTGCGCGCGGTTTCGATGAGACCGTGTGACGGTGCGAGCGTGCACGTGGGATCAGTAGCCGAAGCGTTGCCCGCCAGGTGGTAGGCCTGGCAGCGGCAACCGCCGTAATCGACCGCGCGTTTGGCGCAACTCCTGCAGGGCTCCGGCATCCACGCTTCGCCACGGAACGCGTTGAACCCTGTCGACTCCGACCAGATTGCGCCGAGAGCGCGGTCGCGGACGTTGTCGAATCTTACGCCGGGAAGCGTATGCGCAGCGTGGCAGGGGAGGGCGAGCCCGTCGGGGCTCACGACGATGAACCGCCGTCCCCAGCCGTCCATGCAGCTCTTGGGATAGTCGGTGTAATAGTCGGGCGTAACGAACAGCACTTCCATCCGTCCGACGAGTCGCTTCCTCGCCGCTGCCGCGACCTTGCGGGCGGACTCGATCTGATCTCGCGTCGGCAGGAGCGCGCGCCGGTTGACGAGCGCCCAACCGAGATACTGGGTGTTGGCAAGCTCGAGACGGTCCGCCTTGAGACGCTCGGCGAGCGCGACGATCTCGCCGACGTTTCCGAGGTTGTCGCGATGGAGGACGACGTTGAGCGTGAGCGGCATCCCGAGCTCCTTCACCCACGCGCACGCCTCGAGTTTCTTTTCGAAGGATTGCAAGCCGGCGACGCGGTCGGACCGATCCGCGCTGATGTCCTGCACCGAGACCTGGACGTTGTCCAGGCCCGCTGCGCGGAATTCCGCGAGCCGATCGCGCGAGAGCGGAATGCCGCTGGTGATCAGGTTGGTGTACAGGTCGAGCTTCCTCGCGCCGGCGATCAGCTCTTCCAGGTCCTTGCGCAGGATCGGCTCGCCGCCGGTGAGGTTGAGCCCGACTACGCCCAAATCCTCGGCTTCGCGGAACACGCGCAGCCAAGTCTCGGTGTCGAGCTCGTTCTTGCGCTTCGCCCAGTCGATCGGGTTCGAGCAATAGCTGCAGCGCAGCGGGCAGCGATAGGTCAGCTCGGCGACCAGCGTGTAAGGCCGGTACGTCTCGCTCAAGTGGCCTCCTGCAGCAGGCCGCGCTCGGCCAGAGCCGTCAAGAACTTCATCACCTCGCCCTCGATCTCTGCGGTGTTCTTGCCGTACCGGGAGGCGAGCTGCGAGACGATGGCTGCGACCGAATGCTCTCCCGTGCACAGCTTGGCGATCTCGGCGGCGGTCGGATTGAGCACGAGGCCTTTCTCCGGATAGAGGAGCATGGTGCGGTCCGTCTTGCGATCGTAGCGCAGGCGCGCCTTGGAAGCGATCCGCGGCCGGGTGTCGGCGCGAATCACCGCGGCCCGCCCGTTCCCCACGCGGGGTCGATGTAGGCGGCGTAAACGCAATCGAGCAATTGCCACAGGATCTCGGTCTTGCGGATCAGAGCGGCAACGCAACGCTCCTGGAGCTCGTAGCTGGTCGCGTGCTGCACGGCAAATTCGATGGCTTCGGCCGAATCGCGCTTCGCGCGCGTCACCCGTCCGCGGAAGTACGCGAGCATCTCCGGGCTCACCCAGGGGTAATGTTTTTCCCAGGCCAGGACCCGCTTGGTCATGATGTCGGGCGCGAAGAATTCGGTGAGCGAGGATGCCACCGCCTCGAGCAGGCTGCGGCTGCGCACTAGGTCCACGTAGGCGTCGCAGGCGAAGCGCACGCCGGGCAGGACCGAGCGGCAACTCGAGACCTCATCGCGATCCAGGCCGACGCCCTCGGCGAGCCGCAACCAAAGCGCGAGTCCCCCTTCGCCCTGCGTTTCGCCGTCGTGCTCTTGAATGCGGCGGATCCACATGCGGCGGAAGGCCGGATCTTCGGACTTGGAGACGATGATCGCATCCTTGACGGGAATGCGCGTCTGGTAGTAGTACCGGTTGAGGACCCACTGCTGGAGTTGCGCGCGCGTGAGTTTCCCCTCGTGCATCAGCACGTGGTAGCGGTGGCGGTCGTGGTAGCGCGCCTCGCCCTCGCGCCGCAGCCATTCGACGAATTCCTCGCGCGGCAACGGCGGGCGCCCTGGAGCATTCACAACTCTACCTCCATGCCGTCGCAGGCGATTTCCCAGCCCCCGGCTTCGACCTGTCTGCGCTCCGCGGAGTGGGGACGCAAGAGCGGGTTGGTGTTGTTGACATGTATATAGATCCGTTTGCTTGCGCGCATTCCTGCCAGCGCCTCCAAGCTGCCGTCCTTGCCGCCCACCGGGAGGTGTGCCATCTGCTCGGCGCGCTTGTCGCCGAGACCGAGCGCGATGAGCTCGTCGCTCGACCAGAAAGTGCCGTCGAAAAAGACGCAATCGGCGGTATCGAAAGCGGCTCTCATAGCCGGAGTGATCGCGGCGGCGGCGGAAAAGTAGGCCAGACGCTTACCTGTGCCCCGGTCGTGAATCAGAAAGCCGACATTATCACCGGGATCGGAGATTCCGCTTCCTTCCAGGTGGATCGGGGGCTTCCCCGGCGCAGGCAAGACCCCCACCGCGAGTCGACCGAGGTCCGCTTCCCGCCCCGGCTCGAGCGTCCGCCACGTCACCTGGCCGGGGAAACGCTGAAGGGTCCGGTAGAGGACGTTTCCCCCGGTGAATCCGAGGCGCACACGTTCGGTCGCGTAGATGACGAGCGGGTGCGATTCGCGGAGCGAGAGCAGGCCGAGGCAGTGATCCAGGTCGCCGTTGCTGAGAAAAATGGCGGCGATCGGCGAATGACGCGGCCCGCGGGGATGCAGAATCGAATTGCTCTCGATCTGGGAGCGGATCTCGGGCGACGCGTTGAGGAGAAGCCAGCGCTCACCGTCCGCGCTGACCGCGACGGACTCCTGCGTGAGCGGTTTGGCGGCTAGCGCGCCCGAACGCGCGTCACGGCAGTTCGGGCAGCCGCAATTCCACTGCGGAAAGCCCCCGCCGGCGGCAGCTCCCAGCACCCGGATACGCATGTTGGAAGCGCAGACGACCCCACCGCCCCCGGAGAACGTTCACCCGGGAACCGGAGCTAGGAAAACGAGCTGTGGTGCGGGGCGGAGGATTTAGACGCCGGTGTCCCGGTCGCCGCCGAAGTCGTCCTGATAGGAGTTGATTTCGGCATCCATCTTCACTTCGACAAACTCTGGGGTTTCCCAAGTCATCGTTTTGGCTCCTCAGTAGGTTGCGCCTTCAAGCCCTGAAGCTTCTCGCGGGCCAGTATAGCACCAACGGACCGGAATCAAGCCGAAGTGCGGCCGCCTTGATTATGCCGATCATCTCTGGCTACACTAGGACCGTACCCGGCAAAGCTCCCGATTCACACGACTCGCATCCCGCCTAAGCAGTCAAAAAAGGAGGAGATATGCATTTCCGCAAGGCTTTAGCCGCACTATTCCTCGCACCCTTCGCCGCGGTTGCGCTGGCTCAGGCCCCGGCCGCGCCGCCCTCCTGGAAGCAGGGCATGACGCCTGAACAGGAGAAGTCCACGCTGCACCCGTTCGCCCCCCACATGACCGGCCGTGCCGCCAAGGATCTGCCGGTCGACAAGCTCAAGGTTCCAGCCGGCTTCAAGGTGGAAGTGTGGGCGGAAGGCATTCCGGAAGCCCGCTCGCTCGCGCTTGGCGACAAGGGCACGGTGTTCGTCAGCAATCGCATCGCAAAGAACGTCTACGCCGTGGTCGACGAGGGCGGCAAGCGCGAGGTGAAGACCGTTCTCAAGGGGCTGAATTCGCCGAACGGGATCGTGTTCAACAAGGGCACGCTGTACGTCGCCGAACGCGATCGCATAAGCCGCTACGACGGCATCGAGGGGAACCTCGACAATCCACCGGCACCCAAGGTGGTGATCGACGGCCTCGACCCGACGCAGCAGCCCGGGCACTTCTGGAAGTACCTGGCGCTTGGACCGGACGGCAAGCTCTACTTCAACATCGGCGCGCCAGGAAACATCGTGATGCCGAGCTACATGCAGGCTTCGGTCATGCGCGTCAACCCCGCAGACGGCAAGCTCGAGACCGTGGCGCTGGGCGTGCGCAACTCCGTGGGCATCACCTTCAACCCGAAGACAAAGGAGGTGTGGTTCACCAACCACGGGCGCGACTGGCTGGGCGACAACTCGCCGAACGATACGCTGCACCGCGTCTCCATCGCCGCGAAGAGCGTGCCCAACTTCGGATATCCGTTCTGCCACCAGGGCGACACGATCGATCCGGATTACGGCAAGAACCGCTCGTGCAAGGAGTTCACCAAGCCGGCGCTCAAGCTCGGCACGCATATCGCGCCGCTGGGCGTGAAGTTCTACAGCGGCAAGATGTTTCCGGCCGAGTATCAGAACACCATGTTCATCGCGATGCACGGCTCGTGGAACCGCCAGCCGAAGCAGGGCTACAACATCATGCACGTGACCTTCGACGCGAACGGTAACCCGAAGATGACGCCCTTCCTCACCGGCTTCCTGCAGGACGAGAAGGCCGACCCGCCCATGTGGGGCCGTCCCGTGGACATCCTGCAGATGAAGGACGGATCGCTGCTGTTCTCGGACGACTATAACGGTATCCTCTACCGCGTCAGCTACGCGAAGAAGTGAACGGCATTTTCGGCAAATCGGGCGCGGCGGCGTGGGCCGCCGCGCTTTGCTTTTGCGCATGGGACCCGGCTCTCGCGGCCGATCCGCAACTGTGCGCTGCGTGCCACGGACCCGACGGGAACTCGGTGATTGCCGCGAATCCGTCGCTCGCCGGGCAGCCCGAGCAGGCGATTTCCACCCAGCTCTATCAGTTTCGCGAGGGCAACCGCAAAGACGCGCAAATGAGCCCGATGGCGGCGAACCTGAGCAACAAGGAGATGAACGAGCTGGCCGCCTATTTCTCCAAGCAGAAGCCGGCGGCGCCGACGCACAAGACATCGCCGGAGAACGCCGCAGCCGGACCGAAGCTCGCGCAGCAGTTCAATTGTGTCCAATGCCACGGACCCGCTCTTCACGGCCAGCAGCACATCCCGCGGATCGCCGGGCAGCAGTATGACTACCTGCTCGTGCAGCTGCGCAAGTTCAAGGCGCGCACGCGCGCCGATCTCGACGGGAACATGACTGCGGCGGCCGAGCCTCTCAAGGACAAAGATATCGAGATCCTTGCCGACTACGTCGCAGGCCTGAACCCGCAGTGAGCGGATGACCGTGCTGCCGCCGTTCCATCTTGCATTCCCGGTGACGAGCCTCGAGAAGGCTCGCGCCTTCTACGGCGGACTGCTCGGGTGCCGCGAGGGGCGCTCCGCGCCCGAGTGGGTGGACTTCGATTTCTACGGGCACCAGATCGTGGCGCATCTCGCGCCGGAACAGGCCGGCCAAGTGAGCACGAACGCCGTCGACGGGGACAGCGTCCCGGTCCGCCATTTCGGCGCCGTCCTGCCGATGCACGAATGGGAGCGGCTCGCCGAAAGGCTCAAGGCCGCCGGCGCGGGCTTCGTCATCGAACCGCACGTGCGTTTCAAGGGCGAGCCGGGAGAGCAGGCGACGATGTTCCTGCTCGACCCGTGCGGAAACGCCCTCGAGTTCAAGGCATTCAAGGACATCGGCAGGCTCTTCGCGAAGTAGAGCGCGGCCCCTTGGCGCGGGCGAGCCGCTCGCGGATAATCCACGGGGACAACGGCGGGTCCACCGCCGGCTCGTCTCAGGGACGAATCATTTCAAAGGAGGGAATCATGAGAGGACTTGCATGTGCGGCGTTCGGCGCGGCCCTCGCGGTGTCGGGCGGCGCGCTCGCGCAGGAAAAGTACAGCTTGTCGATCGCCACGGGCGGCACGGGCGGCGTGTACTACCCGATAGGCGGCGGCCTGGCAAATATTCTGTCGAAATACGTGCCGGGAATGCAGGCGACGGCCGAAGTGACCGGTGGCTCGGTGGACAACCTGAAACTGATAGCTACCGGCAAGCCTTATATCGCGTTCTCGATGGCCGATGCCGGGCAGGACGCCTACCGTGGAGAGGACAAGTTCAAGGGCACCAAGGTGCCGCTGCGGACGCTGATGGTCCTCTATCCCAACCGCATGCACGTAGTGACGATCGAAGGAACCGGGATCACCAAGATGGCCGATTTGAAGGGCAAGCGCGTCTCGACCGGCTCTCCCGGGAGCGCCACCGAAGTGATGGCCTTCCGCGTCATCGAGGCGGCGGGGCTCGACAAGGACCGCGACATGACGCGCGAGCGTCTCGGCGCCGCTGAATCGGTGAACGCCATCAAGGATCGGAAGATCGACGCGTTCTTTTGGGTGGGCGGCTTGCCGACCGCGGCCGTCACCGACCTAGCGAACACGCCCGGAATCAAGATCAAGATGATCGACCACACCGATACGGTCGACAAGATGAACAAAAAGTACGGTCCGCTCTATGTGCACGACTCGATCCCGAAGAGCACCTACAAGGGAATGGATGCGGATAACAAGATTGCGACCGTCTGGAACATCCTGGTTTCCAACCAGAACCTGAGCGACAAGGTCGCTTACGAAATCGTCAAGACGATCTTTGACCACAAGGCGGACCTGGTGGCGGTGCACAAGGAATCCGAGAACTTCACGCTCGCGAACCAGAAGGCCTCGGCGTCGCCGATCCCGTTCCACCCGGGAGCGATCAAATACTTCGCGGAGCGCGGAATCAGGATCCAGTAGCGGGTGGCGCGGGCCCAGGAGGCGGGATGAGCGAGATTGTGAAGCTGCCCGGTGCCGCAGGAGTCGACGCCGATGCACTGAAGAAAGCCGAGGAATTCATCGAGGAGGAAGAGGGCCGGACGAACCGGCTTCCCGGCCGCCTCGGTGTGTTCGTCACCGGAATGGCGATAGTGATGTCGCTGTTCCACCTCTATTCGGCGTATTACATCGTGCCGACCCAGGTGATGCGACCCGTGCACGTCGGGTTCGTGCTATTTCTCGTCTATCTCCTGTTTCCGGTTTCACAGCGGTATCGCCACCGCATCATGTGGTGGGACTGGATCGTTGCGATCACCGCGATCGCTGTCGTTGTCTACATCGTCCAGGGCGGCGACGATTTCTGGGACCGCAACACCGCCCCGGACAACTGGGACATCTTCTTCGGCGTGCTGCTGATCCTGATGATCCTGGAAGGCATGCGACGCGCTTCCGGCTGGATCATCCCCGCCGTGGTGATCGCCTTCCTTCTTTACGCCCTGTTCGGAGAGCACCTGCCGGGATCGTGGGCGCACCGCAGTTACGAAGTCGGGCGCCTCGTGGGACAGATGTACATGACCCTCGAAGGGATCTTCGGCGTGGCCGTCGATGTGTCGTCCTCGCTCATCATCCTCTTCACCATCTTCGGCGCGTTCCTCCAGTTCTCGGGGGCCGGAAAGTTTTTCATCGACTTTTCGCTCTCCGCGATGGGCGGGAAATCCACTGGAGCGGGCCGCACGGTCGTACTCGCGTCGTTCCTGCTCGGGGGGCCGTCAGGGTCCGGCGTGGCGACCACGGTGACCCTGGGTTCGGTAGCCTACCCGATGCTCGCCAAGGCGGGCTACAGCAAGGACGCGGCAGGCGGGTTGCTGGCTGCGGGAGGTCTGGGCGCGATCATCTCGCCGCCCGTGCTCGGCGCCGCCGCTTTCCTCATCGCGGAGTTTCTGAAGATCTCCTACCTCGACGTGCTGTTGATGGCGACGATCCCGACCTGCCTGTATTACTTCGCGCTCTTCCTCATGGTCGAGATCGACGCGCGCAAGTTCGGCATGAGCGGCGTGCGCATGGAGCACGTGGAATCGCTTTGGAAACTGACCAAACAGTATTGGTTCCATTTCCTGTCGCTCGTATCGATCGTCGTCTTCATGCTCCTCGGCTACTCACCCGTGATGTCCGTATTCTGGGCGACGGTTGCCTCTTTCGTGACGAGCTTCCTTCACCGCGACTGCGCGATGTTCTCGTACGACCTGCTTCGGGGCCGCGAGCCGTGGGTGAAGGGCATCTTCCAATCGAAATTCTTCAAGGCGCTCGAGGCGGGCTCGACCGGGGTGCTGAACGTCGCCATCACCTGCGCGGGCGCAGGGCTGATCGTCGGCGTGGTCACCCTAACCGGACTGGGTCTGAAATTCAGCGCGATCATCATCGAGTACGCCGGCGGCTCGCTGCTGCTGACCGCCGTCTATACATCGTTCATCGTCTGGATCGTCGGCCTCGCGGTACCGGTGACGGCGTCCTACATCATCTGCGCGGTGATCGCGGCGCCGGCCCTGATCAAGCTCGGCGTGCCGGATTTCGCTGCGCACATGTTCATCTTCTACTATGCGGTGCTGTCCGAGGTCTCGCCTCCAACAGCGCTCTCTCCCTTTGCAGCGGCGGCGATCACGGGAGGCGACCCGTACAAGACGACGCTGCAGTCATGGAAATACACGCTGCCGGCCTTCCTCGTCCCGTTCATGTTCGTGCTCGACCCCTCGGGGATAGGTCTGCTTCTCACGGGGTCGATGAAGACGCTGGGCCAGGCCGACTGGGGCTCGATCGCCGTGGTGACGGGCACCGCCGCGATCGGCATTGCAGCTCTCGCCGGGGGGGTGCAGGGGTGGATGCTCGGACGCACGAACTGGATCGAGAAATGGATGTTGATCGCAGCCGGACTTGCGCTCGTCTATCCGACGACCTCCGCAGACTTCGCCGGGTTCGGCCTGTTTGCGGTGGTCGTCGTCATGCAAATGTTGCGCAGGCGGATGGCCAGGTCGGCGGCGTAGCGCGCTAGAATCCTCCGATGCCGACCACGCCGGGATCCTTTCAGGCCAAGGTGCGGGCACCCTTCGGCGCCCTGGGCGTTCGAACTTCCGGCGACCGCCTCGCCGAGATCGTTTTTCTCAAGCCGGGGGGGGCGCTGCTCGCGCCCCGCGACGGCGTCGCCGAGCGCGCCTGCGCGCAGCTGGAAAATTATCTCTCGGATCCGGAATTCCGCTTCGACCTCCCGCTGGCCGCCTGTGGGACGCCGTTCCAGCGCCGCGTATGGTCGAGCATCGCCGCTATCGCCCCGGGCCGCACGCGAAGCTACGGCGAGATCGCGCGCGAGATCGACTCCGCCGCCCGCGCGGTCGGGCAGGCGTGCGGAGCCAATCCGCTTCCGCTGGTGGTGCCTTGCCACCGCGTCCTCGCGGCGGGCGGTATCGGGGGATTCGCCCACTACGAGGGCGGGTTCCATCTCTCGGTCAAGCGCTGGCTCCTCGCGCACGAAGGAGCTGCGGCCGCGCGATGAACGCGCACAACGCGGCTCTGCTCGATGAGTTCTGCGACGCTGTCTGGCTCGAGGACGGGCTGGCGAAAAACACCCTCGATTCTTATCGGCGCGATCTGCGGCTGTTCGCCCAATGGCACGAGCGGCGGCAACGGCCCTCCTTGCTGCAGGCGACGGAAGCCGATCTCGCCGAGTATCTCGCGTCGCGCTCATCGCGCGGAGGCGCCGGCGTCAAGCACGGCATCCGCTCGAGCACCCAGGCGCGGCTGCACTCGAGCCTCAAGCGCTTCTACCAATTCTTCGCCCGCGGGCGCCGCGTCCAGGTCGACCCTACGCTGAAGCTCGATCCGCCGAAGAAACCTCCGCGATTTCCCAAGACGCTTTCAGAAGAAGACGTCGAGGCCCTTCTGGTGCGGCCGGACGCGGCGTCGCCCCTGGGCCTGCGAGACCGCGCCATGCTGGAGGTGCTCTACGCGACCGGGCTGCGCGTGTCGGAGCTCGTGCGCCTGAAGCTTGCCGAGCTGAGTTACGACATGGGCGTAGTGCGGGTCTTCGGCAAGGGCGGCAAGGAGCGTCTGGTGCCGCTGGGCGAGGAGGCGCTCGGCTGGCTCTCGCGTTATTCGAAAGAGGGCCGCCTCGCGATCCTGAAAAAACGCTCGAGCGACTACGTGTTCGTCACCGGCCGCGGCGCGCCCATGACGCGGCAGGCATTCTGGCATCTTCTCAAGAAGCGGGCCGCCAGCGCCATTCCCGGCAGGGCGCTCTCGCCGCACACTTTGCGCCACGCGTTCGCCACCCACCTTCTGAATCACGGTGCGGATCTGCGCGTCGTGCAGCTGCTCCTAGGCCACGCGGACATCTCGACGACGCAAATCTACACCCACGTGGCGCGAGAGCGGCTCAAGAAGCTGCACAGCGACCACCACCCTCGGGCATGAGTCAACTCCCGTGGCGCTCGATGCTGACTCCAACCTGCTTCGCGTCGCGCAGCACCCCGAGCTTGGCGACGTTCACCTTGACGCGCGGCGAGCCGAACTCCTCGAGTATCGATTCGGCGACGCGCTCGGCCAGGTTCTCCACCAGGCCGAAACGCTCCTTCGAGAGAAGAGCGCGGACATGCTCGACGACTACGCCGTAGTCGATCGTGTCCGCGACCTTTCCGGTCCTGAACACGCTGCTGTCGGACGGCAGGGCTATTTCGAGGTCGATTTCAATCGTCTGCGGCGCGATTTTCTCGTGGCGGTACAGCCCGATCCAAGCTTGCAGGCGCAACTGGCGGATGAAGACGGCATCCAAAGCGCACTTTCGCGTAAACTCTCGTCGCGGATTCTAGAGTAAGGCCATGGCCGCCGCAGCATTTATTTTCTGTGCTTATCTCATAGGGTCGCTTTCATTCGCGGTGATCGTGAGCCGCGCTCTCGGCATGCCGGATCCGCGCTCGTACGGCTCCGGAAATCCGGGGGCGACCAACGTGCTTCGGACCGGCAGGAAGCTCGCTGCGCTGCTAACGCTCGCGGGTGACGGCGGAAAGGGCTGGCTGGCCGTGTTCCTAGCGGCGCGGTACGCCGCCGGCTACGGCGCGGGCGGGATCACGGTCGCGGGATGCGCGGTCGCCGTGTTCCTGGGTCATCTGTTCCCGCTGTTCCTAGGCTTCAAGGGGGGAAAGGGCGTGGCTACCGCGGGCGGAGCGCTGCTCGCACTCGATCCTTGGCTGGGCCTGGCGACGCTGGCGACGTGGATCGCCGTCGCTTGGATCTCCCGCTATGCCTCGCTTGCGTCGATCGTGGCGGCGACGGGCGCGCCGGCATACGCGCTGTTCATGTCCATGCCGCAGGGCGCGGTGCCGGCCCTGATCTTCATCGCGGTGGCCACGGTGTGGCGCCACCAAAGCAACATCCGCAGCCTCGCTGCCGGAAGGGAGCGCAAGATCGGCGAAAGGGAGAATCCGGCCCCGGGGCCCGTGGATTCGGCGAGCGCGGAGGGGAGCTAGGTCGCCGGATCGGCGGCGGCCAAGTCCCAGCGCGGACGGATTCCGAGGTCGTAGGTCGCTTCCCTCGAAGGGCGCGTCCGCAGCCTCATCGCCCCGGCGAGGGCAATCATCGCACCGTTGTCGGTGCAGAACTCCATGGCCGGATAATAGACGGCGAATCCGTCGCGCCGCGCGGCGGCGTCGAGCAGAGTCCGAAGGCGCGTATTGGCGCCTACGCCTCCGGCCACGACCAGCCGGTCCAAGCCGGTGCGTTCGATCGCGGCGCGCGATTTCTCGACGAGGACGTCGACCACGGCCTCCTGGAACGCGGCGGCAACGTCGGCCCGCAGCGGCTCGTCGATCGCCTGCTTACGGAGCAGAGTCACGACCGCGGTCTTCAAACCGCTGAAGCTGAAATCCAGATCGCCGCTCGTCTGCAGACGGCCGAGCATGGGACGGGGAAAGGCGAAGCGGTCGTGCCTGCCGCGCTCGGCGAGCCTCGCGAGCGCGGGCCCGCCCGGATAGCCCAGGCCGAGCAATTTCGCGGTTTTGTCGAAAGCCTCTCCTGCGGCGTCGTCGAGCGTTTCTCCGAGCAGCTCGTAGCTGCCGAGTCCGTCGACCCTCATGAGCTGAGTGTGCCCGCCGGACACGAGGAGCGAGACGAAGGGAAACGGCGGCGGATCGTCCTCCAGCAGAGGCGAGAGCAGGTGCCCTTCGAGATGGTGCACGCCTATCGCCGGAATACCCAGGCCGAACGCCAAGCTGTTCGCAAAAGCCGCGCCGACGAGAAGCGCTCCGGCGAGTCCCGGGCCCTGGGTGAACGCGACTGCATCGAGGTCCGACGGTCCCACGCCGCCCTGCTGCATGACCGCGCGCACCAGGGGAAGCACGCGCCGGATGTGATCCCGCGACGCGAGCTCCGGCACTACGCCGCCGTATTGATCGTGCAGTGCTGCCTGCGAGTGAAGCGCGTGCGCGAGCAGGCCGCGCTCGCCGTCGTCGTCGTAAATGGCCGCCCCGGTCTCGTCGCAAGAGGTCTCAATGCCCAGCACCAGCATGATTTCCCGGCCTTTTTCGTGAAGTTCCGTCAGTCCGTTGTCAGGCACATTTAAATAGAATTCGGCTCCCCATGTCCAGGCTCAACTTACGCGGAGCACTCGTCGGTCTCGCGCTCGCGCAGCCTTTCGCCGCGCTCGGTCAGTCGGTCGATCTCACGGCGCTGACGCTCCCGCAGGCCGAGGAGCTATTGCAGACGCGAAATCGCGAGCTTCAGGCCGCCCGGCGCGCCGTCGAGGCGGCGGGAGCCAATACGCTCTCGGCGGGCGCCCGCCCGAACCCAACCTTAAGCCTCGGCGTGAGCGCGATCAACCCCGCCCAGGGAGTCGGCGCGGGTCCGCTGCGCGACAAGCTTTTGGACAGCTCGGTGCGCATCGATCAGGTGATCGAGCGCGGCGATCGCCGCGAGCTGCGCCTTGCGAACGCGAGAAGCCTGGAGTCGGCGAGCAACGAAGACCTTTCGGACGCGCAGCGGCAGCAGCGCCTCGCGCTCCGATACGCCTACTACGATCTGCTTTTCGCGCAGGACAAGGTCGATATCGGGCGCGACACCATCGCACTGTTCGAAGGCTCGGTGCGCGCGGCTGAGCTGCGCCTCAAGGCCGGCGACATCGCGGTGGCCGACGTTGCGCGCCTGCGCGTCGATGCCTTGCGCGCGCAAAACGACGCGCGCGCGGCGGAGGCGGATCAGCGCCGCGCCCAACTCGCGCTCGCCTATATGATCGGGGCGGAGGCAAGAGCGATCGGGATTCGGGCGGTCGACGCATGGCCGTCCATCTACTCCGGACGCCCGGGCGGGTCCGTCGATGACCTGATCGAGACGCGTCCCGACGTGCGCGCCGCAAAGAGTCGTTTCGAAGCGGCCCAGAACGCTCGTGATCTGGCGCGAAGCCTCCGCACCCGCGATGTTTCGGTAGGGATGTCGTACGACCACTATCCAATCAATCCCTCGTACGCAATGGGCAGTGGCGCGGGCAACGGCAGCAGTTACGGCGTGTTCGTGAGTGTCCCGCTGTTCGCGCGCTACTACTACGAGGGCGAGATCCGGCGGTCGGAAGTCGACTACGGGGCGGCGATGGAGGCGCTCGAAAGGGTCCGCGCGCAGGCGCGTACCGAGATCGCACGGGCGTTCTCGGATCTGCAATCCACCGCGGAGCGCCTGCAGCGCTTCGAAGAATCCCTCCTGGTCGAGGCGAGGAGGGCCGCGGACTCCGCGGAGTTCGCCTACAAGAACGGCGCGATCGGGGTAATGGACCTGCTGGACGCGCGCCGCACGCTGCGCGCGATCCAGATCGACGCCGCGTCGGCAAGAAACGATCATGCGAAAGCGCTCGCTGCGTGGCAGGCCGGAATCGGGCGTCTGGACGAAGAAGCCAAATGACGCGGCGCGCATCGGCGAGGGGGAGGGCATGAAGAGCTGGCGGCGAGCCGCGCTGTTGACGATCGCCCTTGGCACGGTATCTCTGACATGGGGATGCGGTGACGGGGACGCGAAGCCCGATATCGCGAGGCCGCGGCTTGAAAACGGGATGATCGTGTTCCCCGAGGGCAGCCCCCAGGTGGCGTCGTTCGCGACGGACGCAGTCAAGCAAAGCGGGCCTCTGCGGCTGCGCCTGACCGGGCGCCTCGTCTGGGACGAGAACCGCACCGTTCGCCTCTATCCGCCGTTCGCCGGACGCGTGCTGCAGATCCTCGTGAAGGCCGGCGAGCGGGTGACGCGGGGCCAGGCGCTCGCCAAGCTCGCTTCCCCGGATTTCGGACAGGCGCAGGCCGACGCGCGCCGGGCGCAATCCGACTTCGCGCTGGCGGAAAAGAACCTCAACCGCCTGCGCGAGCTGCACGCCGCGGGAGTCTCGTCGCGCAAGGATCTCGCTACGGCGGAGGCGGACTACGCGCGAGCGGATGCGGAGCTCGCGCGCGCGACGAGCAAGATAAAGCTCTACGGCGCGAGCACCGACTCGGTGGACCAGAACTTCTTCTTGACGAGCCCGATCGGGGGCGTGGTCGTCGAGCGGAACATCAACCCGGGGCAGGAGCTGCGCCCCGATCTCCAGCTCGCGAACACACCCGCGATGTTCGTCATCACCGACCCCACGCGCCTGTGGGTGCAGCTCGACGCGGCCGAGAGCCAGCTCGCCAGCCTCGGACCGGGAAAGAAGATACAGCTGCGCTCGGCTGCATGGCCCGACCAGGCCTTTACCGCCACCATCGAGAACGTTTCCGATTTCATCGATCCCGCTAGCCGGACGGTGAAAGTGCGCGGATCGGTGGAAAACCGCGAGCGCATGCTGAAAGGCGAGATGTTCGTCACCGCCGAGATCCAGGAATCGCGGGGCGCCGATCTGCAGATCCCCGAGAGGGCCCTGCTCCTGGCCGGGGACAACTATTTCGTTTTCGTCGAGGAGAAGCCCGGCCGCTATTTGCGCCGGGAAGTGAGGATCGACGGCGTCCGCGACGGCGCTGCGAGCGTCAGCTCGGGCCTGAAGCTCGGCCAGAGAGTGGTCGTCGAGGGCAATCTTTTCCTGCACCGGCTCCATCGCCAGCTGAGCGGCGGCACGCCCGCCTGAAGGAGCGGCGGTTCCGATGATCAGACGGATCGTCGCGTTCGCGCTTCAAAAGCCGCTGTTCATCGTTCTGGGGACCCTGCTTTTCGTCGCCGGCGGGTTCGCGGCCTTCAAGGCGCTGCCCATCGAGGCCTTTCCCGACGTAACCGACACGCAGGTCAACGTCATCACGCTCTATCCGGGACGCGCCCCGGAAGAAGTCGAAAAGCAGGTCACGGTCCCGCTCGAAGTGGCGCTGTCGGGATTGCCGAATGCCGTGCGGATGTTCTCCCACACCCAGTTCGGCCTGTCTTTCATCATCATCACGTTCGACGATCGTGCCAACGCCTATTTCGCCCGCCAGCAGGTGGTCGAGCGCCTGCGCGAAGTCGACCTGCCCGACGGGGCGCACCCCGCGCTCGCGCCGCTGTCGACTCCGATCGGCGAGATCTACCGCTATCGACTGAAATCCGATTCTCTCGGCCCGAGGGAGCTGCGCTCGATCGAAGACTGGGTCGTCGAGCGGCAGCTCCGGCTCATCCCGGGCGTCGCCGACATCGTCAGCTTCGGGGGGCTGATCAAGCAATACGAGGTGAATCCCGATCTCGGAAAGCTTCGCGACTACAAGGTGACGCTCCAGCAGCTCTTCTCGGCCCTGCAGCGCGGCAACGCCAACGTCGGAGGAAGCTACCTCGAGCAGGGCCGACAGCAGTATCTCATCCGGGGCATCGGTCTGCTGCGCACGCCGGACGAGATCGGCAACGTCGTCGTCACGGAGCGAAACGGAGTGCCCATTCTCGTCAGCAACGTCGCCCAAGTGACGGTCGGCGCAGTTCCGCGCCAAGGCATCGTCGGGCAGGACGAGGACGACGACATCGTGACCGGGATCGTGCTGATGCGCAAAGGGGAGAACCCCTCGCAGGTGCTCAAGGCGGTGAAGGACAAGGTCGAGGTCCTAAACGCTTCGGTCCTTCCCAGGGACGTGAAGATCGTTTCGTTCTACGACCGCACGTGGCTGATAGACCGGACGCTGAAGACGGTGTTTACCAACCTCGTCGAAGGCGCGACCCTCGTGACGCTAGTTCTGCTGCTGTTTCTCGGCAACCTGCGCGCGGCCTTCATCGTGGCGCTGGTGATACCTCTTTCGCTGCTCGCGACCTTTCTCGGCCTCACCGGGGTGGGGATACCGGCGAACCTGCTGTCGCTGGGCGCGATGGACTTCGGCATCATCGTAGACGGCGCGGTGATCGTGGTCGAAAACGTGTTTCGCAGGCTGACCGAGCGAACGCACGACCGCACGCCCCGCCTGCAAAAGATACTCGACGCGACGGTCGAGGTCGGCCGGCCGACGCTCTTCTCGATGCTCATCATCATTGCCGCTCATATCCCGATCTTCACCTTGCAGCGCCACGAGGGACGGATCTTCGCCCCCATGGCCTGGTCGGTGACCTCCGCGCTGGTGGGCTCGCTCATCCTGTCGCTGACGGTAGTGCCCCTGCTGTGCCTTTGGATGCTGCGAAAGAACCTCCCTGAACGCGAAAACGCGCTGGTGCACGCGTGCCGGGGCGTATACGAGCCCGCTCTTGCGTGGGCGATCCGCAGCAAGAAGGCGGTCATCGGCATCGCACTGGCCGTGCTGGCGGCCAGCCTCGCCGTCGCGCCGAAGCTCGGCACCGAGTTTCTTCCCGAGCTGAACGAGGGCTCGATCTGGATCAACGTAACCCTGCCCTCGTCCGTCTCGGTCACCGAAGCGCAATCGATGACGGCCAAGTTCCGCGCTGCGATCGCGACGATTCCCGAGGTCGAGAGCGTCATATCCAAGTCGGGCAGGCCCGAAGACGGAACCGATCCGAAGCTGATCAACATGAGCGAGATTCTCGTGACTCTCAAGCCCGAATCCATGTGGCGCCAGGGCGTAGGCAAGCGTCGCATCATCGACGACATGGACCGCGCGATGTCGCGCTTCCCCGGCATCGAGCCGAGCTTCTCGCAGCCGATACGCGACAATGTCCTCGAATCGATCTCGCAGATCGATGGGCAGATAGTGATCAAGGTGTTCGGCGAAGACCTCGACGTGCTGCGCGATCAGGCCCAGCAAGTGCTGGCTGCGGTGAAGGACGTCCAGGGGGTGAAGCGCGCCTTCATCGACCGCCTGGGCGAGCTGCCGCAGCTGCTCATCCGCGTCGACCGCGAGGCGGCGGCGCGCTACGGCCTGAACGTCGCCGACATCCAGGACGTCATCGAAATGGTCCTCGGCGGGAAGCCCGCGACGCAGCTGTGGGAGGGCGAGCGCCACTTCGCGGTCACCGTGCGCTTGAAGGAAGCCGAGCGCAACATCGCGAACCTGCGCTCGATCACCGTGAGCACGCCTTCCGGGGCCTACGTGCCGCTCGCTCAGGTGGCTCAATTCAGTACCATCGGCGGGGCGATGAACATCGCGCGCGAGAACGGCGTCCGTGTGTATTCGATCGGCATCTTCATCGCCGACCGCGACATGGGCAGCGTCGTCGCCGACATGAAGGAGCGGGTCGCCAAGGCGGTGAAGCTCCCGCCGGGCTACAGCGTCACCTGGTCTGGCGAGTTCGAGAATCAGGAGCGAGCCATGGCGCGGCTCGCCATCATCGTGCCGGTGTCCGTGTTGCTCATTTTCATCCTGCTGTTCGACGCCTTCGGATCGATCCGCAGCGCCTTGCTCATATTGTTCAATATCCCGTTCGCGCTGATCGGAGGCATCTTTGCCCTGCTCATCACCGGCATTCCGCTGTCGGTGTCTGCCGCCATCGGCTTCATCGCCTTGTTCGGACAGGCGGTCCTGAACGGCGTCGTCATGGTGACCTACTTCAACCAGCTGCGGGAAGCCGGCGCCTCCCCCGAGGAAGCCGTGATGCGTGGGTCGCTGGCGCGCATGCGCACGGTGCTGATGACGGGCCTCCTCGCCGCGCTCGGCCTCTTGCCCATGGCAATCTCGACGGGGATAGGCTCGGAGACCCAAAGGCCTCTCGCGGTGGTGGTGATCGGGGGGCTGGTGACCGCCACCCTCCTCACCCTGGTGGTGCTTCCGACCCTGTACCTCGTGTTCCAGCGTCTCGGCGGTCCGCGCTGGCCGCGGGCCGCCAGGCCGTCATGACCCCGGCTGTGTGTTTCTGCTACAATCCGCGTCCTTTCACCTGAGAGACGGACCGGAATGCCCACCGTACGCGTCAAGGAAAACGAGCCTTTCGAGGTCGCCCTGCGCCGCTTCAAGCGGACCGTGGAGAAAACCGGGCTTCTGACCGAGTTGCGCGCCCGGGAGTTCTACGAGAAGCCCACGGCTTACCGCAAGAGAAAGCTCGCTGCCGCGGTGAAGCGCCACTACAAGCGCCTGCGCAGCCAGACCCTGCCCCCCAAGCTCTACTAGGAGCCGAGGCGAGCAAGGAGGGCTGGACCGGGAGACCCGTCCAGCCCTTTCCGTTTCTGTGACGCCCGAGCCAGGATTTGCCCTCTCCCATGTCTCTGAAATCCAGGATTACCGACGACATGAAGGTCGCGATGAAGGCGAAAGAAGCGCAGCGCCTTTCCGCGATACGCCTCCTTCTCGCCGCGATCAAGCAGCGAGAAATCGACGAGCGCAAGGAGCTTTCCGACGGCGAGATCGCCTCGGTGATCGAGAAGATGATCAAGCAGCGCCGCGACTCCATTGCCCAGTTCCAGGCGGCCAACCGTAAGGACCTGGTCGACGTCGAGACCTTCGAGTTGAACCTACTGTCGGGGTACCTGCCCAAACAGATGACGGACGCCGAAATCGCGCAGGAGGTCTTCGCCGCGGTTGCGCAGACGGGCGCCAAGGGCGTCGCAGACATGGGCAAAGTGATGGGGGTGCTGAAGAGCAAACTGGCAGGGCGCGCCGACCTGGGAAAGGTATCAGCGATGGTGAAAGCGAAACTCGCAGGCTAGTCCGGCCCGCGACTTGCGTTTCCGGAAATTTCGCTTATAAAGAGAAGATGGTGAGGAGGGGCGGGCCGGGACGGCCCATTCTGCAGGGTGCGCGTGCCGGAGCGACGCTTCGTACCGCGTTTCCGACGTGATTTCCGATTCTTTCAAGCAAGAATTGCTCCATCGCGTCGACATCGTCGACGTGATCGAGCGTCATGTTCCGCTTAAAAAGGGCGGCTCGAACTACCTAGCCTGCTGCCCTTTCCATTCCGAGAAGACCCCGTCGTTCACGGTCAGTCCTGCCAAGCAGTTCTACCACTGCTTCGGCTGCGGAGCCCACGGCAACGCGATCTCTTTCCTCATGGAGTACCAGGGGCTGGGCTATGTGGACGCAGTGAAGGATCTCGCCGAATCTGTCGGCATGAAGATGCCCGAGTTGGAGCCGCGCGAGAAGAAATCCGAAACAGGGCCCGGCCTGTACGCGATCCTGGAGCGTGCCTGCGACTTTTACCGCGACCAGCTCAAGACCTCTCCGCGAGCGGTCGACTACCTCAAGGGCCGCGGGCTCACCGGCAAGATCGCCGCCCGATTCGGCGTCGGTTATGCCCCGGAGGGCTGGCAGAACCTCGAACGCGTCTTTCCGAACTACTTCGACAAGACGCTGAAGGACGCGGGGCTCGTGGTCGACGGGGAGGGCGGCCGGCGGTACGACCGCTTTCGCGACCGCATCATGTTTCCCATCCTCGACCAGCGCGGATCGGTGATCGCGTTCGGCGGCCGGGTTCTGGGCGAAGGCGAGCCCAAATACCTCAACTCGCCCGAGACCCCTTTGTTCGAAAAAGGGCGGGAGCTCTACGGCCTGCCACAGGCGCGGCCTGCGATCAGGACCGCAGGCCGGGCGGTGGTCGTCGAAGGGTACATGGACGTGGTGGCGCTCGCCCAGCACGGGGTCGAGTACGCCGTCGCCACGCTCGGCACGGCGACTTCTCCGGCGCACGTGCAGAAGCTGCTGCGCCAGACCGACGAAGTGGTGTTCTGCTTCGACGGCGACGCCGCGGGCCGCAAGGCGGCGTGGCACGCGCTAGAAGTGAGCCTGCCCCACGTGGCCGACAACAAGGCGATCCGTTTCCTCTTTCTCCCCGCCGAGCACGACCCCGACAGCTTCGTGCGCGACCAGGGGAGCGAGGTATTCGAAAGCAAGCTGGCAGAGGCGAGACCGCTTTCGGAGTTCCTTGTGGAGGAGCTGAAGGGCCGCGTGGACACGGCAACCGCAGAGGGACGCTCTCGGCTCGTGCACGAAGCGAAACCCCTGCTGCAGAAGCTTTCCGCGCCGGCACTGCGCCTTCAGCTCCTGAGAGCGCTGGCCGACGCCGCGGAGGTGAGCCAGGAGGATGCGGCCCGGATCATGGAGATTCGGGTTTCGCGCGGCTACGACTCCAGACCCGCCCCCCGTCAGGGCGCCGAGCGCGCTTCGCATCTCGCCCAGCGGAAGCGCGAGCACAAACTGCTTCAATGCCTGCTGGCGAAGCCCGCTCTTGCCGGAGAGCTGCCCGAGGCGATGCTGGACGCGAAGTCCTTCGAGGGGCGGATGCTGATCGCGGTCGCGGCGTTCTGCCGGGACAGCCCGCAGGCGCAAGGCGGGGAACTCATCGAGCATTTCAAAGACAGTGAATTTGCCGCGGCGCTCGCCGCCGGCCAGGCCGCGCTACTTGAAACCAAGCTTGAAGCGGACCATATGGAGCCTGAATTCCGCGGCGTGGTAGCCCATTGGCAGGTCGAGCGAAGAAAGAGCAGGCTCGACGCGTTGACCGCAAAGGCCAACCCGACCACCGCCGAGCAGGTCGAAATGCGCGATCTTCTGGTTCAGCTCGGCGAGCTCAAGGGGAAAGGCGATGTGACGCCGAAAAATGCTACAATCTAAGGTTTCCTTCAGCGCCACGGAGAGATGAGAAATCATGGCGAATCAGAAGCTTGCTAAGGCGGCGAGGGCCAAGGCGATGGCCAAGCTCAAGGCTCAGAAAGCGCGGGCGGCCGAGAAGCTGCGTCTGCAGAACCGGCGCGCGAAGGAGCGCAAGGTTCTGGAGCTGGAACGCAAGCGGGCGGCGAAGGAAAAGGAAAGGGTTCGCAGGATGAAATTGAAGGAAGCGGCCCGGGCCAAGGCGGCGCGGGAGAAGGAGCAGGCTCGCAGGAAGTTGCTGGCGGCGCGGGCCAAAGCGGCCAAAGAGAAAGAGAGAGCGCGGATCGAGATCGCGAAGGGAAAGGAACGCGCGCGCCTATATGCCGCGAAGGAGAGGGACCGCGTGCGCAAGGCGATCGCGCAGGAGAAAGCGCGCGAGCGGGCGGCGAAGGAAAAGGCGCGGCTGAAGGCCGCGAGGGAAAAGCAGAAAGAACGCGAGCGCATCGCGCGCGAAAAAGCGAAAGCGAAGGAGCTCGCGGCTCGCGAGAAGGCCAAGGCCAAGGAACTCGCCGCGCTCGAAAAGGCGAAAGCCAAGGAAGCGGCGCTGCTCGCCAAGCAGAAGGAAAAGGAGCTCAAGGCGCAGCTGAAGCAGCAAGCGCAGGAGCTCCTGAAACTGCGCAAGGCCGGACGTCCGCGACGCAACGGCGACGCGGAGCGAGCGTTGCTGCTGCGCGCGGAGAGCCGTCCCGAGGACGCCGAGGCGCGGCGCACGCGCCTGAAGAACCTCATCAAGCTGGGCAAGGAGCGCGGCTTCCTCACTTACGCCGAGATCAACGACCATTTGCCCGACGACATGGTCGACGCCGAGCAGATCGAGTCCATCATCTCGACGTTCAACGACATGGGCATCCAGGTCTACGACGAGGCCCCGGATGCGGACGCGCTGCTCATTTCGGAGACCGCGCCCGC
>DATEGT010000194.1:0-4542 GCA_035280025.1 Burkholderiales bacterium | reverse complement strand
ACGAGGTCGTAGCTCTCGAACAGGGCGCGCCAGCGGTGCCAGATCTCCGCGCGCTTGCGCTCGGCGCGCGCCATTTCCGTCACGGTGAGCGCGAGCCCCGCGCGGATGTTGCCGGCGAGGTTGTCGCCGAGCTCGCCGATGCGCTCGAGCCTGTCGAGGTGATTGCCGACCATCGCCTCGCCGCGCAGCGCGAGGAAGGCGTCGCGGCCGTCGGACATGTTGATCTGGATCTCCTCGACCGTCGCGCGCGCCTCGCGCAGGCCGAGCGCCGCGGCACGGCAGATGGCCTCGATCTCGCGGTCCACACCGATTCCGCCGATGTCCGGCGCGTAGGCGAGGCGCAGGCCCCGCAGGCTCCTCGCCTTGGCGACGGCGTCGCGCGCGCTCTTCCACGGCGGCGCGGCCGAGAGCGGCGACTTAAGCGAGAACCCGGTCATAACGTCGAGGAGCAGCGCGCAATCCTCCGCCGACCGCGCCATCGGCCCGGTCACGCTCTGGTCGTGCCAGGGCAGCGCGGCCGGATGCTTCGTCACCAGCCCCGCGGTGGTGCGCAGCCCGACCACGCCGCAGAACGCCGCGGGCGTGCGCAGCGACCCTCCGAAATCGGTCCCCTCGGCGAGCGGGATCATGCGCGCCGCGAGCGCCGCGGCGCCGCCGCCGGTCGAGCCCGAGGCCGAGAGCGCCGTGTTCCAGGGGTTGCGCGTCGCGCCGAACACCTTGTTGACGGTGTTCGCCCCCGCGCCGAACTCGGGCGTGTTGGTCTTCCCGAGCACGATCGCGCCCGCGGCCTTGATCCTGCGGACGACCTCGGCGTCCTCGGTGGGAACGTGGTCGCGGAACAGGGTCGAGCCGAACGTCGTGCGGATGCCGGCCGTGACGGTGAGGTCCTTGATCCCCACCGGCACTCCGTGCAGCGGGCCGAGCTTGCCCCGCTTCTTCACGGCGGCTTCGGCCTGGCGCGCCCAGGCTAGCGCCTTTTCCGGGACGACGGTGCAGAACGCGTTGACCGCGGGATTGACGCGCTCGATCGCCGCGAGATGCGCCTCGGTCACCTCGACCGGGCTCAGCTTCCTCGTGCGCACGAGGCGCGCGAGCTCGACCGCGGAGAGGCGGGTGAGGTCGCTTTTCGCCATGGACGCAATCATACCGAAGCGCCCGCGGGACCGTTCCGCTATGCTAGCCGCCCATGGCCAGGCACGGGCAAAACCAGTACGAGCTGCTGGCGCAAAGGCGCTTCCTGCCGTTCTTCCTCACCCAGTTCCTCGGCGCCTTCAACGACAATGTCTTCAAGAACGCGCTGATCATCCTCGTGGCTTTTCACGCGAGCAGCATGAGCAGTCTGGGCGCGGCGACGCTCTCCAACCTCGCGCAGGCGCTGTTCATCCTGCCGTTCTTTCTCTTCTCGGCGACCGCGGGCCAGCTCGCCGATAAGCTGGAGAAGTCGTTCGTCATACGCCTGGTGAAGATCGCGGAGATCGCCATCATGGTCCTCGGGGCCGCGGGGTTCTACTTCCGCGACCTCGCGCTCCTTTTGACCGCGCTCTTCCTCATGGGGCTGCATTCCACGGTGTTCGGACCGGTGAAGTACTCCTACCTGCCGCAGCACCTCGAGCCGCAGGAGATCGTCGGCGGCAACGGGCTCGTGGAGATGGGCACCTTTCTCGCCATCCTGCTCGGCACCCTGCTCGGAGGATTTCTCATCGCCGAAGGCTCGCCCGCCCCGGTCGCCGCCGCCGTGCTCCTGCTCGCGGTGCTGGGCTATCTCGCGAGCCGCGGAGTCCCGCATTCGCCTCCCGCGGCGCCCGGGCTCGCCGTCAACTGGAACCCTTTTTCCGAGACCTGGCGGATCCTGCGTTTCCTGAGGGGAAACCGCACCGTGTTCCTCTCGGTCCTCGGCATCTCCTGGTTCTGGTTTCTCGGCGCGATCTACCTGTCGCAGTTCCCCGTCTACACCAAGGAGGTGCTGTCGGGGAGCGAGGAGGTCGTCACCGTGCTGCTCGCGCTCTTCTCCGTCGGAGTCGGCGCCGGCTCGCTCCTGTGCGAGCGGATGTCCGCTCGCAGGGTCGAGATCGGCCTGGTGCCCTTCGGCTCGATCGGGCTCACCCTGTTCGGCGTGGATTTCTACCTCGCGAGCGCCGGTCTCGCGCCGCACGCGCCGTGGGGCGCCGCCGCGTTCCTGCGCGATTCCGCGCACTGGCGCATCCTCGCCGACCTCGCCCTGATCGGCGTCTTCGGCGGCTTCTACATCGTGCCCCTTTACGCCCTGGTGCAGACGCGGTCCGAAGCGAGCCACCGCTCGCGCGTCATCGCCGGCAACAACGTGCTCAACGCCCTCTTCGTCGTGGCCGCGGCGCTGACCGCGATCGGCCTGCTGAACCTGGGGCTCACGATCCCGCAGCTCTTCCTCGCCGCGGCCTTCTTCAACGCTGCCGTTGCGCTCTATATCTACACGCTGGTGCCCGAGTTCCTGATGCGGTTCCTGATCTGGCTGCTGGTGCACACGGTCTATCGCCTCGACAAGTCGGGGCTCGAGAACATCCCGGAGTCGGGGCCGGCGGTCCTGGTGTGCAACCACGTGAGCTACGTGGACGCGCTGGTGATCGCGGCGGCCTGCCCGCGCCCGGTGCGCTTCGTCATGGACCACCAGATCTTCAGGATACCGGTGCTCAACTTCGTGTTCCGCACGGGGCGCGCGATTCCGATCGCGCCCGCGCGCGAGGATCCGGCCGCGCTCGAGCGCGCCTACGACGAGATCGCCGGGGCGCTCGCAGACGGCGACGTCGTCGGCATCTTCCCGGAAGGCAAGATCACCGCCGACGGCAATCTCAACCCCTTCCGGCCCGGAATCACGCGCATCGTCGAGCGCACTCCCGTGCCGGTGATACCGCTCGCGCTTCGCGGCCTGTGGGGCAGCTTCTTCTCGCGGCGCGGCGGCCCGGCGATGACGCATTGGGGCCGGATCGCCAAGCGCATCTATTCGCGCATCGGCCTGGTCGCGGCGCCGGCCGTGCCGGCAAGGGAGGTCACTCCCGAGGGATTGCGGGCGATCGTGCTCGGGCTGCGCGGGGACGCTCTGTAACTACTCGAGGGTTGCTCCCGAGCGGCGGATGATGTCCGCCCATTTCAGTGAGTCTGCGCGAAGGAACTTGGCGAACTCGTCCGGACCCATCGGCCGCGGCTCGATGCCCAGGCTCGCCATGCGCTTCGCCACCTCCGGACGGGCGAGCGCCAGCATGCTGCGCCGCGCCAGCCGGTCGACGATATCGTGCGGCGTCCCCCAGCGCGTCCCCAGCCCCAGCCACGGCGTCGCCTCGAATCCCGGCAAACCGGATTCGTCCAGGGTGGGAATATCTGGCGCCGCGCGGATCCGCCTCAGCTCGGCCACGCCGATCGCGCGCAGCCGGCCGCTCGCGACCTGCGCCAGCGTCGTGCTGCTGCTGATGAAGCCCATCGACACGCGCCCCGCGAGCAGATCCGCGGCCGCCTGTGCCGCCGATCCCTTGTAGGGGACGTGCGTCGCCTCGACGCCGGTGCGCGATTTCATCAGCTCCATCGCGAGATGCCCGGTCGAGGCGACCGCCTGCGAGGCGTAGGTCGCAGCCCCGTTCTGCGCGCGCAGCCACGCAAGAAGCTCCGGGAGATTTCGCGCGGGAACGGAAGGGTGCACGACCAGGAGCAGCGGCGTGACAGCGAGCGTCGCCGAGCAAGGCCAGAATGGTCAGTCCCGATTGCGGGCGCGTCATGGTGTACGCATTAGGTGTTGAATCGCTCGAACGTCAGCTTCCGGAAAGAAACCGGCGCGTTGCGATTTGATCTGAATCAAACGCGGCCCGCACGAGCGGACATAGCGTGCTTCGATCCGCGAGCGCCGCGCATCCGGTGGAAAGGGACATCATGGAAACGATATCGTTTTGGCGGCTCCTGGGATCGGCGGCCGCCCCATGCGCAATCATAGTCGGCCTGTGCGTCAGCGGCACGGCCGGGGCGGTGCCCTCCTACGCCCGACAGACGGGCGTGGCCTGCCAGGGCTGCCACACCGTATTCCCGGAGCTCACGCCGTTCGGCCGGGCGTTCAAGCTCAACGCCTACCAGATCGACAACCTGCCGCAGGTGCAAGGCATGCGCTCGCCCAAGGACTACGACCTGCTGCTGAACCAGGCGGCCCCCGTGTCCTTCATGTTCCAGACTTCGTATACGAAGACCAAGACCGCGCTGCCGGATCCGAACGTCGTGGGTGCCGAGGCGCAGAACGGCCAGCTGCTCTTTCCGCAGCAGGCGAGCCTCTTCTACGCCGGAAGAATCGCGCCGGGCCTCGGAGCTTTCGTCCAGATCACCTACGACAGCGAGTCCGGAAACCTGCACTGGGACAATACGGAGATCCGCTACGCGAAGCAGCTCGTGGGGATGTCGGACGCGCTGACCTGGGGCGTGACGGCCAACAACAACCCCACGGTCCAGGACGTCTGGAACAGCACCCCGGCGTGGCAGACGCCTTTCGACCAGAAGACGAGCGCGGCGCCGGTGCCGGGCGCGGCCACGCAA
>DATEGT010000193.1:0-3541 GCA_035280025.1 Burkholderiales bacterium | reverse complement strand
AGGGGCTGCACGGCGTAGAGCACGTCCATCAGGATCGGCACGCGGCCGGCGACCACGTCCTGCTGCGCGGGCGCGCCTCCCTTGTAGGGCACGTGCACGATGTCGATGCCCGCGCTGGTCTTCAGCAGCTCGACCGAGAGGTGCATCGCGGTGCCGCTCCCCGGCGTCGCGTAGGCGAGCTTCCCGGGCTCCTTCCTCGCGAGCGCGATCAGCTCCCGGACGTTGTTCGCCGGGAAACCGGGATAGGCGGCCATCACCAGGTGCTGCACCGACACCTGGGTCACGCCGGTCAGGTCGCGCAGCGTGTCGTAGGGCAGGTCTCGGCGCAGGCTCGGGTTGATGACGTAGGCGGTCACCACGAAGCCGAGGGTGTAGCCGTCGGGCGCCGACCTGGCGACGAACTCGGTGCCCACGACCGTTCCCGCGCCGGGCTTGTTCTCGATGACCACCGGCTGGCCCCACACGTCCTGCATTTTCGCCGCGACGAGGCGCCCGACGATGTCCGTCGCCCCGCCGGGCGGGAACGGAACCATGAAGCGGACGGGGTGAGCCGGGAACGTCTGCGCGCCGGCCGCGAGCGGAACGAGGACGGCGAGTGCGAGGAGCTTCCTCATCAGCGCGTGCGCGCCGCTTCGCCGTCCGTGATCTTGAGGTCCGGCACGCCGCCGGTCGCGACCGGGTCGTCCCGGTAGAGCTTCCTGAAGTCGAAGGTCGCGCGCCGGCCTTCCTGCCTCGGGATCCCGTTCTCCCCGAACAGGTTGAACTCGCGCGGGACGTCGCGGAACCCCTCGGCGTCGAACCAGAAGCGCACCAGGCGCCGCTGCCGCTCGGGATCGGGAAAATTCGTGAAGCGGGTCCGCGCGTGCATCACGGTGTAGTTGTTGATGACGATCATGTCGCCGCGCTCGAGAAAGAACGCGAGGCGGTTCTTGGGCGCGGAGGCCACCTGGTCGAACAGGTTCAGCGCCTCTATGTCGAGCGGCTCGAGCGCCTCGCCGCGCTCGCGCATTCCCGCGGCGATGCCGGCGCGCTGGTAGCGGCAGCTCACCTGGCCGTTCCGGTTCGCGAACACCGGCATGCGGTACGGCGTCGCCGTCTCCTCGCCGGGGCCTTCCTCGCCCAGCCGGTGATAGTGATAGCCGCGGTAGAGCGGCCCGAGCAGTTGCGGCGCGCGGCTGCGGATCTCGTCGTGAACGGTGACGCCGCTCACGATGATCGACGCGCCGCCCGACGCCGACTGGTGCCAGCACGCGAGCGCGATCATCGCGGTGATGTCCGAGTGCGGGCGCAGCTCCAGGTTGCTGCGGTACATGCGCGGAGTCGCGTCCTCGGTGCTCGCGTCGATCACCGAGGTGACGAGCTCGCCCTGGGCGTTCTGCGACAGCGCCCGGCCGAAGTGCGTTCCGACGCCCCACGCGCAGGCGGTGAACCGGTCCAGGGACATGCCCTCCAGCGGCAGCCCGCGCACGACGACGAATCCCTTGCCCGAGCGCACCTCTTCGTAGCCGCGGTCGAGCTTCTCCCCGAGCCCGCCGAAGCCGAAGTCGCGCTTCGTCAGAGCGTGCGCGGGAGCGAGGCGGCCGCGCCGCTCCAGGGCCCCGAGCGCCGCCAGGATCTCGCCGCGGTCGTCGCTGGTCAGCTCGATCATGTAGTCGGAGGGGTCCTTGAAGCTCGACGCGTTCCAGGCGAAGGAGCCGGAGGAATGTTCGTAGCTCATGGGACGCCATTGTAGCGGCACGCCGGCCGCAAGGCACTCCCGGGATGTAGAATCCGGACGCGTTGCCACCACTCTTTTTCGGGGGAATCGTGAAAAAACTCGCGGCAATCGGCGCCGTTCTTGCGATGCTCGCGGCGGCGGAGTGCGTCCGGGCCCAGGGCACCGGCGCAGAAAGCGCGCCCGGCAGAGACAACAACGTCACCGTCTACGGCGGCTACCGTTTCAGCGGCGGGTTCACCGACGTGAATACGGGCAAGAGCTGGGAGCTGTCGGAGGGCCCCTCGTTCGCGCTGGCGGCCGATTTCGGCATCGACCGGAAGACGCAATGGGAGGTCTTCTACAGCTACCGGAACTCGGCCTTGAGAGCGAGCGGCTTCGCTCCTGCCCAGAACGACATCGGCCTCGGCGTCACCTATCTTCACGTAGGAGGCACGTACTTCGTCGACCAGATCGGGCGCGGCGCCTACGTGGTGGGCGGCCTGGGCTTGACGAATCTCGCTCCGCACCAGTCGGGCCTCGGCTCGGAAACCAAGTTCTCGCTGAACCTCGGCTTCGGCTACATGATCCCGCTGGGCGAGCGCCTGGGCATCAAGCTCGAGGGCCGCGGCTATGCCACGCTCGTGAACAGCAGCGGCGGCCTGTTCTGCAGCGGCGGGTGCGTCATATCGATCAAAGGCAGCACGCTGTCCCAGGGCGAGCTGCTGGCCGGCATCACTGCCCGGTTTTGAGCGCGGAAATCCTCATCGCCGGCGGCGGCATCGGCGGCGTCGCGGCCGCGCTCGCGCTCGCGCGCAGGGGCCTGCGCTCGCGCGTGCTGGAAAAAGCGCCCGAGTTCGGCGAGATCGGCTACGGCATCCAGCAGGGCCCGAACGCCTACCGCATGCTCGACTGGCTGGGCGTGATGAAGACCCTCGAGCCGCAGGCGGTGTTCACCCGGAACCTGATCCTGATCGACGCCCTCACCGACCGCGAGCTGACGCGCATCGCCTGCGGAGACGTGTTCCGCAAGCATTTCCGCGCGCCCTACACGGTCGTTCACCGGCGCGACCTGCACGGCGCGCTGCTCGAGGCCTGCCGCAAGCGCGACGAGATCTCGCTGCACACCTCCAAGGAGCTGACCGGCTTCGAGGACCGCGGCCGCGGCATCGTGGCGAGATTCGCCGACGGCTCGGAATACGAGGGGCGCGCGCTGATCGGCGCGGACGGCCTGCGCTCGCGCGTGCGCGAGATCGTGATCGGCGACGGGGCGCCCAGGCCCGCGGGCCACGTCACCTACCGCGGCGTGATCCCGCTCGATCAGGTGAAGGACCAGTCGCACTTCGACGACATGGTGATCTGGATAGGGCCGAGCCTGCACTTCGTCCAGTACCGGCTGCGCGGCGGCACCGTCATGAACAACGTCGCCACGGTCGCGAGCCGCAGGTTCGAGAACGGCGAGCGCCGCGACTACGGCGGCCCGGACGAGCTCGCCGAGGTGTTCTCGCGCACCACGCCGCAGGTCCAGGAAATGCTCGGCTACGTCGGCAAGGACAAGAACTGGGTGCTGCACGACCGCGAGCCCAGGCCCGGCTGGACGCGCGGCAACGTCGCGCTGCTCGGCGACGCGGCGCACCCGACGCTGCAGTATCTGGCCCAGGGCGCGTGCATGGCGATCGAGGACGCGGTGGTGCTTTCGGGCCTGCTCGCCGGGGCGGGAAACGAGGTGGCGGCGGCGCTCCAGGCGTACGAGCGCGAGCGCTACCTGCGCACCGCGCGCGTGACCATCACCTCGCGCATCTTCGGCGACATCATCCACGCCGACGGCGGCGCGCGCGACCTGCGCAA
>DATEGT010000192.1:0-2349 GCA_035280025.1 Burkholderiales bacterium | reverse complement strand
TCTTGACGATCAGGTCGTCGGGCGGGCTCACGCGACGCCTTTCAGGCGCTTCTCGAGGTGCGGCAGCAGCCCGCCGTCGCGGATCATCTGCATGAGGTGCGCGGGAATCGGCTCGCAGGCGATCGTCTCGCCGGTGGTGAGGTTGGCTATCCTCCCCGACTCGGCGTCGACACGCACCTCGTCTCCCGCGCGCAGACGCTGCACCTCGGAGCAGACCAGCGCAGGCAGGCCGAGATTCAGCGCATTCCGGTAGAAGAGCCCCGCGAACGAAGGCGCGAGAAGCGCCGCGACCCCGAGATGCTTGAGCGCCTGGGGCGCTTGCTCGCGCGAGGAACCCGCGCCGCAATTGCGCCCGGCGACCACCACGTCCCCGCCGCGCACCTCAGTCGCGAATCGCGGCTCGACCGACTCCAGGCAGTGCTTCGCGATCTCCTCGATCGAGAACTTCATGTAACGGCCGGGCGCGAGCGCCTCGGTGTTGAGGTCGTCGTCGAAGCGCCAGACCCGGCCGGCGTGCTGAGGGAGGCTTGGCGACGAGGCGGTCATCGGTCGGTAAGGGGCACAGGAGCTAATCGTAGCACCCGTTCCCGCATGCGCAATTCTCATGCATGCGATGAAGAAAGATCGTTTGAGGGCCGCCTGGCCGTCGACCACAATCGCGTTTCTTCCGATCGAGGTCTACCGATGGATGCAATTGCCGCGGTTCGCCGCTCCCCGACTTTTTCGTCTCTCGGCCTGGTGTTCGTCGTTCTCTGGAGCAGCGCCTGGATCGCCGGCAAGCTCGGGCTGCCCTACGCGGGGCCGTTCACGCTGCTGCTGATCAGGTCTACCGTCGCCGCCGCGGTCTTCCTCCTCGCCGCGCTCGCGACCGGCGCGCCATGGCCGGCCAGGCTCGCGGACTACGTGCACCTGGCCGTCGCGGGCGCCCTGATGCAGGGACTGGCGCTCGGCTGCGCCTATTTGGGCTTGCAGCTCGGCGTGAGCGCAGGCATCTCCGGGCTCATCAACGGTCTCGCGCCCCTGCTCACGGCGCTCGGCGCGGTGCCGTTTCTCGGCGAGCGAATCGGACCCCGGCAATGGCTCGGCCTGGGTGCCGGGTTGATCGGCGTCGCGCTGGTCGTGGTCGACCGGGTGTCGCTCGGCGCCGCGAGCTGGGAAGGCTACGCGGCGACGTTCACGGCCCTGGTGGCCCTGGCCTGCGGCACGCTCTACCAGAAGAAGTTCTGCGGCGGCATGGACCTCCGCACCGGCAGCTTCATCCAGGTCGCCGTCGCGAGCGCGCTCGTGTTCGTTCCGGCGCTGCGCTTCGAAGGATTGGAGGTCGAGTGGACTGGGACGCTGGTATTCGCTTCGATGTGGCTCTCGCTCGTCAATTCGATCGGGGCTTTCACCCTGCTGTACGTGCTGCTGCGCAAGGGGGAAGCGAGCCGCGTCTCGGCGCTCTTCTACCTGGTTCCCCCGATCACGGCGATCATGGGGTTCGCCGCGTTCCACGAGACGCTGACCCCCGCGGCGCTCGCCGGCTTCGCGATCACTGTGGGCGGCGTCTACCTCGGAACGAGGCAGGACGCGTCGTGATTCGGGGTGCCTCGCGATAGCGCCCTTCCGCTCCCTCTTCGACCGCCTCCACCGTCCGCTCTAGCCATCCGGGGGACTTGACACTCATTCAACCATTTGGTTGAATGTAGACATGGACACCCTCACCGACGTGCTCGGCGCCGTCTCCCACCCCTCGCGGCGGGCCATACTCGATCGCCTCACCCGAGGGCCCGCGCGAGTGACGGAAATCGCCGAGCCTTTCGACATGTCGCTCAACGCCGTGTCGAAGCACCTCAAGGTGCTCGAGTCGGCCGGGCTCATCCGCCGCGAAGTCGTCGGGAGAGACCACGTCATCGCCTTCCGTGGAGCGCCGCTGCGCGAAGTCTCCACGTGGGTGCGTCACTACGAGCGCTTCTGGACACAGGAGCTCGACAAACTTGAGCACTACTTCAAAGCGAAGAGGAACAAATGATCGAAGCCACTTTCCGCACCTACGAGCTTACGCTCAACCGCACCATCGCCGCGCCGCCCGAAGAGGTCTACGACGCCTGGCTGGACCCGAATCTTCCGTGCAACCCGTGGCACGGCTCGAGGCGACTCGACTGGAATCCGCGGGTCGGCGGCCTCTGGTACTTCCTGCACGTGCTCACCGGCAAGGGCTGGCCGCCGGAGCGCCCGCACTTCGGCCGCTTCGCGGTCCTCGAGCGCGGCAAGAAGATCCAGCTCGACTGGATGTCCTACAACACGCGCGGCCTGGAGTCGGTCGTCACGGTGACCCTGCACCCCCGAGGCGGCGAGACGCTCCTCACG
>DATEGT010000191.1:0-20076 GCA_035280025.1 Burkholderiales bacterium | reverse complement strand
GCTCGCCGGAACTTGGCCGTGTCCACGTGGTAGCGCTTGTCCGCGTTCAGCCCCAGCCGGCGGCAGGCCACGTCGAAGCGCTTCCGAAGCAGCTCCGCGTACTGCCCCTCGCCTTTCATCCGGCTGCCGAACTCCGGATCGTTCTCGCGGCCGCCGCGCATGTCGCGGATCCGCGCCATGACATGCGCGGCCTTGAGCGAGTGATGCCGCTCGAGCCAGCTCTTGAAGAGATCCTTCACCTCCCACGGAAGGCGCAGCAGCGTGAAGCTCGCCGAGCACGCGCCCGCCGCGGCCACCGCCTCGAGCACGGCTTCCATGTCCTTGTCGTTGAGGAAGGGGATGACGGGCGCGACGAACACGCCGCAAGGGACGCCGGCCCCGGACAGGCGCCGCACCGTCTCGACGCGGCGGTAAGGCGCCGCCGCACGCGGCTCCAGCGTGCGCGCGATCTCTCCGTCCAGCGTTCCGATCGAAATGAACACCTGCACCAGCCCCTCCTCCGCCATGGGCCCGAGCAAGTCGAGGTCGCGCTCGATGAGCGAGCCCTTGGTAACGATCCCGACCGGATGGTGGAACTCCAAGAGCACTTCGAGAATGCCGCGCGTGATCCGGTGCCTGCGCTCGGCCGGCTGGTACGGGTCGGTGTTCGCGCCCAGCGAGATCAGCTCGGGGCGGTAGTCGGGTCGCGACAGCTCGGCGCGCAGCAGCTCCGCCGCATTCTCCTTGCCGAACAGCTTCGTCTCGAAATCCAGCCCCGGCGACAGGCCCAGGTAGGAATGCGTGGGCCTCGCGTAGCAGTAGACGCAGCCGTGCTCGCAGCCCTGGTAGGGATTGATCGACTGGCGGAACGGCAGGTCGGGAGAATCGTTGCGCGAGATGATCGAGCGCGCCTGCTGCAGCGTGATCACCGTGTGCGGATGCGGATCCGGCTGATCGTCGTCGTCGCGACGGCGCTCCAGCCGCTCGAACCTGCCGCGCGGATTGTCCGGCGCGCCGCGTCCCTTGATCGCCGGCTTGTCCACGGCGCGGGCTCTAGACCGCCTTGCGCGCGCGCAGCGCGGCGATCTCGGCTCGCGCGTAGCCGTGCGCGGCGAGCACGGCTTCGGTGTGCTCCCCGAGCTCGGGTCCCGCCCAGCCGACGTCCCCGGGAGTCTGCGAGAGCTTGGGCACGACGCCCGGCACCTTTAGCGCGGTGCCGTCCGGCAGCGTCACCCTCCGGATCATGTCGCGCGCGAGGTAGTGCGCGTCTGCGGCGATGTCGGCCATGCTGTAGATCTTTCCGCTGGGCACCTGCGCCGCGTTCAGCGCGGCGAGCGCGTCCCCGGCGTCCCGTCCCAGGGTCCACGCGCCGATCGCGGCGTCGAGCTCCTCGGCCCGCTTCGCGCGCCCCGCGTTGTCGGCCAGGGCCGGATCCTCGGCGAGATCGCCGCGCCCGATCATCTGCATCAGCCGCTTGAAGATGCTGTCGGCGTTCGCCCCGATCACGATGTGCCGCCCGTCGCGCGTCAGGTAGGTGTTCGAGGGCACGATGCCGGTCAGATTGGTGCCCGTACGCTCACGGACTTCCCCGAACAGATCGTATTCCGGCAGGGCGCCCTCCATCATGTTGAACACGGCCTCGTAGAGAGCGACGTCGACGACCTGACCCCGTCCGGAACCGCGCCCGCCGCCGGCGTCGCGGTGACGCAGCGCCATCAGCGCGCCGATCACGCCGTGCAGCGAAGCGAGCGCGTCGCCGATCGAGAGGTTCGGCCGCACCGGCGCGCGGTCCGGAAAGCCGGTGACGTAGCGCAGCCCGCCCATGGATTCGGCGACCGCGCCGAACCCGGTCTGGTCCCGGTACGGCCCGGACTGCCCGAACCCGGAGAGCCGCAGCATCACCAGCCCCGGATTGTCCGCGGACAGGCTGTCGTAGCCCAGGCCCCATTTCTCCAGCGTTCCCGGACGGAAATTCTCGATGACCACGTCGGCGTCCTTCGCGATGCGGCGCACGATCTCCTGCCCTTCGGGGAGGCGCAGGTCGGCGGTGACGGACTTCTTGTTGCGGTTCTGCACGTACCACCACAGGGAGGTTCCCCGGTGGAGCTTGCGCCACTTGCGCAGCGGATCGCCTCCGGGAGGCTCGATCTTGATCACCTCCGCGCCGAAATCCGCGAAGAACTTCCCGGCGAACGGCCCCGCGATGAGCTGGCCCAGCTCGATCACCTTGAGGCCTTCGAGCGGCTTGCTCATACCGGCCGGCGCTCGACCACCGCCTGCGCCAGCGTTCCCGTGTCGACGTATTCGAGCTCGCCCCCGACCGGAACCCCGCGCGCGATGCGCGTCACGCGCAGCCCGCGTCCCTTGAGCATCTCGCCGATGTAGTGCGCGGTCGCCTCGCCCTCGTTGGTGAAATTGGTCGCGACGACGACCTCTTTCACCTCCCCGCCGTCCAGGCGCCGCTGCAGCACGTCCAGCCCGATCTCCTTGGGCCCGATGCCGTCGAGCGGCGAAAGTCGCCCCATGAGCACGAAATACAGGCCGCCGTAGGCCAGTGTCTGCTCCATCATCAGCAGGTCGCCCGGGGTCTCCACAACGCACAGTTGCGACGCGTCGCGCTTGGGCGAAGCGCACAGCGCGCACAGCTCCTCTTCGGCGAAGGTGTTGCACTTGGCGCAGCGGCGCACGCTCCTCAGCGCTCGCGCCAGGGATTCGGCGAGCTTTCCCGCCCCTGCCTTGTCGTGCTGCAGCAGGTGATAGGCGGTGCGCTGCGCCGATTTCGGCCCGATCCCGGGGATGCAGCGCAGCGCCTCGATCAGGTCCTCGAGCGCGGGTGACTTCATCGTCGGACGCCCTAGAAGGGCAGCTTGAATCCCGGTGGAAGGCCCATGCCGCCGGCGAGCGCGCCCATCTTCTCCTGCACCGCGCCCTCCACCTTGCGCACGGCGTCGTTCACCGCCGCGGCCACCAGATCCTCGAGCATCTCCCTGTCGTCCCCCAGCAACGAGGGATCGATCCTCACGCGCTTGACGTCGTGCTTGCAGGTCATCGTGACCTTGACCATGCCCGCGCCCGACTGCCCCTCGACCTCGACCAGGGCGAGCTCGTCCTGGAGCTTGCGCATCTGCTCCTGCATCCGCTGGGCCTGCTGCATCAAGCCCGCGAGCTGACCTTTCATCATCGCCTTCTCCCGCTCCTACTGCGCCGGCTTGATCGACGACTCGACGATGGTGGCGTCGAAGTTCTCGACCAGGTCGCGGACGAACGCATCCTGGCTGATCGCCGCGGTCGCGCGGTCGCGCGCCGTGTTGCCGCCGGTTTCGCCCACGCGCACGGTCAGCCGGACCGCCTTGCCGAAGTGCTCCTGCAGCGCTCCGCGCAGCTTGTCCTGGAAGCTCTTTTCGGCGAGGTGCTTGGCCGCGTGCGGGACGCACAGCTCCAGGGACTCGCCGTCGAAGCGCTGCAGCTCGCTCGCCTGGGCCAGCTGCTTCGCGACCCCGCCGAGATTGAGCGCGTTGGCGAGCTTGGGCCAGTCGCCGTCGAAGCCCGGCGGGCGCGGTGCGCCGCCGGACGCCTTCTCGGCGCGCCGGACCGGCGCCGGTTCCCCCGCGGCGAAGGCCAGCATGCGCAGCAGCGCCATGGTGAAACCGGCGAAATCGTCCGGCGCGAACGGCAGGTCCTGGCGGCCGTGGATCGCGATCTGGTAGAAGAGCTGTACGTCCTCGGGGTCGAGCGCCCTCGCGAGCGCCGCGAGCCGGTCCGACGGCGCGCCCTCCGCTGCCGCGGTCTCGGGCGCGGCCTGCGCAAGCGCGATCCGGTGCAGCAGCGAGCCGAGATCCTGCAGCGCGCCGTCGAAAGCCACGCTGCGCGAGCGCAGGTCTTCGGCCGCGGCGAGCAGGCCTTGCGCGTCCCGGCGCGCGACGCGCTCGAGAATCGTGTAGAGGTATTCGTCGTCGATCGCGCCGAGCATGGCTCGCACGCCCTCCTCGGTCACCTTGCCGCCGCCGTGGGCGATCGCCTGGTCGAGCAGCGACAGCGCGTCGCGCATGCTGCCGTGCGCGAAGCCCGCGAGGAGCTTCAGCGCCGGATCCTCCGCGGATATCTTCTCCTCTGCGAGTATCCGCGCCAGATGCGACGCGATCGCCGGCGAGGGCATCTGCTTCAGATTGAACTGCAGGCAGCGCGACAGCACGGTCACGGGGATCTTCTGCGGATCAGTCGTGGCGAGGATGAACTTGATGTGCTCCGGGGGCTCCTCGAGCGTCTTGAGCATCGCGTTGAACGCCGAGGTCGAGAGCATGTGGACCTCGTCGATCACGTAGACCTTGAACCTCCCGCGCGTCGGCGCGTAGACCGCGTTCTCCAGAAGCTGGCGCATCTCGTCGACCCTGGTGTTGGTCGCGGCATCGACCTCGATCAGGTCGATGTAGCGACCCGAGTCGATCTCGACGCAGGCCGAGCACGTGCCGCAGGGGCGCGACCCGATCCCGGTCTCGCAGTTCAGGCACTTGGCGAGTATGCGAGCGAGCGTCGTCTTGCCGACCCCCCGCGTGCCCGAGAACAGGTAGGCGTGGTGCAGCCGCTTCTCGTCGAGCGCGTGGCGCAGCGCGCGGACCACGTGCTCCTGGCCCACCAAGGACTCGAAGTTGCGCGGGCGCCATTTGCGCGCGAGGACTTGGTAGGACATGGCCCGATTTTACCAGCCGCGCCCTGTCAGGTATCCCCGACTGGCGCTTTTCCGGATTGGGTGTAGAGTCGAGCCGAAGGGCATGGCGAGGGCATGCTCGCGCCCGGGCCGGGAATATTACAAACGGGCATTTCGCCACGGCAGGAAAGAGAGCTTGGATGTCGCAGACGGTACGCCCTGGTGCGCCCTTGGATCTCGGCAGGAGCTTGTCCGGTTGGAGCCGGATCCGCTACCCGGCCGCCTGGCGCGAAGCGCTGCTGGTGGCCGCGGCCTACTATCTGAGCGCCAGGCTCGGCTTCGCGTTCACGTTCCAGCCCCACCCCATCTCCATCCTCTGGCTTCCCAACTCGCTGCTGCTCGCGGCGCTGCTGCTCTCCCCCGTGCCCTCGTGGTGGGTGCTGCTCGCCGCGGCGCTGCCGGCCCACCTCGCGGCCGAGCTGCAGAGCGGGGTGCCTCCGGCCATGGTGCTGGGATGGTTCGCGAGCAACAGCGCCGAGGCCCTGATCGGCGCGGTGCTCATCCGGCGCTTCTGCGCCGCGCGCCTGAACTTCGACTCGTTCCGCGACGTCGGCGTCTTCCTCGTCTTCGGCACGTTCCTCGCGCCGCTGCTCTCCTCGTTCCTCGACGCCGCGCTGGTCAAGACCCTCGGATGGGGAGAGGGAGCGTACTGGCAGCTGGTCTGGCTGCGCTTCCTTTCGAACACTCTCGCGGCGCTGATCGCCGTTCCCTTCGTCCTCACCTGGGCCGCGGGCGGTCTCTCCGCGATCCGGGGCGCATCCCTGCGGCGCATCGCCGAAGCCGCGACGCTGTTCCTCTGCATGCTCGCGGTCGGGTTCGCGACCTTCGACCGGCACCAGCCCGTCTCGAGCGCCGTCCCGGCATTGCTCTACGCGCCGCTGCCATTCCTCCTCTGGGCGGCGGCGCGTTTCGGCCCCCGGGGCACCAGCACCGCGATACTGGTGCTGGTGCTGCTCGCAATCTGGGGCGCCACGCACGGCGAAGGACCTTTCGTCAACCGGTCCCCCGAGGAAAACGCGCTTTCGATCCAGCTCTTCCTGTTCACCATGTCCCTGCCGGTCCTGCTGCTCGCGACGGCGCTGGAAGAGCGGCGCAAGGACGTCGCCGCGCAGCAGCGCGCGGAGATCGAGGCGAAGGAACAGCGCAAGCAGCTCACCCACCTCACGCGCGTGGCCTTGCTCGGCCAGCTTTCCGGCGCGCTCGCCCATGAGCTGAACCAGCCGCTCACCGCGATCCTGAGCAACGCCCAGGCGGCGCTGCATTTTCTCGCCGCGGACCGCGCCGATCCGGAAGAGCTGCGCGAGATCCTCCGCGACATCGTGGCCGAGGACCGGCGAGCCGGCGAAGTCATCCACCGCCTCCGGGCGCTGTTCAAGCGGGGCGAGACCCAGCTGCAGCTGCTCGACGCCAACGACCTGGTCCGCGAGGCGCTCGACCTCGCTCACGGGGACCTGGTCACGCGCAACGTCGCGGTTGCCGTCGACCTGTCGCCGCATTTCCTCGCCCTGAAGGGCGACCGCGTCCAGATCGAGCAGGTGCTGCTCAACCTGCTTGTCAACGCCTGCGAGGCGATGAGCGAGAACCGGAGCGGGGAGCGGCAGCTGACGATCAGGACTCAAACGACGCGCGAAGGCGCAGTCCAGATATCGGTCGTCGACCGCGGCCCGGGCATACCGCCGGAGGACGAGCCCCGGCTGTTCGAGCCCTTCTTCACCACCAAGCCCCAGGGACTGGGCTTGGGCCTGTCGATCTCGCGCTCGATCGTCACCGCGCACGGCGGCCGGCTCTGGGGGGTGAACAACCCGGCATCCGGAGCGACCTTCCATATGGTCCTGCCCGGCCACGGCGAAGGGTTCGCATGAGCCTGGCCGGCACGGTATTCGTGGTCGACGACGATGCCGGCGTGCGCAAGGCCCTGACGCGGCTGCTGCGCGCATCGGGCCGGGATGTCCGCGCCTTCGCCACGCCGCAGGCGTTTCTCGACGGGCACGATCCGTCGGAGCCCGGCTGCCTGGTGCTGGATGTCGCGCTGCCGCAGCAGAGCGGGCTGGATCTGCATCGGGACCTCGCCGCCTCGGGCGCCGAGCGCCCGGTCGTCTTCATCTCCGGCCAGGGCGACATCCCGACCAGCGTAAGAGCCATGAAGGCGGGCGCCGTGGATTTCCTGACCAAGCCGTTCGACGAGAGCCAGCTGCTTGCGGCCGTCGAGGCCGCCATCGAGAAGGACGCCCGGACGCGGGTAACCCAGGCCGAGCGGCGCCGGGTCGCGGACCGGCTGGCCAAGCTGACCGCGCGCGAGCGCCAGGTGCTGGAGCACGTGGTGGCCGGCCAGCTCAACAAGCACATCGCCTCGGAGCTGGGAACCGTCGAAAAGACCATCAAGGTCCATCGCGGCCGCATCATGCGCAAGATGGGCGCGGTCTCGCTGATCGAGCTGGTGCGCATGGCCGACCTCGCGGGCATCCGCCCCTCCCCCGTCCCGGTCCCCGCCGCCTGATGCGCGCCAGCAGGCGCCGTAGGACTTTGGTCCATAGGACCATGGTCCAATTTCTCGCGGGCGGACAAACTGATTCAATGGCCGTAACATGGCCGAGTCCTCCCCTTTTGTCGCCATCGTCGACGACGAGGAGCCGATCCGGAAGGCGCTCAAGCGCCTGATGCGCGCGGCGAACATCGAAGCCGAGGCCTTCGCTTCCGGACCGGACTTCCTGGACTCCCTCGCCGGGCGCCGTCCTGACTGCGTGATCCTCGACCTGCACATGCCCGGCATGAGCGGCTTGCACGTGCTGCAACGGCTGCAGCAGTCCGGCGCGCCGCTCCCCGCGATCGTGATCACGGCGTACGACGAACCCGAGACCCGCACCCACTGCCTCGCCGCGGGCGCCGCCGCCTATCTGCGCAAGCCGCTCGACGACCGCCTCCTGCTGGATGCGGTAGCATCCGCCGCAAAGAGCCGCAAGACAAACGGGACGCGCTGATTCCATCTTCCTCGAGGCAACCATGACCGGCACAAAGCCCCTTCTCGTCGCGATCGCGCTCGGCGTCGCCCTTCCGCTTGCGGCGCCGTCTTGCGCGCAGACGCTGGCGAAGATCCGCAAGCAGGGCGTGGTCACGCTGGGCTACATCGACGGCGGCGCGCCGTTCTCGTTCGCCGACGCCAAGGGCGAGCCGCAGGGCTATTCGGTCGATCTCTGCCGCGCCGTCGCCAGTGGACTGCGCGCGCAGCTCGGGCGCGGCGACCTCAAGACGCGCTGGGTGAAGCTCACGATCCAGAACCGGATCGACGCGGTGCGCCGCGGGCGGGTCGACGTCGAATGCAGCACCACCACCTGGACGCTGGGCCGGCAGAAGCTCGTCGATTTCAGCCTGGTGACCTTCGTCGACGGCGCGAGCATCCTCGCCAAGGCCGGCACCGACGTCAGCCACCTTTCCGACTACAACGGCAGGCGCATCGCGGTGATCCCGGGCACGACCACCGAGAAGGTGCTGCGCGACGCGCTCGCGCAGCGCTCGATCAAGGCGGAGGTGGTGACGGTTAAGACGCGCGACGAGGGGCTCGCGCTGCTCAACGATTCCAAGGTCGACGGGCTCGCCTCCGACCGCACCACGCTCATCGGCGTGGTCACCCGCAGCCCCGCGGGCGGGGTCTACAAACTCCTCGACGAGGACTTCTCGATCGAGCCCTACGCGCTGATGCTGCCGCGCGGCGATCACGACCTGCGCCTCGCCGTGAACCGCGTGCTCGCGCGGCTCTACCGCTCGGGCGAGATCCGTCCCATCTACGACCGCTGGCTCGGGCCCCTGGGCCCGCCGAGCCTGCTGCTCTCGGCCAGCTACTTCATCCAGGGCCTGGCGGAATAGCCATGGAGGCGGCCGCCGCTCCGCGGGCGCGCATCGTGGCCTTCCTCGGAGCGCTCCTCGGCGCCGTCGCCTGGGCCCAGGACAAGCCGCTCGATCTGCGCCTGCCTTCGCCCGAGGCGCCCGCGGCGGCCGGCTCGGTGTGCCGGGCGTGCGGCGAGATACGCTCGATCCGCGAGATCCACGTCGGCCGCGCCACCCCGGTGCAGAGCGGCGTGCCGGCCGAGTCGCTGGGATCGCAGGCGGGGACCGACGCCTGGCGAGTCGTCGGCACCGTCGCCGTGCTTCCCTTCGGAGGCGGGAAGGACGACGAGCGCTGGCGCGTCGGCGCGGTGGGAACGCCCGAGATGCAGTCGCAGCTCGGCGAGACCTCGTACGAGATCACCGTGGCCATGGACAGCGGCGAGCGCCGCAGCCTCCAGCGCCGCGACGGATTGCGCTTCCACGTCGGCCAGCGGGTGACGCTGCGCACGGGGGAGCTGGAAGCGATGTTCTAGCGCAACGGCGGGCGACGCAAACGGAGGGGAACGCATGAAACTCACGACGTGGATTTTCACTGGGATGATCCTGGGGATTGCGGTCGGCTACATGTGCCACGAGCTGCTGCCGACGCCGGAGTCGGCGAAGACGGTCGCCGGCTACATCTCGCTCTTCACCGACATCTTCCTGCGGCTGATCAAGATGATCATCGCACCGCTGGTCTTCTCGACGCTGGTGGTCGGTATCGCGCACATGGGCGATACCGCCGCGATCGGGCGCATCGGCGTCAAGACCATGGGGTGGTTCATCAGCGCCTCGCTGTTTTCGCTGCTCCTCGGCCTGGTCATGGTCAACCTGCTGCGCCCGGGCGATGCGCTCAACCTGCCGCTGCCCGACGCCTCGGCCTCGACCAACCTGAAGGTCGCATCGATCTCGTTCAAGGAATTCGTCACCCACCTCGTCCCGCGCAGCGCCTTCGAGGCGATGGCCGACAACGAGATCCTGCAGATCGTGGTGTTCTCCGGGTTCTTCGGCGCCGCCGCCGCCGCCCTCGGCGACAAGGCGAAAGCGATGATCGAGTGGATCGAGCAGCTCTCCCACATCATGCTCAAGATCACGGGCTACGTGATGGGGCTCGCGCCGATCGCGGTGTTCGCGGCGATGGCCTCCGTGGTGACGACCTCCGGCCTGGGGATCCTCGTCACTTACGGGAAGTTCGTCTTCGAGTTCTACTTCAGCCTCGTGATGCTCTGGTGCATGCTCGGCTTCGCGGGCTGGATCATCCTGAACCGCCGCGTTTTCTCGCTGCTACGCTGGATCCGGGAGCCCCTGCTGCTCTCGTTCACCACCGCGAGCAGCGAGGCCGCGTACCCCAAGACGCTCGAGAACCTCGAGCGCTTCGGCGCCAAGAAGAAGATCGTGAGCTTCGTGTTGCCGCTCGGCTATTCGTTCAACCTCGACGGCTCGATGATGTACTGCACCTTCGCCGTGCTGTTCATCGCCCAGGCGTACAACATCCAGCTGACCGTGGTTCAGCAGGTCACCATGCTGCTGATACTCATGGTCACGAGCAAAGGCATGGCCGGCGTGCCGAGAGCGTCGCTGGTCGTCATTGCGGCCACTCTCGCGACCTTCCACATCCCGGAGGCCGGGCTGCTGCTCATCATGGGCATCGATCAGTTCCTCGACATGGGCCGCTCGGCGACGAACGTGGTCGGCAACAGCATCGCGACTGCGGTGGTGGCCAAGTGGGAGGGCGAGCTGGGCGCCGGCGAGGACGCGCCCGGCCGCCGGCGCGCCGCCGCCGCCGCCCCGGCGTGACCGCTATGCTGCGCCTCATCCTCGCCCTCGGGCTTCTTTGCGCGCTGCCCGCGGCGGGCCAGGAGCTGACCGGCACCCTGAAGAAAATCAAGGACAGCCGCGCCGTCGTCATCGGCTACCGTGAGGCCTCGCTCCCCTTCTCCTACCTGAACGCGGCCGGCCGGCCGATCGGCTACTCGATCGACCTGTGCCTGGAGATCGTGGAGCAGGCGAAGGACGCGCTGGGGGTCGACGAGGTCGCGCTCCGCTACGTTCCGGTCACCCCGGAGAACCGCATCGACATGGTGGCCTCGGGGAAGGTCGATCTCGAGTGCGGGTCGACGACCAGCAACCTCGAGAGGCAGAAGCGCGTGGCGTTCTCGCCCGTGATCTTCGTGAGCGGCACCAAGCTCATGGTCAGGCGCCCGGTCACGATCCGCTCCTACCTCGACCTCAAGGGGAAAACAGTCGCGGTGACCGCGGGAACGACCAACCAGCGCGCGCTGAAGACGCTGTCGGAAAAGCAGAAGCTCGGCATCAATTTCGCCGTCGCAAAGGACCACGACCGGGCCTTCGCTCTGCTGGAGAAAGGCAAGGCGGACGCGTTCGCGACCGACGACGTGCTGCTCTACGGGCTGCTCGCGAAATCGGGGCGCGCGAAGGAATTCCAGGTGGTCGGCGACTTCCTGTCCTACGACCCCTACGGCATCATGTACCGCAAGGGTGACCCGGAGTTCGACGCCGTCGTGAAGGCCGCATTCGAGCGCCTCGCGGCCTCGCGCGAGCTCGAGCAGATCTACGACACCTGGTTCATCCGCAGGCTGCCCGGCGGCGAGCGGCTCAACCTCGCGATGAGCGCGCAGCTGCGCGATATCTTCGAGATCCTCGGCCTGCCCTGAGGCGCGGCTATTTCTTCGACGCCTTCCAGGCGTCGACGTACTGCGCCGCCGCCTTGCGCATGTAGTTGCCGATCTGCGCGTAGTCCTCGTCGTTCAGGTTGGCGAGCGAAACGCGCACCGACCATGGCGGCCCGCCGAAGCCGCCGCCGTCCATCAGCACCACGCCCGACTGCTCGGCGAGGCGGAACAGCAGGTCGACCGGCTCGTGGTTCTCGACCAGGAACTTCTCGAACTCCTCGCCGTAGACGATCTTCGCCCACACCATCAGGTCGATCTCGACGTAGTACCAGGCGCGCATGGGGTCGTTGCGCGGCGCGCCCGGCAGGCCGAGCCCCTTCCACAGGAGGTCGCGCCGCTTGTGGCAGATCTCCATCGTCAGGTGCTTGTACGCGTCCTGCTTGTCGAGCAGGTGCGTGAGCGCGAAGAAGCACATCTGCACCTGCTGCGGCAGCGACAGGCCGGCGGTGTGGTTCAGCGCCACGCAGCGGCTGTCGGCGACCATGCGGTCGATGAACTTGATCTTGCGGGGCTCCAGGGTCAGCGGCCCGTAGCGCTTGTCGAGCTTCTTCTTGAACGCCTCCGGCATCCTGGAGATGGCCCTGTCGTAGATGTTGTCCTCGTGAGTGGCGATCACGCCCAGGCGCCAGCCGGTGCAGCCGAAGTTCTTGGAGAACGAGTAGACGGTGATCGTGTTCTGCGGCAGCTCGGCCATCAGCGAGCGGAAGCCCGGAACGAAAGTGCCGTAGACGTCGTCGGTCACCACCATCAGGTTCGGATTCTTCTTCCTGACGATGTCGACGATCTTCTTCATCTCCGCCGGCGACAGCGCGACCGAAGGCGGGTTGCTGGGGTTCACCACCGCCACCAGCTTGATCTTCCTGTTCGCCAGTTTCTCCAGCTGCTTGCCGGAGTAGTGCCAACTGTGCGTGCCGTCCTCGTGCATGTCGTCCGCCTGGATCGGCACGATCTTGAAGCTGAACCGCTCGAGGTGGCAGATCTCGATGTAGGGCGTGAAGGTCGGCAGGAAGAGCGCGACCGCGTCGCCCTTCTTCAGCAGGCCGTTGACCATCAGCGAATCGAAGATGTAGCACATCGCCGCCGTGCCGCCCTCGACCGCGAACAGGTCGTGCGTGCCCTTGGGCGGCCGCTTGTCGCACATCTCCTTGTACAGGTAGTCGCGCACCACCTGCTCGACCAGCACCAGCATGCGGTCGGGCACCGGGTACATGTCGCCGACGATGGCGTCGGTCAGCTCATGCACCCATGCGTCCTTGTCGAAACCCTTAGTGCTGACGCCGTAGTCGTATACCCCGCGCAGGAAGCCCGCGCCGGGCTCTTTCGCATTCATGTCGAGGAACAGCTGGAAACGCTGCGCGATGCCCGCCTTCGCGGGCATGCCGGCGAGGATCTTGTCGTCGCGCACGCGGCGGCACTCGGCGAGCGCAAACTTGCCGAACAGGAAGAACGCCTCGCGGGGCTCGGTGGCGATCCAGTTCGGGTTGCCGCGGCCGGCGTTCAGCATCTGCAGGGAACTTGCCTTCGCGGAGTCCTTGGAGAGCGAGATCAGGCTGTCCTTCAGCTCGAAGGGCGAAAGCCTGGACAGCGCCTTCTGCTCGGCGCGGGAAGTCTTCAGCTTGGAAGCAACTGCCATGGCGAATCTCCGGATATCAGAAAAAGAAGGTCACGCGCCCCTGCACGATGTACTTGAATTGCGGGTCGTCCTTCTTCAGGGCATACGCGCCGCCGAAGCCGAATTCCCACTTCTTGCTCATCCGCTTGACGAGCAGCGCGTCGATATCCACGAACCACTTGCCCGTGACGTAGTTGTAGTCGATGGGATTCTCGGGGTACAGCTGCAGAGTCCAGCCTTCCCCGAACCCGAAGCTCGCCTGCGGAAAGATGTCGAGCCTGCGCACCTTGCCCGCGTTGTCCTCCGCCGCGTGGTAGCTGTAGAAGTAGCGCAGGAGCGGGTTGAAGGTCATCTTTTTTTCCGGCATCGAGTACAGAAGGCCCAGCGAAGGCGCGACCGTGTACTGGTTCCCGCCGAAAGGACTGTTGCCCCCGGTCGGGAACACGAACCGCAAACTGGTCGACCATTTGACGTTCTTCGAGACCTCGGGTGAAAGATAGGTCTCCTCGATGAACCAGTCGCCTATGCCCGACTTCCAGTCGCCGTTCGCGTTGTCCTGGCCGACCTTGTTCGTGTAGTACATCGGGAGATCGATGCGCTGCGTGAACACGCCGCCGTTGTCGAGATTGAACGGAATGTAGAAGCGCGGCCGGTACTGCCAGCGCTGGCTGTCGTCGACGTTCTTCTGGTAGAAGAGCCAGTTGTCGAAGCGGACGGGCGGTTTGTCCTGCGCGAGCGCATTGGCGCCTGCGGCAAGAAGGCCGAGACCGAGGAAAGCGGTGAGTTTGCGCATGGGATCCTCTCACGTGATGATGACGATCACGATTCCCCAGATGATCAGCAGGGTGTTGCTGACCGCGTAGGGAACCGTGTACCCGAGCACCGGCACCTGGCTCTTCGCCGCCTCGGTGATCTGGCCGATCGCCGCCGTGGTGACGCGCGCCCCGGCGTTGACGCCGAAGTTGATCGCCGGGTGGAACTTGAACACGTAGTGGCCGAGGTAGATGCCGATGATCATCGGCAGCGACGTCGCCACGACGCCCGCGATGAAGAGCGCGATGCCTAGGTTCTTCAGGCCGGCGACGAATCCCGGGCCGGAGGTGATGCCCACCACCGCGATGAAAGTGGTGAGGCCGACCGAGCTGAGGAACCACTGCGCGCCGGAGGAGATGCGTCCGAAGGTCGGGTACGAGGAGCGCAAGTAGCCGAAGATCAGGCCCATGATGAGCGAGCCGCCGCTGGTCGAGAGCGAGATCGGCACGCCGCCGACCTTGATCGCCTGCGCGCCGATGATGCCGCCGAGCAGGATGCCGATCCCGACGAAGACCATGTCGGTCTGGTCGGTCGGCCGGTCGGCATAGCCGAGCCTGGCCGCAACCCGCGCCACGTTCTTCTTCGCTCCGGCGACGAAGAGATGGTCGCCCTTGTCCAGCTTCAGCCCCGCGTTGATCGGCAACTCCAGCCCGTCGCGCTCGACCTTGCGCAGGAAGGCGCCCCGCGCGAACTCGCGGCCGGCTTCGCTCGCGGCAAGGTCGGCCAGCGTCTTTCCCGCGACCTCCTTGTTCGTCAGCACCACTTCCAGCACCTCGACCGGCACCGCGAGCAGCTCGCGGTCCTCGGTCTCGGCGCCGAGGTTCTTCTGGCCCATCGCCACCAGCGCCTCGTGGCGCCCGCCCGCCGAGACGACGTCGCCGCGTTCCAGCCGCGTGTCCGGATCGGCATCGATGATCTGCCCGCCGCGGCGGAGGCGCTCGATGAACACGCGATACTCGCCGAAAGTGGACTCAACCTCGCCCACGGTCTTTCCGGCAAGGTTGTCCTTGATCTTGTAGGCGCGCGCGATGAAGGCTCGGTAGGCGGTGATGCCACCGGTATCCTTGCCGCCGGACATCTTCGCTTCGTACTCCTTGCATGCCGCCGGCAGGTCGACCTTGAGCAGCTTGGGCCCCAGGCTCGACAGCAGCCAGGCGGTGCCGGCCGTCCCGAATATGTACGTCACTGCATAGGCGACGGGAATGTGATCGATCATCGCCTTCTTGGCGTCCTCGGCGAGCCCGAGCCCGTTGATGGTGTCGGTGGCGACGCCCATCACCGCGGAGATGGTCTGCGCCCCCGACAGCAGGCCCGCGGCCGTGCCGGCGTCGAACCCGGCGACCTTCGCGCAGGCCCAGGTCACGACCAGGCACAGCACGCAGATGACCAGGGCGAACCATACCTGAGGCAGGCCGTCGCTCTTCAGGCCCCTGAAGAACTGCGGTCCGACGCCGTAGCCCAGGGCGAACAGGAACATCAGGAAGAACACGGATTTCACGGTCGGCGAGATCTGGATGCCCATCTGTCCCACGACGACGCCCACGAGGAGCGTGCCGGTGACGGCGCCGAGGCTGAAGTTGCCGAGCTTGATGCTGCCGACCCAGTAGCCTACGCCCAGGGTCAGGAAAATCGCCAGCTCGGGATAGTGCTTGAAGAACTCGGTGACGGTCTGCATGGGCACCCCTCTGCGTATCGTCGAGACTCTGCCCGAACCGCGCCGCGGAAGGAATTGGCCTTTGGTCCAATACGCGGACCGTCACGCCGCCGTCATTTTCCTTCCTTCTTCGGGGGAGCCATGGGATCGCTCGCGTCCACCCAGCCGCCACCCATGGCCTTGTAGACGCCGATGAGCTGTGTATAGCGGTCGGCCAGCGTGCTGATCGCCACGAGTTGCGCCCCGAACAGCTCGTTCTCGGCGTAGAGCACCTCGATGTAGCTCGCCGCGCCGTTGTCGAAGCGCAGGCGCGCCAGCCGGGCGTAGTCGCTCAGGGCCTTGACCCGCCGCGCCTGCGCCTCGGCTTCCTCGCGCTTCTTGATCGCGCCGATCAGGGCGTCGTTGGTGTCGCGGAACGCGTTGAGGACCGTCGACCGGTAGAAGAACGTCGCCTCCTGCTGCGCAGCCTCCGCGCTCCTCACCTGCCCGCTGATCGCGCCGAAGGTGAAGATCGGACCGGCCAGATCGGCCGCGACCGACCAGGTGCGTGACGGCTCCTTGAGGAAGTTGCTGGTCGAGGTGCTCACCGATCCGAACAGGCCGGTGAGCGAGATCGAAGGGAAATACAGCGATTTCGCCACGCCGATATCGGCGTTCGCGGTCACGAGGTTCTGCTCGGCCTGGAGGACGTCGGGGCGCCGCTCGAGCAGCTCCGAGGGCAGGCCCGCAGGGATCGCGGGCGCGACCAGCTCGTCGATCCTCTTGCCGCGCGGTATCGGGCCGGGATTCCTGCCGAGCAGGACCGAGATCAGGCCCTCCTGCGCGGCGACCTGCTGTTCCAGTGACGGGATGGCCGCGAGCGCCGTCTGGTACTGGGACTCGATCTGCGAGAGCTCGACCTCGGACACCACGCCTCCCGCGAACCGCGCCTGGAAGAGCTGCTTGGTGTCCGCATAGTTCTGGGCGGTCGCGCGCGCGACCTCCAGTTGTCGGTCGAGGCCGCGCATCACGATGTAGCTCGCGGCGACCGAGGTGACCACCGAAAGGATCACTCCTCGCCTGCCCTGCTCGCTCGCGTACACCTGCGCCTGCACGCCTTCGCTCTGCCGGCGCACGCGGCCCCACAGGTCGATCTCCCACGACGCGTTGAGGTTGGCCTGATAGAGCGAGTAGGTCGGGTCGACGCCCGGCGGAAGCGGCGTCACCCCGGAGGTGCTGGCCCGGTTGCGGCTCGCTCCGGCCGCGTAGCCGAGCTGCGGGAAGAACTGCGACCGGGTGGTGCTCAGGGCGCCGAGGAACCGGTCGACGCGCGCCGCGGCGGCCTGGATGTCGAGGTTCCCTTGCAGGGCCTCCTCGACGAGCTGGTCGAGCGCCGGGTCCTGGAACTGCTCCCACCACCGGGTGTTCGCCACCTCGGCCGCCTTGGGGTAGTCGATGCGCCAGTCCGCCGGCGACTCGACCTTCGGGCGCTGGTAGTCCGGGCCGACGGCGCACGCCGAGAGCAGCGCGCCGGCCGCGACGTACAGGGCGGCGGTCCTCACTTCAATCGCCCTTCCGCTTCTCGTGCGCGGAGGCGCCGGCGGAGCCGCCGCCCTTCGCCTTTCCGGCCGAGAAGCGCTCGCTCGTCGACTCGAGGAACCAGAAGAAGAGCGGCACGAAGAATATCGCGATCAGCGTCGAGAAGAGCATGCCGCCGATCACGCCGGTGCCGATCGCGCGCAGGCTGTTCGCGCCGGGACCGCTCGCGATCGCGAGCGGCACGCAGCCGAGGATGAAGGCGAAGGAGGTCATCACGATCGCGCGCAGGCGCAGGCCGGCCGCCTCGATCGCCGCCTCGCGCGGCGCCATGCCCTTGTGCACGCGCTCGATCGCGAACTCGCAGATGAGGATCGCGTTCTTCGCCGCGAGGCCGACCAGGGTCACGAGCCCGACCTGGAAGTAGACGTCGTTCTCCAGGCCCAGGACCCAAGTCAGCAGCAGCGCCCCGAGCACGGCGAAGGGCACGGTCAGCACCACCGCGATCGGCAGAGTCCATTTCTCGAACTGCGCCGCGAGCAGCAGGAACACCACGATCAGCCCGAAGACGAACGCCGAGGACGAGGTGCTTCCCGACTCCTTCTCCTGGAGCGCCTGCCCCGCCCAGGCATACGCGAAGTCGCCCGGCAGGCTCTCGGCGGCGGACTCCTCCATCGCGCGGATCGCCTGCCCGGAGCTGAAGCCCGGCGCCGGGTTGCCGGTGACCTTGACCGCGGGGAATCCGTTGAAGCGCGTCACCAGCTTGGGCGAGGCGACGTAGCGGGTGGTGATGAGCGCGGAGAGCGGGATGTTCGCCCCGGAGCTCGAGCGCACGTAGACCTTGCCGAAATCCTCCGGGCTCGCCCGGTAGCCGGCGTCGGCCTGGACGATCACGAACCACACCCGGCTGAACTGCGAGAACTGCCCGGCGACCTGCGAGCCGAAGTAGGCCTGCATCGCCTGGAACACGTCGCCGACGCGCACGCCCAGCACCTCGGCCTTGTTGCGGTCCAGGTCCACGAAGAGCTGCTGGCTGTTCGCGCGGAACGTCGTGCTGACGCCCTGCAGTTCGGGCCGCTGCCGCGCCTTGGCGAGGAACGCCTTGAGGGCGTCGTCGGTGTGCCGGGGATCGCCCGTGCCGCGGTTCTGCACGTAGAACTCGAAACCGCCGGTCGTGCCGAGGCCCGGTATCGAAGGAGGGTTCACCGCGAATGCGACGCCGTCGCGCCGGCCGGCGAATTGCGCGTTCAGGCGCTTCAAGGTATCGAAGGAGAGCAGCTTCGAATCCTTGCGCTCCTCGAAGGGCTTCATCAGGCCGAACATGACCGCGGCGCTGTTGTTCTGCTGGCCGTCGATGAAGCTGTAGCCGTTCACCGTGCCCACGTCCTGCACGGCGGGATCCGCGAGCAGGATCTTCTCCAGCTCGCTCGAGAACCGCGCCGTCACTTCGAGGCTCGCCGCGTCCTGCACCTGGGTCACGACGAAGAAGTAGCCCTGGTCCTCGTCGGGAACGAAGCTCGACGGCAGCACGCGGAACATGACGACGATTCCGGCGATGACCGCTGCGAAAGCGCCGAGCGCGATCGGCCATGCGCGCAATACCACCCCGACCCAGTGCAGGAACTGCTTCCGGACCCAATCGAAGCCGTCCTCGAACGCCTGGAAGAAGCGATTTTTCTTGCCGTGGTGCGCCCGGATGATGATCGCGGCGAGCGCGGGCGAGAGTGTCAGCGCCATGATCCCCGAGATCACCATCGAGAAGGCGATCGTGATCGCGAATTGCTTGTAGAGCGTTCCGGTGACTCCGCCGAGGAACGCGACCGGCAGGAACACCGCGAGCAGCACCAGCACGATCGAGATCAGCGCTCCCGCGATCTCGGTCATCGCCTGCTTCGCCGCCTCGAGGGGCGCGAGTCCCTTCTGCGCGATGTTCACCTCGACGTTCTCGACCACGACGATGGCGTCGTCGACCACCAGCCCGATGGCGAGAATCATGCCGAACATGGTGAGCATGTTGATCGAGAAGCCGATCAGGTGCATGCCGACGAAGGTGCCGACGATCGACACCGGTACCGCGAGGATCGGGATCACGGTGGCGCGCAGCGACTGCAGGAACACGAAGACCACCAGCACGACGAGAATCACCGCCTCGAAGAAGGTGTGGATCACCTTCTCGATCGAGAACAGGGTGAACTGGCTGGTGTCGAGCACGATCTTGTAGTCGAGGCCGGTCGGGAACTTCGCCTTCAGCTCCTCCATCTTCTTGCGCACCGCGCGCGCCGTGTCCACCGCGTTCGCGCCCGGCTGCTGGTAGATGCCGATGGTGGTGGCGGTCTTGCCGTTCATGCGGCTGGCGAGCGAGTAGTCGCGCTTGGCGAGCTCGACCCGGCCGATGTCCTTGATGCGCACGCTCGCCACGCCCTCCTTCGCCGCCCGGATGATGATGTCCTCGAACTCCTCGGGCTTGGACAGCAGCCCCTGCGCCGTCACCACGAACTGCTGCTCGGTCCCGGGCGGCGCGGGCGGCGCCCCGATCTGGCCGATGCCGAAGGTCTGGTTCTGGCTCTGGATCGCCGAGGCCACCTCCTGCACGTTCATGCCGAGCTGGGCCATGCGGTCGGGGCGCAGCCAGACGCGCATCGCGATGTCGGGCGAGCCGAACACCTGCGAGCGGTTCGCGCCCGGGATGCGCTTCAGCTCCTCGAGCACGTACAGGTTCGTGTAGTTGTCGATGTAGGCCGCGTTGTAGCGCTCGTCGGGCGAGTACACCGACACCACCATCATGATGCTCGGCGACTTCTTGTCGACGATCAGCCCCTGCTGGGTGACCGCCTGGGGTATGAAGGGCGTCGCCTGGCTGAGCTTGTTCTGCACGTTGACCTGGTTGATGTCCGGGTTGCTGCCGGGCCGGAACACCACCACGATCTCCGCGTTGCCGCTCGAGGAGCTGGTCGAGTAGTAGTAGAGGAGGTTGTCGATCCCGTTCAGCTGCACCTCGATCGGCGCGGCGACGTTGTTGGCGATCACCTCCGCGGTCGCGCCCGGGTAGATCGCGCTGATCGTCACCTGCGGCGGCGACATGTCGGGGTACTGCTCGATCGGGGACACGGACATCGACACCGCGCCCGCGAGCACGATCAGCAGCGAGATGACCGACGAGAGGATCGGCCGGTCGATGAAGAAGTGGGTGAACACGGAACCGCGTCTACTTCTTCGCCTCGCCGTCCTTCGCCGCCTTGGCCGC
>DATEGT010000190.1:0-38756 GCA_035280025.1 Burkholderiales bacterium | reverse complement strand
CGCTGCAACTACTACAACCAGAACTACGAGTGGCGCAAGGCGATCGATTTCTGCCTGAAGAAGGACGGCGGGATCTGCTGGGTCGCGACCGCGAGCAAGCGCTGCGTCGCCGCCTCTTCAACCGACTGCGCTCCCCCGTTGATCTCGCTTGGCGCGAGCGTGCGGCTGGTCTCCGCGCAGGGCGAGCGCGACGTTGCGCTCGCGGATCTCTACCGGAACGACGGCATCGACTACCTCGCTCGCCGTCCCGACGAAATTCTCACCGAGATCAAGCTGCCCGCGGCCGAGGGCTGGAAGAGCAGCTACTGGAAGCTGCGCCGCCGGGGGGCGTTCGATTTCCCGGTGCTGGGCGTGGCGGCGGCGGTGAAGGCGGCGCGCGACGGCACGGTGGAGGAGGCTCGCATTGCGCTCGGCGCCGTGTCCTCGCGGCCGTTCCTCACGAAAGGCGGCGAGCTCCTGATCGGCAGGAGACTCGACGACGATGCCATCGCGGAGGCCGGCGCCAAGGTCGCATCGGCGGCCAAGCCCATGGACAACACCGACCTGGATCTCTACTGGAGGAAAGGCGTGGTCGCGGAATTCGTCGGCTACGCGCTGCGGGAGATCCGCGGCGACGACGTGAGCGGGACGCGCTTGCGGATCGCGCGTCACGCGCTCTAGGGCGGCGCCGGCACCAGCCGGCCCTCCGGGCCGCCCAAGGACTGCTCTGCCGTCAGCGGTGGCCGGTCAGGCGGGCTCGAATGCCGCGGACAGGCGCTGCTTCAGATCCCTGGCCGCCAGCGCATACCCGCCGTCGCTGCCGTCGACGAAATGCAGATGGTTGCCGTTGTAGGACTGGACGATGCAGGTCAGGAGCGCTTCACGCGACTTGTGCATGCCGTACACCAGCCGCTTGTCCCGGCACTCGGCTTCGAGAAAGGACTTCAGCTCTTCGGCTTGCGCATTCTTGCCGTCCATCACCATGCGCAGCATGCCGTCGAACTTGCGGAAATCGGAGTTCTCGACCAGATCGCTGCGGTACCGGCTCCATTTGACCGCCCGGGTATCGATGTTGCGCGCGAATATCACGCGTCCTGCCAGGTTCTTCAGCACCATTTGCAGAAAGTACTCTGCGCGGCGCAGGATACCCCGGCGCGCCGAACGCACCCGCCACTCGTGGCTGAGCATGCGCGGGCTGAAAGTCAGTTGCATCCGCTCGACACGCAGCGGATGGTAATGCTCCACATCCCCGTAGATGGCCTGGATCTTCTCCAGCACGCGCTGATAGGTCGAGAAGTTGACGTCCGCTTCCGGAGAAATCGCGGCGACCAGCAGGGAAAGCTTGTGATCCTGAAAGCTGGGCACATTCTGCCAGCGGCATTCGAAACCGTCGAAACTGCCGTCCGCGGGGCCATCCTTTTCCTCGACTCTCAAGACGCCGGCCGAGCCGGGTGTCTTTACGCGGCGTTCTGCTTCGTTCCAGCCGCGGCCCGACAACAGGGGCTGCGTCACATATTCGGACAACCGTACTTTGCCCAGCCGCACCCAGAAATTCTGCCCGACGAGCTCGCTCACGCGAACCAACCCGACCCGCAACGCCAGACCGAAGCCTTCGCGCGCCAGTGCTTGCGCCGCACGCAAGGCGACGATCACGCGTTCGCGCAGGGCGTCCGGAACCGCGAAAGTCGCGCCGTCGCCGCCGAAGATGAACGGCAAATCGACCGCGCGGTCCACGTTCGCGACCGCCGCGATGCAGGCCACGCCCACGGTGTTCACCTTCTTGTAGTCTCCAGCCTGAATCGCCTTGGTGGAGCCGACCACGTCTGCGATGACTATCCACCAGTCTGCGGGCACGTCCGCATGGACGCGGCCCTGCATCGCCTTGGCAAAGGACAGAACGGGGGGCAGGTCGCGGTAGAAGTGGATCGAATCTCGGGCGCCGACCGGCATCGTCGCAGGCTGTCTCGCTAACCCGGCTGCGCCCCCACGAGCTTCTGGATGACCGGCCTCGAGCCTTCGAGCGCCACGCGCTGCATGTAGAGCGCGAGGCCGCGCGTTCCCCCCAGCTCCTCGCCGCCGCCCGCGCGGCCCGGGCCGCCGTGAACGAGCTGCGGCAGCACCGTGCCCGGTCCCGGGGACATCTCGATTTTCGGGTGGCCGAGGAATATCCGCCCATGATACGGAGCGATGCCCGCGACGACCTCCTCGAGAAATCCGGCGTCCTCGGAATACACCGAGGACACCAGGCCGCCGTTGCCGCGCGCGACGATCGCCGCCGCGTCCGCGCCTCGGCCGGAATAGGGGAGGAGGGACGCCACCGGTCCGAACACCTCGCGCGCATGCACCGCGGCTGCGAGGGCGTCCCTTGCGAATTCCATCAGCACGGGCGAGATGAAGAATCCCTTGCCCGGGAACGGCGCGGCGCCGCCGAAAGCCGGCTTGCCCTCGGCCGCGAGCTTGCCCACGCCCTCGCGCACGTCCGCGAGCTGCGCGCCGCTCGCCACCGGTCCCATGCGCGTTTCCTCCGAGGCGGGATTGCCGACACGCACGGCCTTCAGGCCTTCGGCGAGGTCGTCGCGCACCGTCGCGGCGTGCTCTTCCGGGACCAGCACGCGGCGGATCGCGGTGCATTTCTGCCCGGCTTTCTGGGTCATGTCGCGCAGCACGTCCTTGAGGAAGGTCTCGTACATGTCGCTGCCGGGCCTGGCGTCGGGCCCGAGCACGGCGGCGTTCAGGCTGTCCGCCTCGATGTTGACGCGCACGGACTCGCGGACGATGTTGGGCAGGGCGCGGATGCGCATTCCTGTATCGCCGGAGCCGGTGAACGCCAGCACGTCCTGGCTGCCGAGCAGCGCGGGCAGATCGCGCGGCGGGCCCGCGAGCAGCGAGAGCGCCCCGTCCGGCACGACCTTCCCGTCGACCAGGATCTCCATCAGCCGGTGCGCGACCATCGCGGAGCTGGTCGCCGGCTTGGAGAGCACGGGCATGCCGGCGAGGAGCGCGCACGCCGCCTTTTCGGCCAGTCCCCATGCCGGAAAGTTGAAAGCATTGATGTGCACGGCGGCGCCGTGGCGCGGGACGCACACGTGCTGGCCGTGGAACCGCGGCGAGCGGCCCAGCTGCTCTCCTTCGCCGTCCACGACGAACTTCGCCGCGCCGAGCCTGTCGCCCAGGTCGGCGTAGGTCTGAAGCGTGAAGACTGCGCCGTCGACGTCGAACTTGGCGTCCGAGCGCGTGTTGCCGCCGTTGGCGACGGAGAGATCGAGCAATTCGTCGCGGTGCGCCTGGATCGCCTTCGCGATGTCCTTCAGCAGGGCGCCGCGCCCGGCGAAGGAGAGCGCGCGCAGCGCCGGGCCGCCCTTGCGCCGCGCGTAGTCGAGCGCCGCGGCGAGGTCGATGCCGCCGCTCGAGACCTGCGCGAGCGGCTCCTCGGTCGCCGGGTTGACGAGGGTCTGCGGAGCGCCGGAGCCTTCGATCCAGCGGCCGCCGAGATAACTGCGCAGGGTTTTCATTCGCGCTCCGGCTTCGTGGTCCGCCGCTAGGATAGCCGAAGCGGGCGCGAGTGGGACATGCACTAAAATGCACCGCATGTTTCCGATCGCGACGGGCAGGCCCGCGACCATGGCGCCGAACGCCATGGTCGCCTCGCCGCATTCGCTCGCCACCGCGGCGGGCGTCGACGCGCTGCGCGCCGGCGGCTCCGCGGTCGACGCGGCGATCGCGACGGGAGCGGTCCTGTCCGTCTTGTATCCGCACATGACGAGCGTCGGCGGCGACGCCTTCTGGCTGATCTACGACGCGGGTGCGCGGCGCGTGCGCTACCTGAACGGCGGGGGGCGCGCCGCGCGCGGGGCGGGCATCGACTGGTTTCGCGCACGGGGCATGAGCGAGGTTCCCCTGCGCGGCTTCCTGCCGGCGACCCTGACGACGCCGGGCGCGGTCGCCAGCTGGTGCGCCGCGCACGAGGAGCACGGCAGGCTGCCGCTCGCGCGCGTCCTCGATTCCGCGATCGGCTATGCGCGCGAGGGCTTTCCGGTGACGGGGCGGCTCGCGCGCGCGATCGAGCTCCACGCTTCGGACGGATCGCTGAACGCCGGCGCCCTGGCGATCTTCGCGCCCGGGGGCGCCGCGCCGCGCGCGGGGGGCAAGCTCGCGAACGGCGGGCTGGCGCGGGTGCTGGAACGGATCGCGCAGCGCGGCCGCGAGGGATTCTACGGAGGCGAGACGGCGCGCGCGCTCGCGTCGTTCTCGCGCGCAGGCGGCGGCTTCTTCGACGAAACGGACCTGGCCGCGCAGCGCGCGAGCTGGGGCGAACCGCTCTGCGGCACGTATCGCGGAACGCAGATCTTCGAGACTCCGCCGCCGACGCAGGGGTTCACCGTCATCGAGATGCTGAATCTGGTGGAGGACCGGGACATTGGGGGAATGGATCCGCTCGGCCCCGACCTTGCGCACCTGCTGGTGCAGGCGAAGCAGATCGCCTACCACGACCGCGACCGCCTTCTCGCCGATCCCGAGTTTCAGCCGGTGCCGGTGGAAAAGCTGACCGCCAAGGACTACGCGGCCGGGCGCAGGGCGCTGATGCGCGCCGACCGCGCTCTTCCCTGGAACCTCGTTCCCTCCTACGGCACGCTGGCGGGCGACACCGTCTTCGTCGCGGCGGTCGATGCCGAGGGCAACGCCGCCGCCCTGATCCAGAGCCTGTACTTCACGTTCGGATCCGGCGTCGTCGCGGGGGACACGGGGATCGTGCTGCAGAACCGCTCGGCCTACTTCTCGCTCGACCCGCGGCACCCGAACCGCCTGGAGCCGGGCAAGCGCCCGCTGCACACCCTGATTGCCTCGATGGCGCTGAGCGAGGGCCGCCTGCGGCACGTGCTCGGCTGCATGGGAGCGGACGGCCAGCCGCAGATCCATCTGCAAAGCTACGTCGGCCTGATCGACTTCGGGCTCGACATCCAGCAGGCCCTGGAGATGCCGCGCTGGCTGTCGGGGCGGTTCAACATCGGCGACCCGCGCGACCTGCTCAACATGGAAGGCCGGTTCCCGGAAGCGACCCTCAAGGAGCTCGAGCGCCGCGGGCACTCGGTGAACCGCTGGCCGGACTGGTGCGAGCTTGCCGGGCACGCGCACGGCATCTCGGTCGACCCGGCATCGGGCATCCGCATCGGCGGAGCGGATCCCAGGAGCGACGGAGCGGCGACCGGCTGCTAGGCGCTCTGTCTTGACGCTCGGTGCGGGGGAGCGAACAATGCCGGGGCGACGCGAACAGAGGAGGAGCCCTTGCCGTCCCGCAGCAGCGCCGACCATTCGGCCAGCCCGCCGATCGTCAGGATTCCCCGCGACTACAACGCCGCGTACGACCTGATCGAGCGCAACCTTGCGGCAGGCCGGGCCGCGCGGGTCGCGTACATCGACGACGCGGGCCAGACTACCTACGGACAGCTCGCCGAGCGCGTGAACCGCTTCGGCTCCGGGCTGCGCGCGCTGGGCCTGGACATGGAGCACCGCGTGCTCCTCGCGCTCACGGACACGATCGACTTTCCGACGGCCTTCCTGGGCGCGATCAAGGCGGGCATCGTTCCGGTCGCGGTCAACACGCTCCTCACCCCGAAGGACTACGACTACATGCTCTCCGACAGCCGCGCGAAGGCGCTGGTCGTGTCGGAGGCGCTGCTGCCGCAGTTCGCCGCGGTGATCGGCAAGCTGCCTTTCCTGAAGCACGTGATCGTTTCCGGGGCCGCATCCGGGCACCTCTCCTTCAAGGACGTGCTGGCGAAAGGGTCCCCGGATCTGTCGCCGGCGCCGACTACCTCGGACGACGCCTGCTTCTGGCTCTATTCCTCGGGATCGACCGGAATGCCGAAGGGCACGGTGCACGTGCATTCGAGCATGATCCTCACGGCCGAGCTCTACGCGCGAGGCGTGCTCGGCTACAAGGAGAGCGACGTAGTCTTCTCCGCGGCGAAGCTCTTCTTCGCCTACGGGCTGGGCAACGCGCTGACCTTCACCCTCGCCGTCGGGGCGACCGCCGTGCTCATGGCCGAGCGGCCGACGCCCGCGGCGGTGTTCAGGCGCTTCAAGGAAAGGAAGCCGACCGTCTTTTTCGGCGTTCCCACGCTGTACGCCGCGATGCTGGCCAGCCCGGAGTTCCCGGGAAAGGAGCAGCTGACCCTGCGATTGTGCATCTCTGCGGGCGAGGCGCTGCCGCCCCAGATATCGAAGACCTGGAAGGAGAGGACCGGCATCGAGATCCTCGACGGGATCGGGTCGACCGAGATGCTTCACATCTTCCTGTCCAACCGTCCCGGCGATCTGCGCTACGGCACGACAGGCAAGCCCGTTCCCGGGTACGAGCTGCGGCTGGTCGACGAGCACGGCGATCCGGTGAGGCCGGGCGAGATGGGCGAGCTGCAGATCAGCGGGCCCACGAGCGCCGCCTACTACTGGAACAACCGCGAGAAGAGCCGCGGCACCTTCCACGGCGGCTGGACGCGCAGCGGCGACAAGTACAGCCAGGACAAGGACGGCTATTACGTATACGGCGGGCGCTCCGACGACATGCTCAAGGTGTCGGGGATATACGTGTCTCCGGCCGAGGTCGAGGCGGCGCTCGTCGGACACGAGTCCGTCCTCGAAGCCGCGGTCGTGGGCGCCGAGGACGAGAACAAGCTGACCAAGCCGAAGGCGTTCGTCGTGCTCAAGCCGGGCAAGTCCGCCAGCGACGCGCTGAAGGCAGCGCTGCAGCAGCACGTCAAGGACAAGCTTGCGCCGTACAAGTATCCGCGCTGGATAGAATTTCTCCCCGAGCTGCCGAAGACGGCGACCGGGAAGATCCAGAGATTCAAGTTGCGCGCCTGAGGCGGGCGCCCGGCGTTCCGCGCCCGGGCCAGAGCATGCTCGAAAAGCTGCGAAGCCTGAAGACCAAAGTCACCCTGATCGTCACGGCCTGCGTCGTGTCGCTGATCGGGGTCGTGTCCGCGCTCGAGATGTACAAGGTGAAGGCCGACTTGAGCGGCCTTCTCGGGAACCAGCAGATGACGCTCGTCTCCCGGGTCGCGGACGAGATCGACGACAAGTTGAAGTTCGCGCACTCGCTGCTGATCGGCATGGCGAAGGCGATTCCGGCGGGGATAGCCGGCAATCCGGCCCTGCTGCGGAAGGATCTCCAGGCCCGGATCGGACTTCAGCTGCTGTTCGACAACATCCTGGTGTTCTCGCCCGCCGGTGCCACCCTTCTGGACTTCAGGTCGAGCGGGCTCGAAGGGTCCAGCGTCGGCGACCGCGAGTTCTTCCGGAGGGTGATGGCGGACCGCAAGCCGAACATCTCGAGGCCCTTTCTCGGCAGGAACAGCCGCAGGCCCTACGTGGTCCTCACGGCACCGATACTCGGCCGCCGCGGCGAGATCGTGGCGGTGCTGGCCGGCTCGCTCGATCTCCTGCGTCCCAACTTCCTCGGCATGCTCAGGACGGCCAGCGTCGGCAGGACGGGTTCGTTCGCCCTGTTCGGGCGCGACCGGACGATCATCATCTCGCGCGACGCCGAGACGACCATGGAGCCCGGGCCGCCCCCCGGCAGGTCCGCCTACTTCGACCACGCCATAGCCGGCGAGGAGGGATGGCGGGAGGGCGTCGACAGCCGCGGCCTGCACGCCTTGTTCAGCTACTCTCCGCTCGAGACGGTGCCCTGGGTGCTGGTCGCCGCCCTTCCGGTGGACGAAGCCTTCGCTCCCATCGCCGCCACGCAAAGGGACATCGCCCGGATCACCATACTCCTGATCGTGCTGATCGCGCCGCTGGTGTGGCTGGGCACGCAGTACCTGCTCGCGCCGCTGCTCGGGCTGCACGACGCCATCCGCCGCGCACGCAGCGAGCCGGGCGCGGCCGCGGAGGTGCCGATTCGCAGCCGAGACGAAATCGGCGAGCTCGCCGCCGATTTCAACAATCTGATACGCGAGCGCACCCGGGCCGAGGCGTCGCTCAGGGACAGCGAGCACCGCCTGCGCATGATCACCGACAACACGCCGGCGCTCATCGGCTATGTCGACTCGGACCTGCGCTATCGATACGCGAACGCCACCTATTTCGACTGGTTCGGAAGAAGGCCCGAAGACATGCTCGGGCGAAGCATGCGCGAGGTCCTGGGGGAGGCGACCTACGCGGTGCGCGAGCCGCACGTGCGCGAGGCTCTCGCGGGTAGAGAGGCGAACTTCGAGCTGGACCCGGCGCCTTCGGGTTTCGGCAGGCACGTCCACACGCGCTATGTGCCCGACCGGCGGGCCGACGGCAGCGTGGCGGGCTTCTACATTCTCGCGAGCGACGTGACCGCGCTCAAGAAATCCGAGGAGCAGCTCCGGGAGAGCGAGAAGCAGCTCACTCTCGCCCTGGAGGGCTCGGAGCTCGCGCTGTTCGACTGGAATATCAAGACCGGGGAAGTCTTCCTCAGCGAGCAGTGGTCGGTCATGCTGGGAGGCGAGCCCGAGCTGACCCGAACCACGTTCTCCGCGCTCGAGGAGATCACGCATCCGGACGAGAGACCCTTCCTCCAGGGGTTGATCCGCGACGCCCTGAAGGGGCTGACGTCGCACTACCACGCCGAGCACCGCGTGAAAACCCGCCGCGGGGAGTGGATCTGGATCCAGAGCCACGGGCAGGTGACCGCACGGGAGCCGGACGGCTACGCGACCCGGATGGTCGGGACCAATGCCGACGTCACCGAGCGCAAGCGGGCCGAGCACGACCTCGAGCAAAGCCGGAAGGAGCTCGAGCGCGCGGCATGGTACGACGCGCTCACCGGCCTGCCCAACCGCAACCTGCTGATCGACCGTCTCGAGCAAGTGCTCGCGCGCATCCGTCGGAACCGGCAGCTGCTCGCGCTGCTCTACCTCGATCTCGACGGGTTCAAGGCGATCAACGACGGGCTGGGGCACGCCGCCGGCGACGCCGTGCTCAGGCAGTTCGCCGAGCGCCTGCGCCGGACAGTGCGAACCAGCGACACCGTGGCGCGAATGAGCGGAGACGAGTTCGTGGTCCTGCTCGAAGATCTGCGCGAGCCCAAGGACGCCGACGCGATAGCCCGCACCGTCGTGGAGGCCTCGAGGGAGGGTTTCGCGATCGAGTCCACGCCGCTGCGGGTGACGACGTCGATCGGCATCGCGTTCACCCGCGGCGAGATCTCGGGCGCGGAGCTTCTCAAGCGGGCCGATTCGGCGCTCTACGAGGCGAAGCGCGCCGGCCGCGACCGGTACCATATCGACCGGACCGAGCAGCCCGCTGAGCCGCGAGACGCACCCGCGCGGGCGCGCCTTTGATCGACCGGGTCCAGGCCTGGGTGGAGGAGGCGAAGCGCGTCGTGGTCCTGACGGGCGCCGGGATCTCCACCGAATCCGGGATCCCGGATTTCCGCGGGCCCCAGGGAGTCTGGACGCGCGATCCACAGGCGGAAAAGCTCTCCGACATCCGCCACTACACGGGGGACCCCGAAATACGGAGGAAGTCCTGGCAGTCGCGCCTGGAGCATCCGGCGTGGAGCGCGCGCCCGAACCCGGGGCATGCGGCGATCGTCGGGCTCGAGCGGCGCGGCAAGCTCCACGCACTCATCACTCAGAACATCGACGGCCTGCACCAGAAAGCGGGCAACTCGGCCGGACGCGTGATCGAGGTCCACGGCACGGTTCACGCCGTCGTGTGCCTGTCGTGCGGGTGGAAGGGATCGATGCAGGCCACGCTGGAGCGCGTCCGCCGCGGTGAAGCCGATCCGCCGTGCACGCGCTGCGGCGGGATACTGAAGAGCGACACCATCTCGTTCGGGCAGGCGCTCGTGCCCGAGGTGATCGACCGGGCGATGAGCGCCGCCGCCGAGTCCGACCTGTTCGTGTCGGTCGGCACGAGCCTGCAGGTCTATCCCATCGCCGGAACCGTTCCCGCGGCGAAGAGGGCGGGCGCGCGTCTGGTCATCGTGAACGCGCAGCCGACACCTTACGACGGCATCGCGGACGCGGTGCTTCGCAGCGCGATCGGCGAGACCTTGCCGGGGATTTTTGGCGGCGCCGGCGGCGCGTCCTCTTGACGCCGGTGCCGCCCAGGGTGCCAAATGGCGCCCAGCCAGAGGAGAGATGATGGAAGCGGTTTCCGGGGAAACGCCCGAGCGGCAGCGGAGTTTTTGGGAGCGGCTCCTGCCGCTCAGGCACTGGCTCGGTGCGGACGCGGCGGGCGGGATCGAGCTGGGGCAGGCCAAGACGCGCCTGACCTGCACGCTCCTGGGCCTGTGCGGATTCGGGGCGATCGCGCAGCTCGGCCCTCTTCCGGCGGGAATCGTCTGCACCGCGATCGCTTTTCCGTTGTACGCGGCGGTGTATCTGCTGCTGGTCCGCCGGTATCCCGTTCCGACGCACCGCAGGCGCGGCGTTGCCGTCGTCGTGGACACGCTGGCGAACATCTACATCACCTGGTTCGGGGGCCCCTTTGCCGCGTACGCGGGATTTCTTTTCCTGGTCACGATAGGCTGGGGGCTGCGCTTCGGGCGGCAGTACCTGTTGCTCGCCACCGCGATCGCGGTGCTCGGCATGGCGGTCAACCTCGTCGTGAGCCCGTACTGGCACGGCAACCTGCTGTTCGGCGGCACCATCATCTTCGGATTGATCGCGAACACGGTCAACGCCGCCATTCTTCTGAGCAGGATCGCCGCCGGAAACCGGCAGCTCGCGGAGAAGGTCGAAGAGGTCTCGCGCCTGGCGTGGCAGGACCAGCTCACCAAGCTTCCCAACCGCCCGTACTTCCGCGATCGCCTCGCGCAGATGCTTGCGACGGCGGCGCGGAGCGGGCGACAGGTGGCGCTTCTCCTTTTCGACATCGACGGCTTCAAGGCGGTGAACGACACCTTGGGCCATGAAGCCGGAGACCGGCTGCTTCGCGAAATCGCCGAGCGGGTCGGGCGCCGGGTGCGCCAGGCGGACACGTTCGCCCGGGTCGGCGGCGACGAGTTCGTGATCCTGCTGGATATTTTCCGCGACCAGTCCGACGCGATTCCGGTGGCCGAAACGGTGGTGACGGAGATCGCCGAGATCGGGACGTTCGCCGGACAGGGGCTCCGCGTCGGCGCGAGCGTCGGGATCGCGTGCAGCGGGAGCGTGGCCGGCCGCGAGCGGATCGCCGACGAGCTCCTGATACGGGCCGATCGCGCCATGTACGAAGCCAAGCGCGCAGGCAAGGGCCGCTACAGATTCTCCGACGAGGGCAAGTGACCTCGCCCTCGATCTCCCCGCCGGCGCTCGTCGGCTTCATCGGGCTGGGAAAGATGGGGCACCCGATGGCCCGCCAGCTCTCGCGCGCCGGCTACCGTCTCGCCGTGCACGACCTCGATCCGGAAGCGGTGCGACGCACCTGCGATGCCACGGGCGCCGAGGCGCCGGGCTCGCTTCGCGCGATCGGCGAGCGCTGCGAGGCCGTCATCACCATGGTTCCGGACGGAAAAGCGGTGCGCGCGCTGACGCTGGGAGGGAAGGCCGCCGACGGTCTCGCCGAAGGACTCTCCCGCGGGAAGATTCTCGTCGACATGAGCTCTTCCTCCCCGGTGGGCACGCGCGAGCTGGGGGGAGCGCTCGCAGGGCGGGGGGTGGACATGATCGATGCGCCCGTTTCGGGCGGCGTCAGGAAGGCCGAGGACGGAACGCTCGCGATCATGGTGGGCGGCGAGCCGGGCGTCATCGCACGCTGCAGGTCGGTGCTCGAGGCGATGGGCAAGCAGATCTTCCTGACCGGCCCGCTGGGCTCGGGGCACGCGATGAAGGCGCTCAACAACTACGTGTCTGCCGCGGGGTTCATCGCCGCCATCGAGGCGGTGCTCGCCGCGGACCGCTTCGGCCTGGATCCAGGCCGGGTCGTCGACGTGCTCAACGCCTCGACGGGGATGAACAACTCGACCCTCAACAAGTTCCACCGATTCGTCCTGCCGCGCGCATTCGAGTCCGGCTTCTCGCTCGATCTGATGCTGAAGGACCTGAAGACGGCGCTCGAAGTCGCGCGCTCCACCGGGTCGCCGGCTCCCTTCGCCGAGGCATGCGTGGCGGCGTGGGCCGATGCGCAGGCGGCGCTGGGCGCCGGGCACGATCACACGGCCGTGGTTCGCTACTGGGAGAGTCTCGCGGGAACGGAGCTCGGAAAGAAGTAGTAAGCTACCAAGCCCGACTGGAGCCGATATGGCGAACTCCGATCCCAAATCACTCGAGCTCAAGCTCGATCCGGACAAGCTCTATCTCGAAGAGATCCTCACCGATCGCCGGATCGGGACGATACGTAGGCTGACGCCGGTGAAGAGGGACGGCTCGCCCGACGGGGCGCGCGCCGTCGCCTATATCGGCGAAACCCAGATACTCACCCCCGCGGGATCGCTGCCTGTGGCGTTCGAGATCGAGGCCGCCTCGATCGGCGAGGCGGCGGAAAAATTTGCCGCGCTCGCGAAGGAGGCCATCGACCGCACCGTGCGCGAGCTGCAGGAGCTGCGCCGTCAGGCGAGCTCGTCGATCGTGGTTCCGCAGGGTCCGATCGGCGGAGGCGGCGGGACGATACAGATCCCCTGATCGAGCCCGAAGGCTACTTGATCAGCCCGGATTTGGCGGCGATCTCCGCCACGCGCCGGTGCTCCTCGCGTATCTCGGCGAGAAGCTTCTCAGGCGGCGAATAGTCCATCACCATGCCGAGCGGCTTGAGCTTTGCTCCTATCGCCGGGGATTTGATCGCGCGCTCGAGCGCGGGCACCAGCGTCCTGCTGACCTCGGGAGGGACTCCGGCCGGCGCGAAGAACGCGACCCAGATTCCGAACAGCCCTTCCGAGTAGCCCAGGTCGGCGAGGGTGGGGATGTCCGGAAAATCCGGGTAACGGGTCGAAATGACGAGCCCCCGCAGCGCGCCGCTCCTCAGATGGCCGGTCATCGTGCCCAGGGCGAGCACTACACCTTCCACGTGGCCGCCCAGGAGCGCCGTGACTCCGGGCGAGGCGCCGGTGAAGGGCACGGGAACGAGACCCGCGCCGGTGAGCGAGTTGATCGTGCGTATGCAGAACTCGCCCACCGATCCCGCGCCCGCGGTGCCGATGCGTACGCCTCCCGGATTCTTTTTCGCGAACGCCACCAGCTCGGCGAGCGTCTTGTAGGGCGCATCGCCGCGCACGGCGAGAATGCTCGGCGAGCGCATGGCGAGACCCAGGGGCGTGAGATCGGTGAGCGGGTTGTAGTTGGCGGTCTTGGGGTCCAGGATCGACCTGAAGACCAGCGCCGCGTTGTTGGTCAGGATGATGGTGTTTCCGTCCGGCTTGGCCTTCACCACCGCTTCGGTGCCGAGCGCGCCGCCGGCGCCCGGCCGGTTGACCGGAATGACGGAAACCTTCAGCTCCCGCGAGAGCTCGTCGGCGATCGCGCGGGCCGAAGTGTCGGTCGCGTCGCCCGGCGCGAGCGGAATGACCAGCGTCACCGAGCCCTTGGGATAGTCCTGCGCGAATACGGGACACGCCGAGGCGAGCAGGAGCGCCGCGCACACGTGGAACGTTTGCTTGCTTCGCGTCATGGATTCGCACCGGAAAGGAGGATGTCCAGTCGATTCTAACGCATCAAAACGTGGCTTGGGTTTGCACCAGGAACTGCACCCGCCTGATGTTCGGATCGTGGTTGAGGGGGAAAGCGAGATCGATGTGGAGCACGTTTCCGAAGGCCGTCCGTGCGTTGAGGATGCGCAAGCCGAAGCCGACGTCGTTCAGCCACCCGGTGTTCTGGGTGTTGGTGTTGGGACCGCCCCATGCGCGCCCAAGATCGTAGAACACCGCGCCTCCCACCCGGAAGAGCCGGAGAGGGTACCAGTCGGTGTACCTGCGGCCCTCGACGTTCATGACCACGCGCTGATCGCCGCTCTGATAGTTGCGCGGATAGCCGCGCAGGCCGGTGTCGCCCCCCAGCACGAGCTGGGTGGAGGACGTCGCGTCCCTCAGCACGTCGCCGGACAACGAGAAGAACAGCAGCGAGCGGCTGTCGGGGCGGCTGTAGTACTTGACGGTCCCGTTGGAGGTTTGCCTGTCCAGGGGTCCGTACCCGGCCCGGCCGTTGCTGGACACCGAGCCGAGCAGTATGCCGCCTTTTCCCGTTCGGACTCCGTCGCTCGCGCCGACCGAGTAGAGCCAGACTTGCTGCGTCGATCCGAGGCCCGCGAGCGAGCGGCCCAGCTGGGCGCTCGACTGGAAACCGATCACGAGATATTCCGGGCGTTCGATCAAATCCAGATTCTTGTACTTTTCGTAGCCGTCCTGAATGACCTCGTAGCGCAGGTAAGGGGAGACCAGCGTCTGGTCCGGAGGCAAATCCGAAGGTGCCGGAAGACCCGCCTCGGTGTTGTAGTTGTCCTTCTGGTAGTTGATTCCGGCCGAGTACCGCTGGACCCATTTCTCGACCAGTCCCCGGGACCATCCCCAGAACGCGTCGGCCGATTCCTGCTTGTGCCGGAATTGCGCGGAAGTGCTCCCGTTCGCGAAAAGCGAATCGATCTGATCCCCCTTGGATGCCGTGATGCCGGCCGCCCAGCGCGTGTCGAGGGCGTAGAACGGCCGGGTGATCGATGCGATGCGGCTTTCGCCGTCGCTGTTCTGGCTCAGCGAATAGTTCAGGCTCGTCCACCCGTCGAAGGCGTGAGGGTCGGAGACCTGGTAGAGAGTTCCCGTGCGATCCGGGTTGGAAAACCGATTGACCCCGACCTGGACGCCGGTGCCCAGGGCGTTCGTCTCGGTGAATCCTATATTCGTCCTGTTGGAGCCGCCGGTGCGGCTGGCGCTGACCCCAGGCTGCAACGACCAGGTATCGCGCGTCCGCACTTCCACGTCGACGACCCCGTCGTGGTAGGCCACCGGAACGATGCTGACGTCGTAGAAGATTCTGTACGATCGCAGCACGCGCTCGGTCTCCTCGATGGCGTGGACCGACACGCGCTCGCCGCTCTTGAAGAGAATTTTCTTCTCGACGACACCCGGCCTGGTGTGAATGTGTATCGCGTTGGCGGCGCGATAGAAGATGTTGTTCTCGCGCTCGTTCTCCAGGTCGAAGATGTTGTGCGTGACGACCCGGATCTCTCCGATCACCGCGCCGGCCGCCTCGAGCTCGGCGAACGAGGGGATTTTCGCCGAAACGGGCGATGCGGCCGGGGGAGGCGGCGGAGGCCGCTCCTCCCGGGGGGATTCCTGGGCGGAGACCGGTGCGAGCACGCCCAGGACGAGCGCTGCAGACCCGAGCGACGATACGACCCCGAAGCGGAGCGCGCGTCTCCGGGTCCGGCCCGGTTGAGCGAATCGGTCTGACACGCCCGATTGTGCTGGCGGCCAAACGGCGCCGTCAAATTCCCTTACCGCGGTGTCAGAATTCCGAGCCGCGGATCAAAATAAGTCGTAGCCGAGCTTCCTGCATTGCGCCTGCGCGTATCGCAGGCCCGCGGCGCGCTCCACGCTTCCTCCGTCCGCCGCGACGACGCTTCCGTTGCGAATGTAGACGACCATGGGATAGAAACCGGTGTACCCGCCGCGCTCTTCGCGGTCGTTGACCATCACGCATACCGCCCAGCCGTACTGGCGTTCGCGCGAGAGCGTCTCCTCCTGGTAGAGGCGCGACGGGCCGGCCTTGAACTCGATCAGCGCGAATCGGGGCTCGTACAGGCGCCGGTTCAAATAGTCGCGAACCAGCTTCTCATAGCCTTCGGGGCGCGGCCCGTAGTCCAGCGCGGCGATCTGCTGCGGAGAGAGCGCCGGCGACTGGCACCCGGCGAGACAAGCGAGCGCGAGGACCACGGCGAGCCGCCTCATGTCGCGGCGCCGGCGCTCAGGGCGTGACGAAGGGTGCGCCCAGCTCGTTGCACCCGGTGCGCGCGTAGCGCCAGCCGATGACGTTATCGTCCGATCCGCCGTTGACTGCGACGATCGTCCCGTCGCGGATGAAGAACACCATCGGATATGGGCCTTCGTAGGTCCCCTTGCCGTTCTTCTCGTTGACCCACACGCAGACGCCCCATCCGTACTGCAGCGGCCGCAGGGCGGTGTCCTGCTGGAAGAGCTCGCGGGGACCCGCCTTGAACTCGACGATCGCGCCGGCGGGGTCGGCCAGCTTCGGCGAGGTCGGCGGCGTGGTCGTGCCGGCGAAGTAGTCCCGGATCAGCTTCTGGTAGTCGTCGGGGCGCGGACCGTAGTTGTAGGCGGCCATCTCCTCCTGCGTCGGAGGGTTCTTGCATCCCGCGCCGAGCGCCGCCGCTGCGCCGAGAACCGCGAGCATCCACCGCGGGCCCCATATGCGGCCTCTTTCGTCGCTTCGCATGGCTCCTACTTCGGTTGCGCGACGGTCCGCAGATACGGCTTGAGCGTCTTGAACCCCTGGGGATACTTCTTCTTCGCGTCTTCGTCGGACACCGAGGTCGGAATGATGACGTCCTGGCCCGGCCTCCAGTTCACCGGCGTCGCGACCGCGTGCTTGGCGCCGAGCTGGAGCGAGTCGAGCAGCCGCAGAACCTCGTCGAAGTTGCGGCCCGCGCTCATCGGATAGATCAGCATCGCCTTCACTTTCTTGTCCGGGCCGATCATGAACACCGAACGTATCGTGGCGTTGTCCGCGGCAGTACGCTTTCCGCCGCTCGCATTGGGGTGGATCATGTCGTAGAGCTTCGCGACGGTCAGATCGGAATCGCCGATCATGGGATAGTTGACCGCGGCGCCCTGGGTCTCCCTGATGTCGTTGACCCAGCGCTGGTGGTCGCTCACCGGATCGATGGAGAGACCGATGATCTTCGTGTTGCGCTTGTCGAATTCCGGCTTGAGCTTCGCCATGTATCCCAGCTCGGTGGTGCAGACCGGAGTGAAGTCTTTCGGGTGCGAGAACAGGATCGCCCATTTGTCGCCGATCCACTCGTGAAACCGGATCTTGCCTTCGGTGGTGTCCGCCGTGAAATCCGGCGCCTCGTCTCCGATGCGAACTGCCATTTTGGCCTCCGTGGCGTTGAGCGGGACGGTGGCGCCGACCGCTGCGGCGCGTCCGACCCGGAGTTTGAGAATTCTCGTGTGAACGCAAAAATTATACTCCGCCCGCCACCGCGTTGATATTCGAGCGACGCAAGCGGTCGCGACCGGGCCGTCGAAGCGGTTGGCGGGGGCACGTCGCCCGCCGCGCCGTCCCTGTGTAGAATTTCCCCTCCGGCGCCCGGAGGGCACCGACTGGCATGACGGGCACGGCGCTCGGGGCGCGAAAAAGGGAGGCGAGGTGGCGACAGACGAAGCGGACAAGGCGGAACGCTCGCCGACGGTGATCCTGTTCGCCGAGATGCGCGGCTTCACCGGCGTGTCGGACATGCTCGATCCCGCCGTGGTGATCGCGCGGGTCGGAGAGTTCGTGTCGCTCGTCTGGGACGCGGTTGAGAAGCATGAGGGCGCCGTGGTCGACATCCTCAGCGACACCATGATGGCCACGTTCACCGGACAGGACGACGCACAGCACGCAATCGGGGCCGCGCAGGAAATCCAGGGCCGGTTCGCGACCCTTTCCGAGAGCTGGCACCGCGATTTCGGCATCCGCGCGGCGGTCTCGATGGGGCTGCACTGCGGAGACGCGGTGGTGGGGTTCGCTGAAAAAAGCCCCACGCCCGAGCAGCTGTTCGTGTTCGGCGACTGCGTCAGCATCGCCAACCGGTTGCTTCACCGCGCCCGAGCGGGCGAGTTCGTGCTTTCGGAGACGCTGATGGATCTCGCCGTGGAAATGGGCGTCAGCCTCGAGGCCGAGGAGCTTCCCCCGCTGGAAATTCCGCGGCGCGATCCGATAAGGCTCTACGGCGTCCTGATCGATACCCGGCTGGATTTCACCCAATAGCCGCTTCAGGCGGCGCGCCGGGGCTTCCGGGGACGAAGGGCGGATACCGAGGCCGGCTCCCGCGAGAACACCCTGACCTGATTGCGCCCTCGCCCCTTCGCCTGGTACAGGGCCAGGTCGGCCGAGCGCAACAGAGCATCGGCTTCCCCGGCACTTTCGGGAAAGATCGCCACTCCGAGAGAGGCGGTGACGCCCATCAGGAAGCCGCTTTCTTCGCGCACCGCCTGGCAGATCGCCTCGGCCCTGGCGCGCGCGCTCTGCGGCGTGGCGTTGGGCAACACGAGCGTGAACTCCTCGCCGCCGAAACGGCACGCAATGTCGCTGCCGCGGATATGCCGCTTGAGGAGCGCCGCGACCTGCACCAGCACCTCGTCGCCCGCACCGTGGCCCGCAGTGTCGTTCACCCTCTTGAAATGGTCGAGATCGATCATGATCACCGCCACGCGAATGCCTTCTCGCTTGGCGCGCACCAGCTCGCGGGACAGGTAGTCGTGCAGGAAGCGCCGGTTGTAGAGGTTCGTCAGCGGATCGCGGATGGCTTCCTCTTTGAGGGTCTTCAGCGCGTGTGCCAGCGCGTCGATGGCGCGGCTGCGCTCGCCGACGACGGCGTTGAGCACCAGGCCGGTGATGACGACGGTGCTCGTAAACGCGAGCAGCAGGAGCGGAGTGGTGCCGGGCGCGGCGGAGGCGAACGGCCCGCGGCCTTCCAGGGTCTGCCATACGGCGATCGCGCAGACCAGGGCGTTCAGGGTCGCGACCTCGCGCTGCGCGAAGCGCAACGCCGCCCAGATCACGAACGGCAGAATCACGAACGTCAAGGGCAGCGAGGGCAGGGACGCAGGCAGGCCGTTTCCGAAGATCGCCTGAGTCGCCGCGAGCGTCGGCACCGCGAGACAGAGCATTTCCAGGGTCTTTCGCTGCGATCCGTCCGTGTCGCGCGCCGACCAGTTGAGGATCAGGGGCGCCACGATGACCATGCCCATCGCGTCGGCTTGCCAGCGCGTCCACCAGGTCCAGGCAAGCGGCTGTGCCGGAGCGGTGCCGGGCCAGAGCAGGAGAGTCGTCGCGGAGGTGGCGGCGATGGCCGCGCTGAGGGCCGCGATGGCGACGAATTCCACGACGTCCTCGCCGCGCTCGAAGCTGCGGGGCATGCCGATGCAGCGCCGCACCAGCAGCGCGCCGACGACCGCTTCCAGCGTTCCCCCCGCCGCGACGAAGGCGGCCTGGACCGGGGAGGAAGCGGCGGCGACAGCGGCGAGCGCCGCACCCAGCCACACACCCGGCCAGGCGCGGTAGCCGAGAAGCAGCATGCCGGCGAGCGCGACTCCGGAGGCCGGCCAGACGGCGGCGGCCGGCCCTCCGGCCCACAGCGCGAGCTCGGCTGCGGCAAAATAGGCGGCGGCGAGCAGAAGCAGCTGCGCGGCGTAGGCGACGGAATCCGCGTGGCTGGACGGCCGGCCGGTTGCTATTGCGTTCACTTGTTCACCATCGCTCTTTCGAAAAATCAGGTGATTACGATCGATTCTTACTGTGCAATATTAGGCTCGTGAATGAGATTGGACAAGGTCCAGGCCGAGCGGTTCGTGAAATATGACGCGAGCATACGGGTTCCGTGTGACATATGACACGGGCATAACATGCGCGTCGCCGTGATCGGGGCCGGTGCCGCCGGCCTGCTGTTCTCGCTCCTCCTCAAGCGCCGTTTCCCTTCGTGGGAAGTCGAAGCCTTCGAGCAGAATCCGGAAGGAGCGACCTACGGCTTCGGCGTGGTGTTTTCCGACGGCGCGCTCGCCTTTCTGGAGCGCGACGAGCCCGAGCTGTCGCGCACCATCGAGGCGAGCATGGAGCGCTGGCCGATGCAGAGGCTCGTGCACCGCGGCGAGCGCGTCGACGTGGACGGAAACGGATTCTCCGCGATCGGGCGGCTTGCGCTTCAGCGCGTGTTGCAGAGCCTCAGCCTCCGGGCCGGCGTCACGATCCGCTACGGGCGGGCGATATCTTCCCTGGACGAGGTGGCCGGTGCCGACCTCGTCGTAGGCGCCGACGGCTCGAACTCGCTGGTGCGCACCGCGCTCGCGGCGCAGTTCGAGCCCAGCGTCGAGGTCCTCAGCAACCGCTTTGCCTGGTACGGCACCGAGCAGACGTTCGACTGCCTCACGCTCACGTTCCGCAACAGCGAGCACGGCGCTTTCGTCGCTCATCACTACCGGCACGCGCCTTCGATGAGCACCTTCGTCGTGGAGTGCGGCGACGCGACCTGGAAAAGCGCGGGCTTGGACCGCACGGACGACGCCGGGTCGCGCGCCTGCTGCGAGCGGGTATTCGCGCCGGATCTCGGCGGTCACGCCCTCGTATCCAACAAATCGGTGTGGCGCCAGTTCCCGCTCGTCCGGAACGAACGCTGGTCGGCGCGGCGCTCGCCTTCCGGCCACGCGGTGCTGCTCGGAGACGCATTGCGCACCGTTCACTTCTCGATCGGATCGGGCACGCGGCTGGCGTTCGAGGACGCGATCGCACTCGAGCGGGCGTTCGCGGAGTGGGGAGACGACGTGCCGCGGGCGCTCGAGGGCTTCGAGCGCGAACGCAGGCCGATCGTCGAAAAGCTGCTCGCTGCCGCGACCGCCAGCTCGTACTGGTACGAAAAATTCTCCGAGAAGATGACGCTGGAGCCGTGGGAGCTGGCTTACGACTACATGACGAGGAGCGGGCGGATGAGGGAAGAGCGCCTGAGGGAGATCGCGCCGAAGTTCATGGCGCGCGTCGATGCCGGACGGAGCGGTCGGCCGAGCCCGCCGTGCTAAACTCGCTGCTGCACGGGACATCAAGAAGAATGGATTTGGCCGCGAAGGACGAGTCGAGCACCGCCATCAGCAAGCTTCAAGAGCGCCTGCAGGACGGGAGCTTCGTGGTCACCGCAGAGCTTTCCCCTCCGGTTTCGACGGATCCCTCGGAATTCGTCGAACGCGCGCTCGCCTTGCGCGGGCTCGTCACTGCAATCAACGTGACCGACGGGGCAGGATCGAAGGCGCACATGTCGAGCCTCGCCGCGGCGCACTTTCTGGTCCGCAATGGAGTGGAACCCATCCTCCAGATGACCTGCCGCGACCGCAACCGCATCGCCCTGCAGGCGGAGCTCCTCGGAGCCGCGGCCCTGGGCGTCCGCAACATTCTCGCGCTGCGCGGCGACGATCCCAAGCTCGGCGATCAGCCGGACACCAAGCCCGTCTTCGACCTCGACACGACGGCCCTGCTCGCGACGGCGCAGCGCATGCGCACCGAGGGCCGCCTTCCCTCGGGCGCAGAGATCAAGGGCCCGGTCAGGTTCGTCCTCGGCGCGGCGGAGCTGCCGGTCGATCCCCCGGAGGGCTGGCGTCCCGACGGCCTGCTCGCGAAGAAGGCAGCGGGCGCCGAGTTCATCCAGACGCAGTTCTGCATGGATGCCGGCGCGGTGCGGCGCTACGCCGCGCGGCTGCTCGATCTCGGCGTGGCGCAGAAGCTGCCGATCCTGATCGGTGTCGCACCCATTCCTTCGGCGCGGTCGGCGCGCTGGATGAAGGAGAAGCTCTACGGGGCGATCATCCCGGAGCGGATCGTGCAGCGGCTCGAAGCCGCAGCCGACCCCAAGGCCGAAGGCAAGAAAATCTGCGTCGAGCTGCTGCAGCAGCTCGCGGAGACACCGGGCGTAGCCGGCGCGCACGTGATGGCGCCGGCCTTTCATTCGGCCATCGGCCCGGTGATCGAGGCATCGGGCGTCGCACGCGCAAGGCGCGCGACGCACCGCTAGCGGGCTACTTGGCGAGGAGGGCGAGCCCTCCGAACCGGGCGACGTAGAGGCGCGTCAATACCACGCAGGCCACGGTCCCGATCAGGAAAGGCACGGTGGCCCAGAGAAAGAGCTCCTGCAAGGGCGTCTTCATCCCGATCAGTATCCCGCCGAGGATCGGCCCCACGACCGAGCCGACGCGGCCGACTCCGAACGCCCACCCCGAACCGTTCGATCGCACCGAAGTGGGGTAGATCATTGCCGAGGCGGCGTTCAGGCCGAACTGCAGGCCCAGCACGCAGAAGCCCGCCAGGAACACGACCACCATCAAGGCCGCGGTGGAAGACAGGCCGACGAACCCCAGCGCGCCGACCGCGAAGACCGCGAGCGCGAACAGGATCGTGACCGGCAGGAAGCCCTTCGCGTCGATCGGCCTCGCGAGCGCGAGGCCGCCGATGGTTCCGCCGATCTGCACGAGCGCGGTCGCCATGGCGGCTTCCGACTGGGGAAGCCTCGCTCCCGTGAGGAGCGTCGGCAGCCAGCTGATGAGAAAGTAGAATCCCATCAGGTTGCAGGCGAAACAGACCCAGAGGAGCGGGGTTATCCAGGCGAGGCCGCCCTCGAACAGGAATTTCGGGTTGAAGCCGCGGTAGATCTTCTCGTCGGCCACCGCGAGCTTCGCGCCCGGGGCGATCGCGTTCCCCGCGTTCATTGCCGAGAGGAGCGCTGCGGCGCGCCCGGCCTGCTCCTTGACCACGAGATGCTTGAGCGACTCGGGCAGCCACAGGGCGGCGGCGGCCGCCATGAGAATCGGCAGCACGCCGCCGACCGCGAAGATGGCCTGCCAGCCGTAGTGAGGCACCAGCCACACCGAAACCGCTCCCGGCAACGAGCCTCCGAAAGTGATTCCGGTGAACATCAGGATGATCAAGGTCGCGCGGTATCGCCGAGGCGCGTACTCCGCGTTCAGCGCGATGAGGTTGGGAAGCAGGCCCCCGATGCCGATTCCCGCGAAGAAGCGCAGATAGAGAAGGTCATGCAGGCTCTTCGCCCAGCAGGCGGCGAGCGTGAAGACGCCGAACACCAGGCAGGAGCCGATCACGGCGGCCTTGCGCCCGAAGCGGTCGCCTAGGTATCCGAAGAGCGGCGAGCCGATGAGAATTCCGAACAAGCTCGCGCTGAAGACCGGCCCCAGCGCCGCGCGGTTGGTGATGCTCCAGGTGCGGATCAGCTCGGGTGCGGCGAACGAGATCGCGCTGATGTCGTAGCCGTCGAACAGGACGATGAAGAACGACCACACGAGCAGGCTGGCATTGAAGCGTGTCAGCTTGCGCTGGTCGATGAAACGCGAGACGTCGAAAACTTCGGCGGTTGCCATGGGTCTCCCTCCCCGGGTGATTCAGGACGCTGCGCGGTAGATCAGCTTCTCGAAAGAACGCTCCTTCAGGTGCTGGTCCAGCCCCCAGCGCTTCACCTGCTCGAAGACCTGGTCGAATTCGGCCCTCGGGATCGGCCGGTAGACGAAGCGCTCGCCGCGGCTGAAGCGGCTGTAGTCCCAGTTCCGGTCGTGGAATTCCGGGGGTACGCAGTGTCTCCACAGGGGCAGGTACTTGGCGAGGTTCGCCTCGAGCGCGCGCTCGGCGCGGTCGAGGGCGCGGAGATAGCCCCGCACGCCGCCCTTCGGCGCCGACTCCGGCACCCACCAGAGCGTGTGGAACTCGTCGGCGATGATCTCCCGCATGCCGAGCTGCTTCGCCATGTCGATCTGCGGCGGGAGCAGGCTCGCCGCTTCGATCTCCTTGTTCAGGAGCGCGGTCAGGCGCGCGCCGAAGCCGCCGATGTTGACGGTCTTGATGTGCTCGAGCGGAAGGTATTTCTCGAGCCTGAAGGGCACGTTGAAGTGGCTGCCCGCGCGCATGCCGACCCCGATGGGAACGTCCTTGAGGTCTTCGGGACCGCGGATCTTCGATTCCGGGCGGACGAAAATCGACCAGGGCGATACCCCGTGGCAGTCGGCGACGACGCGCCCCATGCCGGCGCTGGCGTTGCTGATCGTGCCCCACAGGCAGGCGCATTGCACCAGCTGCGTGTCCCTGCTCTCGGTGTAGGGCTGGTCCTGCGGCCGCTGGAAGTACTGGTAGCTCTTCCAGCTGGACTGGGTGCCGCGGAAGGTTTTCCAGTCGAGCTCGATATCGATGCCTTCGTCGGCGTAGTAGCCTTCCTCGTGCGCGACGAAGTCGTTGAGCCCCATGCCCTTCGGGGCGACCTTGACGTGCAGCAGCGCGGCATTCGCGGCCATGTGCGCCTCCTTTCGACCCCTTCAAGATACTCCGTTCGGCGCCTCCGGAAAACCACGCGTGGGCACGCCGCCCGCATCGGCGATCGGATGCATAAAGAGCGAAACGCGCCCGCCTCTAGCGTCGCTCGACGGTCTGGTAGGTCCCGCCAGGCGCTCGATGAGGAGGGCGCACCACCAGCCGATAGTGCCCCCGGGATGGAAGGCGACCACCCAATCGTCATCGCCCGCGATTCGATTCATAATGACGGAAGCCGGATAAGAGGAGACCGCCATGGGCGTCCGCAACCTGCAGCACATCGCTCTCGCCGTGCCCGATCCCGCGATCGGCAGAAAGTTCTACACCGACTTCGGGATGGACGGCAGCGAGCACGGCAAGCGCATCGTCATGCGCTGCCGCGGGAGAGATCAGGACCAGGTGGTCCTCGTCGAGGGAAAGAGCAGGCACATGCACCATGTCGGCTTCGGCACCCGTGCCGAGGACCTCGCCGCGCTGAAGAAGCGCCTGGAGCAGAACGGCACGAAGCTCGTCGACGCTCCCAAGGAGACGCCTTACGACGGCGTCTGGTTCGCCGACCCGGACGGGCTCCTGGTCAACGTGCGCGTCGCAGAGCCCGCGAAGTGGCGCGCCGCCGCCGAATGGAAGATCAACAACCCCGGCCACCTCAACCGCTCGGGCGTTCCCGGCCACCCCAAGCGCGACATCGAGGTGCGACCGACGCGCCTCGGCCACACGCTGCGCTTCACTCCGCAGATGGACAAGATGGTCGATTTCTGGACGCGGGTGGTCGGCCTCCAGCTATCGGACCGCGCGCAGGACATCGTCGCCTTCATGCGCGGCCAGGGCGGCAGCGATCATCACATCTTCGGCTTCATCAAGTCGGACCGCCCCGGATTCCACCACGCGAGCTTCGAGGTCGGCAACGTCGACGAGATCGGGATGGGCGCCTGCCGCCTGCTCGACAAGGGCTACAAGGACGGCTGGGGGTTCGGCCGGCACGTCATCGGCTCGAACTTCTTCCACTACATCCGCGATCCCTGGGACAGCATGGCCGAGTACTTCTGCGACATCGACTATATTCCAGCCGAATCGGGCTGGAAGGCGACGAACTATCCCGCGGAGGACTCCCTCTACGTCTGGGGTCCGAAGCCGCCGGAGGCCTTCGGGATGAACTTCGAGAAGGCCTGAGCTACGCGGCGAGCGAGATCACCGAATCTTCGTACTTTCCCGTGCCCATGTCGGCTTCGGAGAAGATCTTGCGCTCTGCAATCCACTTGAAGGACTCGTCGAACACTTCTTTCGTGTAAGGCTCGAACACGATGCGCTCGCCCGGACCCCAGCGGCGGGTGTCCATCTGCTCGACGAAGCGCGCGGGAAACTCGTTCTTGTAGTAGTGGGTGTACAGCTCCGGACGCAGGTCGATGTCGCGCTGCGCGCGCCGCAGCGCGCGGAAGTACTTGCGCAGGTCCTCCTTCTCCGGATTGCCCGAGATCGAAGTGGCCATCATGAACGTCGTGTCGATCACCTTGCGGAAGCCGAGCTGCTCGAGAAAATAGTACGGTCCGCTGAACAGCGATGCGGCCGGCACCTTGCGGTCGATCAGCTTCTCCAGCCGCGAGAACAGCAGCCCGTCGGCGAACGACAGCTTGATGTCGTCGAGGGCCAGGTATTGCTCCAGTCCTTGGATCGTCGAGTAGTGGCTCCCGGACTGGTAGCCGACCGAGATCGGGACGCCCTTCAGCTGGCTGGGATGCTCGATGTCGGATTCCGGCGGGACGAACACGCCGCAGGGCGCGACCGAATAGGCGTCGGCGTAGAGCTTGCCGTGGCCCGTCGACGCCGCGACGTTGACGGTCCAGTGGCAGGCGCCGCTGACGTCGCAGGCGCGGCCTTGTTCTATGCTTTGGTACGCACCGATCTTGTTCGCGGTGGCGTGCTTCTTGGCGGCGTCGCCCGGGCCGTAGTTGTCGCGGAATTCGTAGTCCAGGCCCTCCGCCTTGAAATAGCCCTTCTCTTCGGCGACCCATTCCTGCAGCCTGAAGTGAGGAGAGATCACGAATTTCGACATGTGCGGCTCCTTGGAAGAAACGATCGGGTGGAATCTACTCCGAGAGACAAGGGAATGCAAAGCAAGCCGGCGTGGGCCGGGTCCCACGTCGAGAAACGGGGCGCTGTAAGATACCGGAAGAATCATCATGGAATTCCTGGTCGAGAACGCTCCGCGCCGCATGGAAATCGCCCGGCTGATCATCGCCGGCTGGACCGGACGCGACCGGGCCTCGGTGGAGAAGCACATCGCGGAGCTCGCGGCGATCGGCGTCAAGCGGCCCCGCGCCGTTCCCGTCTTCTACCGGGTCGCCTCCAGCCTGCTGACCACGGCCCGCGAGGTCGAGGTGGTCGGCGAGAACTCGAGCGGTGAAGTCGAATTCGTTCTGGTCTCGGCCCCCGATGCGCTCTACGTCGGAGTCGGATCGGACCACACCGACCGTAAAGTCGAGGCCTACGGGGTCACGGTGTCCAAGCAGATGTGCCCCAAGCCGCTAGGCCCCGAGCTGTGGGCGCTCGAGGACGTCGACTCGCACTGGGACCGGCTGGTCCTGCGCTCGCACGTCACGCGCTCGGGCAGGCGAACGCTCTATCAGGAAGGCCCGGTGAGCCATATGCTCGCGCCGCGCCGGCTGCTCGAGCGTTTCTCGGAGTCCGCGACCCTCGCTCCCGGCACGGCGATGTTCTGCGGGACGCTCGCCGTGCAGGGGAACATCGGCGGCGGCGAGCGCTTCGAAATCGAGCTTCACGATCCCGTGAGGAACCGCAGCCTGAGGCACGAATACACGGTCAGCGAGCTCGCGCTGGCGGACTGAAGGGCTATCGAGGAGGGCTCATGGCGATCCGCAAGCAGCACACCGAGTTCCACAAGATCGATCTCGACCGGGGCTGGGAGAACCTGCCCGGGTACCCGGACGGAATCCGCCAGCAAGTGCTGGCCGGCTTCCTCGACGAGAAAGCCAGGCGGGGTTTCCGCACGCGTCACCTGCGGTTCGACCCGGGTGTGTATACCACCGAGCCCTTCGTCCACGAGTACTGGGAAGAGGTCTATGTCGTATCGGGGGACCTGATCGTCGGCAGCGACCGGAACGGAAAAGGCGGCAAGCGCTTCGGTCCCAGCACGTACGCGTGCCGGCCGCCCGGAACGCCTCACGGACCGTTCAAGTCGGAGACCGGCTGCCTGCTGCTCGAAATGCACTACTACGACACGGAAGTGAAGGCGTAGTGGCCGATACGCCGGCCGTATCCATCGCCGCGCTCGCGCGATCCCTCGCGGAGGGCAAGACCACCAGTCGCAGGCTCGTCGAGGCAGCGCTCGCGCGAATCGCCGACGCGAGCGGCGAGGGCGGCCGCGCATTCACCAAGGTGCACGCGCAGGGCGCGCTGCTCGCCGCGGACGCTTCCGACCGCCTCCGGAAGGAAGGCGTGGTGCCGTCTCCGCTCGCCGGCCTGCCCGTGTCGGTCAAGGATCTCTTCGACATCGCAGGCGACGTGACCACCGCCGGATCGAAGGTCCTGCGCGATCAGGCCCCGGCGCCCGCGGACGCCCCGGCCGTCGCGCGGCTGCGCTCGGCCGGCGCCGTCGTGATCGGCCGCAGCAACATGACCGAGTTCGCCTTTTCCGGGATCGGCATCAACCCGCACTACGGAACGCCGGCCAACCCCTACGACCGCGGAGTCCGCCGCATCCCGGGCGGCTCCTCCTCGGGCGCGGCGGTGTCGGTGTCGGACGGGATGGCGGCGTTCGCGCTCGGGACCGATACCGGCGGATCGGTGCGCATTCCGGCCGCGCTGTGCGGCATCGCCGGGTTCAAGCCGACCACGACGCGCGTTCCGCGCGAAGGGGCGTTCCCGCTTTCGACGACTCTCGATTCCGTCGGGCCTCTCGCGCCCACGGCGGCGTGCTGCGCGACGGTCTTCCAGGTGCTCGCGGGGGAGGCGCCCAGGTTGCTCGAGCCTCTCGAGCTCTCGGGGGCGTGCCTGGGGGTTCCGAAAAATCACATGCTCGAAGACCTCGACGCCGAGGTGTCGCAGGCGTTCCAGGGAGCGCTGCAGCGGCTGTCGCGCCGCGGCGCGAAGCTCGTCGAGCTTGCGGTGCCCGAGTTCGACGAGGCCGCGAGCGCGAACGCGGGCGGAGGAATCTCCCCGCCCGAAGCCTACGCCGTGCACCGCGCATGGATCGGGCGCGAGCGCGACATCGACCCGCGCGTCCTGGAGCGCATCCTGCGCGGAGGGTCGATGAGCGCGCCCGACTACGTCGACCTGCTCGCGACGCGCGAGCGGCTGATGAGGCGCTTCGCGCGGGCGAGCTACGACGTCGATGCGCTGATCATGCCCGCGGTGCCGCGCATCGCGCCCCCGATCGACGCTCTGGAGCGCAGCCCCGAGAGCTTCCGCCTCGCGAACGGCAGGATGCTGCGCAACACCAGCCTGATCAATTTTCTGAACGGATGCGCGCTTTCGCTTCCGATCCAGCCGCCGGGGGCGGCGCCGGTCGGCCTGATGGTGGCGGGGTTCGCCGGAGACGACGAGCGGGTTCTCTCCGCCGGCATCGCGATCGAAGCGGTGCTGGCGTATCAGGGGCCGGTCCTCGTCGATGCCCGATGAAATATATTGCCGCCTGGACACCCCGACGACACCCTTGCTAGACTGAATCGGATCAAGAGGAGGGAGGGACATCCATGAATCGAGAATTCCTGCGCGCCCTGGGCGTCGCGTCCGCGCTGGTTCTAGCGGCAGGGCCCGCGGCCGCGCAGCAAAAAGTGAAGATCGGCTTCATCACCACGCTCTCCGGGCCTCAGGGCGTGATCGGCGAGTACATGAGGAACTCGGTCGAGCTCGCGCTCGACCACCTCGGCCGCAAGATGGCCGGGCTCGACGTCGAGGTGTATTACGGCGACGACCAGGTCAAGCCCGACGTCGGCAAGCAGGTCGCCGAGGAAATGCTGAAGAAGCAGCACGTCGACTTCGTCGCGGGCATCATCTGGTCGAACGTCATGCTCGCGGTCGCGCCCACGGTGACCGAGGCCGGCAAGATCATGGTCGGCACCAACGCCGGGCCGCACCAGCTCGCCGGCTCGCAGTGCAGCGAGCTCTTCTTCACCACGTCCTGGCAGAACGACGAGACGCCCGAGGCGATGGGTCAGGTCATGCAGGATCAGAAAATCAGCGACGTGTACCTGATGGCGCCGAACTACGCCGCGGGCAAGGACATGATCACCGGCTTCAAGCGCACCTTCAAAGGCCGCATCGTCGACGAGGTCTACACGCGCCTGGGGCAGACCGACTACCAGGCGGAGATCTCGCAGCTGCGCGCCAAGAATCCCAAGGCGGTGTTCGTGTTCTATCCGGGCGGCATGGGAATCTCGTTCCTGAGGCAGTACTCGGAAGCGGGGCTGCGCTCCCAGTTCCCGCTGTACTCGGTGTACACCGTCGACGAGATCTCGATTCCCGCGGTGAAGCACGCGGCGCTCGGCCAGTACGAAACGCGCTACTGGAGCCCCGACCTGAAGAACCCCGCGAACCAGAAGTACGTCTCCGACTACCGCAGGAAATTCGGCAAGATGCCGGTGTTCTACGGAGCCCAGAGCTACGACGGCATACTCCTGATCGACTCCGCGGTGCGCGCCGTCAAGGGGAACCTTGCGAACACCAAGGGCCTGGTCGCGGCGATGAAGAAGGCCGATTTCGCCTCGACCCGCGGCAAGTTCACCTACAACAGCAATCACTTCCCGATCCAGAACTTCTACCTGCTGAAGGCGGTGGCCGGGCCGGCGGGGCAGGATCCGGTGATGGAGATTCAGAAGACGGTGTTCACCAACCACAAGGACTCCTACTACAAGGAATGCGGGATGAAGTAGACGCCCGCCCGGGTCGTATCCGTAATCCGGGGCGCGGAAGGATCCGCGCCCCTTTTTGTTCGTGATCAGGTGAACTTCTTCCTCGTACTCGAGCAGGCGCTCAACGGGCTTCAGCTCGGCGTGATGCTGTTCCTCATGGCGGCGGGGCTGACGCTCGTCTTCGGCATCATGAACCTGGTGAACCTCGCCCACGGGTCCTTCTACATGGTGGGCGCGTATCTCGCCGCCTATTTCTACCAGGCGACCGGATCCTGGCTGCTCGGCGTGCTGCTCGGCCTCGTCGGGACGCTGGCGGTGGGCATCGCGGTCGAGGTGGTGGCGCTGCGCACGCTCTACGAGCGCGACCACCTCGACCAGGTGCTCGCGACGTTCGGGCTGATCCTTTTCTTCAACGAGCTCGCCGCGATGATCTGGGGCCGGGCGGCGCTGTATACGACCGTCCCGGAGTACCTCTCCGGGCACGTCGACCTGATTCCCGGCCTGCGCTATCCGCTGTACCGCCTGGCAATCATCGCGGTCGGCCTGGCGATCGCGGGCCTGCTGTGGTTCACCGTCGCGCGCACGCGCCTGGGGATGCTCATCCGGGCGGGCGCTTCCAACCGCGCGATGGTCGCCGCCCTCGGGGTCAACATCCGCATGCTCTACACCTTCGTCTTCGGATTCGGCGCAGCGCTCGCCGGGCTCGCCGGCCTCATGGCCGGACCGATCTACGTGGTGCAGCCCGGGATGGGCGAGCTGATCCTGATCGAAGTCTTCGTGGTCATCGTGATCGGCGGCATCGGCTCGATCCGCGGCGCGCTCGCGGGGGCCCTGATCGTCGGCATGGTGGACACCCTCGGGCGCGCGTTCCTCAAGCCGATGCTGGCCACGGTGATCTCGCCGAGCGCCGCCGACGCCGCGGGGCCGGCGCTCGCCTCGATGCTCATCTATCTGCTGATGGCGGCGGTGCTCGCGCTGAAGCCGCAGGGTCTGTTTCCCGCCCGCCTGTGACCTCCCGCAACCGCGCGCTCGCGCTCGCCCTGGGTCTCGCGCTCCTCGCCGCAGTGCCGCCGCTCGCGTCGCTGTTCAACCAGCCCTTCTACCTGGACCTCGTGCGGCGCATCATGATCTTCGCCATCGCTGCAGCGAGCCTCAACCTCATCCTGGGCTACGGGGGAATGGTCTCCTTCGGCCACGCGGCCTACCTGGGGATCGGGGGCTACGCCGTCGGCGTGCTCGCGCATTACGGCGTCTACGACGGGCTCCTGCAATGGCCGCTCGCGATCGCGGCGTCGGCGCTGGTGGCGCTGGTGATCGGCGCGGTGTCGATCCGCACCAGCGGCGTCTACTTCATCATGATCACGCTCGCCTTCACGCAGATGCTCTATTACCTGGGGATCTCGATCGAGGAGTTCGGCGGCGACGACGGCATGCGCCTGCCCTCGAGGAGCCGCTTCCCGGGGATCGATCTCGCCGACGCGAACACCTTCTACTACGTGGTGCTCGCGATCCTGGCGCTCGTCCTGTTCCTCGGATACCGCCTCGTCAACTCGCGCTTCGGCCTGGCGATCCGCGCCGCCAGGTCGAACGAGGCGCGCACCCGCGCCATCGGCATCTCCCCGTATCCCTACCGCCTCGCGGCGTTCGTGATCGCCGGCGCGGTTTGCGGGCTCGCGGGGGCGCTCCTGGTGAACCACACCGCGTATCTCACCCCCGAGTTCATGAACTGGAACCGCTCGGGCGAGCTGATGTTCATGGTGATCCTCGGAGGCATGGGCAGCGTCGTCGGCCCGGTGCTCGGCGCGTTCGCGCTGCTCGTCCTCGAGGACCTGCTGTCCGGATGGACTCAGCACTGGCAGATCATCCTCGGCCCGCTGCTCGTGCTCTCGGTGCTCTTCTTCAGGCGGGGCCTCGCCGGACTGGTCCCGTGGAAAAATGAATAGCAATCTCCTCGAGATCCGCGGCCTGACCAAGAGTTTCGGAGCGCTGCGCGCGAGCGACCGCATCGATCTCGAGGTTCGCGAAGGCGAGACGCACGCGATCATCGGGCCGAACGGCGCCGGCAAGACCACCCTCATCGGACAGCTCGCCGGCGGAATCCGGCCGGACCGCGGCGAGGTGCGCTTCGCCGGCGAAGACATCACCGCGCTGCCCGCGCACGCACGCGCTCGCAGAGGCCTCGCGCGGTCGTTCCAGATCACGAGCATCTACGCCGATTTCTCGGCGCTCGAGAACGTGATGCTCGCGGTGCAGGCTCACGCGGGGCACAGCTTCCGCTTCTGGCGCCCGGCGCGCGATCAGGCCGCGCTGCGCTCGCCGGCGCAGGCGATTCTCGGGGAGGTCGGCCTGGCAGCGCGCGCGGACGCGCCCGCGGGAAACCTCTCGCACGGCGAGCAGCGGGCGCTCGAGATCGCCATGGCGCTCGCTTCCGCACCGAGGCTGATGCTGCTCGACGAGCCGGTCGCCGGCATGGGCGCCGAGGAGACGCAGCGCATGATCGCCTTTCTCTCCACGCTCAAGGGCGGCAAGACCATCATCCTGGTCGAGCACGACATGGACGCGGTGTTCTCGCTCGCCGACCGCGTCTCAGTGCTGGTCTACGGGCGCATCATCGCGACGGGGTCGCCCGCCGAGATCCGCGCGAATGCCGAGGTGCGGCGCGCCTATCTGGGCGAGGAAGCGCCGTGACGCTCGAAGTCGAGGGCCTCGAGACCTCCTACGGGCGCAGCCAGGTGCTGTTCGGCGTATCCCTCGCCGCGCGCGAAGGCGAGGTGGTGACGCTTCTCGGCCGGAACGGCATGGGCAAGACCACCACCGTGCGCTCCATCATGGGGATGACGCGCAGCCGCGCCGGGACGATACGGTTCGGCGGCAAGGCGATCGACCGACTTCCCTCGTACCGCGTCGCGCAGGCGGGAATCGGCCTCGTGCCCGAGGGGCGCCAGGTGTTTCCCAATCTCACGGTGCGCGAAAACCTCGTCGCGACCGCGCGGCGGTCGGGGAGCGCCGGGAGCTGGACGCTCGACCGGGTGTTCGGGCTCTTTCCTCCGCTCGCCGGGCGCACGCGCAATCTCGGAAGCCAGCTCTCGGGCGGCGAGCAGCAGATGCTCGCCATCGGCCGCGCCCTCATGACCAATCCGAGGCTGCTGATCCTCGACGAGGCCACCGAAGGGCTGGCGCCGATGGTGCGCGTCGGCATCTACCAAGCGATCGCGAGCCTCAAGGCCTCGGGCCTGTCGATCCTGATCATCGACAAGGACCTCGGCGCGCTCACGCGCATCGCCGACCGGCACTACGTCATCGAGAAGGGCCGGGTGGTGTGGAGCGGCGGCTCGGGCGAGCTCGCGGCGAACCGCGAGGTCCAGCACCGCTATCTCGGCGTGTGAGGCCGGAGGCTCCTTGCGTTGAGCGCGCTGCGCAAGTAATCTCGCCCGCGTGCTCTCGGTCAGGAATCTGTCGAAATCCTTCTCGGGCCCGCGCGCCAAGAGCGTGCTGCAGGACATCAGCTTGGAGCTCGACGCGGGGGACTACGTCGCGGTGATGGGCGAGTCGGGGATCGGGAAATCGACGCTGCTCAACCTCATCGCGGGTCTCGACCGGCCCGATTCGGGAGAGGTGCTGCTCGACGGCGTCAATCTCAGCGCGCTGGGCGACGACGAGGCGACCCGCATACGGCGGAGGAACATGGGTTTCGTGTTCCAGGCGTTCCACATCCTGCCCTACCTGACCGTGGCGCAGAACGTCGCACTGCCGCTCGCGCTGAACGGCGTCGAGGACAAGGCGATGCTCGATCGCGTCGGCTCGCTCCTCGAGGCGGTGAAGCTCGGCGACCGCGGCGGGAGCCTGCCGCGCGAGCTCTCGGGCGGCGAGCTTCAGCGCGTCGCGATCGCCCGCGCGCTGGTGCACAAGCCGCGGCTGGTCTTCGCCGACGAGCCGACGGGCAACCTCGACCCCGAGAGCGCCAAGGAAGTCCTGGCGCTCCTGCGCGAGTGCGTGAAAGGCGAAGGCGCCGCGGGAATACTCGTCACCCACTCGGTGGCGGCTGCGAAGACTGCGGACCGGACCTACGTGCTGACTGAAGCCGGCTTGCAGGCCGTTGCGCGCGGCGGCGCCCGCCGCCAGGGAGAGCGGCGGCGGGGCGCAGGCGATCGCCGGCGCGCGCCCCGGTCGTGACGATATAATCGTCGAGTTCAATCGCTGGACACGCCATCATGAGAAGGCCGATCGCATCGCTCGCCGCGGCGGTCCTGGTCGCCGCGCTTCAGGCGTGCGCGACGAGCCGGTCCGGAGACGTCAAGGTCTACGGACCGGCGGAGCTCAAGCAGGGCGACTACGAGACGGTATCCCGGATCTGGGTCGGGTCCTGGCGCACCGCCGCCTGGTTGCCGAGCTATTCCTCCCGCGAGGACGGCATCTCCGCGCTCAAGGACAAGGCGGCGTCTCTCGATGCGAACGGCCTGATCAACGTGGCCTGTTACGGAGACAGCGGGCTGTTCGGCGGATCGGACGCGTATACCTGCTACGCGAAGGCGATCAAGGTCGGCGAAACGGCGCGTTAGCGGGCTCCCCGTTTGTAACGAGAGGGTGCAACTCCGGCGCCCCCGGGCCCTCCGGATCGAACTCCCGTGGTCTAATCGGGTCTTTGGGCTATTCGGCGGAGGCCTGATGAGCGGCGTGCCCCAGGTGAGGCGCGCGGACAAGCTGATGGCGGAAGCGCGCGCGAGAGAGGTGCTCGAACGGGGCTTTTGCGGGCGCCTGGCCACCGTGGGCGAGGACGGCTGGCCGTACTGCGTTCCGCTGCTCTACGTCTGCGTCGAGGGCGAGATCCTCGTGCACAACACCCGCGCCCGCGGCCATCTTCGAGCGAACGTCGACCACGAGCCGCGCGTGTGCTTCGAAGTGGACGAGCCCGGCGAGGTGTTTCCCTACGGCCGCTTCGAGTGCGACTCGAGCGTCGCGTACGCGAGCGTGGTCGCGTTCGGCAGGATACGCGTTGTCGAGGACCTCGCCGCGCGGCAACGCTTCTTTAACGCGCTGATGGCAAAGTACGCCAAGGGACGGTGGAGCGAGCGACCGAAGGGTTTCTATCCGCGCATCGACCAGATCACGCTGTACGCCATCGCAATCGAGCGCCTGAGCGGCAAGGAGACCCCGCTGCCCGAGGCGGCGAAGCGCTGGCCGGCGGTCGACAACACGAAATCGCCGGACGCCGGGGTTTAGACGGGAGCCTGGGCGGGCGCCGCGGCGGTTTCCCTGAGATAGACCGGCAGGTCGGTCGTGGGCGGGCGGGCGCCGGGCACCTGGTACATGAGATCGGCGACGAAGCCCCGGTGGTAGGTGGTGTGGTTGACGATATGCAGCAGGATTTCCCCGCGGGTCATGACGCCCGGGTTGCCGCCGATCAGCGTGAAGCGCACGCGCTCGGCGAGCGCGGCCTCGGACAGGCCGTCGCTCCAGGCGATGTACCAGTCGTCGATCGCCTGCTGCTTTCGCCGCAGCTCGTCCAGGGAAGGGTGCCCGGGGGTGTTGCGGGCGGTGAAGCCGTGGTCGCGCCCCTCGAGGTGCGCCTGCCAGATGAGGTCGATGACGTAGTTGTGATTGAGCGTATGGACCATGTTCTTGAAGAGCGAGGGGCGCGGCTTGATCGCTTCGCCCTCGGGAAGGGCGGCGACCGCCTCGAAAATGAGGTGGTTGGCCCACTGGTTGTAGCGGGTGAGCATGCGCGCGGACTGCGGGGTGATCATGGACGGCCTCGTCGGGTTGGAGCGCCGGGATTATCGCACCGGAGCCGGTCCCGGCGGGACCCCGGGTCCGGCTCGGCCCCGGCGTTGAGGGAATTTCCTTCTTCTCATGTAAGATGAAGAGTTTATAAGGGAAACCGGCACCGCTTCATCAAGTCTTCGGGTCCTTCATGACGACAGCCACGTCCGTTGTGCAGCGCTTCGTTCCCTCGGCCGCGGGAATCCAGGCCGTGCTCGCGCACCGCGCCTTGCCGGCCGCGGCCGCGGGCGCAGCGCTCCTGTGCCTCTGCTGGGGCCTGGCGCAGGGGACCTGGCGCGTCCTCAAGCCCGGGTCACCCGCCGTCGCCCGGAGCGCCGACGAGGCCATCGATCTCAGCGTGCTCACCCGCTCGCAGCTCTTCGGGCCCGCTCCCGCGAGGGGCGCCGATGAAGCGAGCCTCGCGCCCAGCAATCTGAACATCACCTTGACCGGCGTCGCCGTCCGCCCCGCAGGCGGCTGCGCGCTGCTGATGGTGCAGGGACAGCCCGAGTCCGCGTACTGCGCGGGCGAGGAGCTGACGCCCGGCGTCCGGCTGGAAGCCGTGGAGCGCGACCGCATCGTCATCCTGCGCAACGGCGCGCGCGAAGCCGTGCCGCTGAAGGATACCGACAAGACCGCGGCGCTGATCGCGCCTCCCGCACCCGGGCCCATCGTCCGCCCGAGCCCGACCGGCGCGCAGCTGGTCGATCGCCGGCAGTTGCAGCAACAGCTCGGCAAGCCCGAGTTCCTGAGCCAGGCGCTGATCGTTCCGAACGCAGGCGGCGGATTCCTCGTGCGCCAGATCCAGCCGGGCAGCCTGTACGAGAAGCTCGGCCTGCGGCCGGGCGACGTGATCAAGAACGTCAACGGCCAGGCGCTCACCAGCATGGAAGACGTCATGCGGCTCTATCAGCAGTTCGGCAGCGCCCAGCGCGTTCTGGTGGAGGTCCAGCGCCAGGGACGCAACGAAACCCTCTACTACGACATGCGCTGAGCGCGGCGCCAGGACTCCGGGACCATCATGAAGAACACGCATTCGACCGCAGCGCGCATCCTTGCTGGAGCGCTCGTCTTCGGCGTGCAAGTCGCCGCCGCGCAGGCGCCGGGGACGCAGGAAGCGCCGCCCGAGCAGCCTCGGGGGAACGAGGCGCCGCCCGTCCCGGCCGCGCCTTCGGGCCTCCCCGGCGTGCAGCCGGCGACTCCGCCCTCCGGCGCCCGTGGGCAGGGCGCCCCGCGCGCGGGCGAGGTGCTGCTCAACTTCCAGCAGGCGGACCTTCAGGCCGTCGTGAAGGCGATGTCGCAGATGACCGGCCGCAACATGCTGATCGATCCGCGCGTGCGCGGCCAGGTCACGATCGTGTCGGCGCGCGCCATGCCGATCGCCGCCGCGTATCAGGTGTTCCTCTCGGCGCTCAAGGCCCAGGGCTTCACCGCGGTGGAGGGGCCGGGAGACTCGGTGCGCATCGTTCCCGTCGCCGAAGCCAAGGCGTCCGCTCCGGTGAACGAGCAAGCCGGGCCGCCGCGCGGCGGCGAGCAGGTGGTCACGCAGGTCATGATCGGGCAGCACGTCGCCGTCGCGCAGCTGCAGGTCGTGCTGCGTCCCCTGATGTCGCCGACCAGCCAGCTCTCGGTATACGAGCCCGCGAACGCGCTGATCATCACCGACTACGCCGACAACGTGCGCCGCCTGCTGCGCATCATCGAGAAGGTCGATTTGCCGACGAGCACCGACGTTACCGTGGTCCCGGTGCAGCACGCTTCCGCGGTCGACCTCGCCGAAATGGTCGTCCGCCTCTCCGGGACCGGCGTCACCACGCCGGGGGCCGTGCCGGGCGCGCCGCCCTCTCAGATCGCGGCGGGCGGGGACCGCTTCTCCGTGGTCGCCGACACGCGCACCAACAGCATCCTGCTGCGCTCCGACAACCCGGGCCGCATCGAGCAGCTGCGCACCCTGATCAGCAAGCTCGACGTGCCCGCGCGCGCGATGGGCAGCACCCGGGTGATCTACCTCAAGCATGCGGAGGCGACCAAGCTGGTGGAGGTGCTCCGCGGCATGCTCGCGGCCTCGCCCGGAGGCGCTCCCGGGGCTCCGGCGGCCGCCCAGACGGCGGCGCGTCCCGGAGGTGCCTCCGGCGCGGCGCCCTCGCTCATCCAGGCCGACGAAGCGACCAACTCGATCATCATCAACGCTTCCGACACGGTGTACAACAACCTGCGCACGGTGATCGAGCAGCTCGACATCCGCCGCGCCCAGGTCTACGTCGAGGCGCTGATCGCGGAGATGAACGCGGACCGCACCGACGAGCTCGGATTCCAGTGGGCCGGAGTCACCGGCGTGGGCCAGACCTCGGTCGGCGGCTTCGCGAACTTCCCCGCGGCGAATCCCAGCCTCGCCGCCGCGGTCACCGCTCCGGCGGCGGCCGCCGCGCAGGCTTCGGGGCTGACCGTCGCCGTGCTCGGCAAGAGCATCACGCTGCCCAACGGGACCACGGTCCAGAGCCTTGGCGCTCTCGCGCGCGCGCTGACCGCGAACCAGCTCGGCAACATTCTCTCCACACCGAATCTGCTCACCCTCGACAACTACCAGGCGAAGATCGTCGTCGGCCAGAACGTGCCCTTCGTCACCGGCAGTTTCACCACGACGGCGACCGTCGCGACCCCCGCCACCGGCGCGGTGAATCCGTTCCAGACGATCGAGCGCAAGGACGTGGGCCTCACGCTGCGCATCAAGCCCCAGATCTCCGAAGGCTCGACCGTGCGCCTGGAGCTCTATCAGGAGGTCTCCGACGTCGCGACGACCACGATCACGGGCGCCTCGGACCTGATCACCAACAAGCGCTCGATCGAGACCAAGGTGGTGGTCGACGACGGCGCGACCATCGTCCTCGGAGGCCTGATCCAGAACACGCTGAACGAGACCACGCAGGGGGTTCCGTATCTGAGCGCGATTCCTATCCTCGGGGCGCTGTTCCGCTTCAAGAGCGAGGAGCGCAAGCGCACCAACCTGATGATCTTCCTGCGCCCGGTCATCATCCGCGCCCCCGAAGACGCCTACCGCGTGACCATCGATCGCTACGAGTACCTGCGCGGCTACACGCGCGGTGAGGGCCCCGAGCGCGAGAACATCTACGACCGCTTCGAGCCGGCGCAGCCGGGCCCGGCCCCGTCGCCGCCGGTGCCCGGGCCCGCGCCGCTCGCG
>DATEGT010000189.1:0-22241 GCA_035280025.1 Burkholderiales bacterium | reverse complement strand
GTCGCCGCGACCTTCAGCAAGGGACAGTACCTGCCGGACTTCGTGTACTGCATGTTCCAGCTGACCTTCGCCGCGATCACCGTGGCGCTGATCGCCGGCGGCTTCGCGGAACGCTTCAAGTTCTCCGCGATGATCATCTTCTGCGTCCTGTGGTTCACCTTCGCCTACCTGCCCGTCGCGCACATGGTGTGGTACTGGGACGGCCCGGACGCCTACACCACGCAGAAGGCCGCCGACGTGGCGCAAAGCCATGCCGGCTTCCTGTTCCAGAAAGGCGCTCTGGACTTCGCGGGCGGAACCGTGGTGCACGTCAACTCCGGCATCGCCGCGCTGGTCTGCGCGCTGATGCTCGGCAAGCGCAACGGCTACGGCAGGGTGCAGATGGCGCCCCACAGCGTGATGATGACGGCGATCGGCACCGGCATGCTGTGGATGGGCTGGTTCGGCTTCAACGCGGGTTCCGCGCTCGAAGCCACCGGCGCCGCCGGCATCGCGTTCTTCAACACGCTGTTCGGTACCGCCGTCGCGGGCGTGGCCTGGACGCTCACCGAGTGGATCGTCAAGGGCAAGCCGAGCCTGCTCGGGATCTGCTCCGGCATCGTGGCGGGCCTGGTGGCGATCACTCCGGCGGCCGGCTTCGTCGGCCCGGTCGGCGCGTTCTTCACCTGCGCCATCGCCGGCGTCGTGTGCTTCTTCGCCGTGACCAAGGTGAAGGCCATGCTGGGTTACGACGACGCGCTCGACACCTTCGGCGTGCACTGCATCGGCGGCATCATCGGATCGCTGTGCACCGGCACCTTCGTCAACCCGAAGTTCGGCGGCACGGGCGTGTACGACTACGTCTCCAACAAGGTCGGCGATTTCGACGCCTGGGCGCAGATCGTCTCCCAGCTGTGGGACATCATCATCACGCTGATCTGGTCGGGCGGAGTGGCCTTCGTGATCCTGCTGGTCCTCAAGGTCACCATCGGCATCCGCGCCAGCGACGAGGCGCAGGAGGAGGGCCTCGATCTCGCCGATCACGGCGAAAGGGCCTACAACTACTGATCGACGCGTCTCGCTCGGGGAGTTTGCACCACGGACGGGCACCTTCGGGTGCCCGTTTTTTTACCGGCGGTTTATGAGAAAATACGCGCCTTTTCGCGAGAGGGCGCCATGAAGATGGAGTACGTGATCGGCAGCTGGGACATCCCCTCGCTTCCCATCGTCGGCTCGAACGCCCGCTTTCCCGTGCGCCGCATCTTCTGCGTCGGGCGCAACTATGTCGAGCATCAGAAGGAAATGGGAGGCGACGGCCGCGAGCAGCCGTTCTTCTTCGCCAAATCCGCGCACGACCTGGTGCCCTTGAACGTCGGCCAGGCCGGGACCGTCCACTACCCGCCGATGACCGGCAACTATCACTGGGAGACGGAGATGGTCGCGGTGATGGGCACCGGCGGCTACAAGATCCCGGCGGCCAGGGCCAACGAGCACATCTGGGGTTACGCCGTCGGTCTCGACATGACGCGGCGGGACCTCCAGCAGGCCGGCAAGGACAAGGGGCGGCCCTGGACCTTCGGCAAGGACTTCGACCAGGCGGCCCCCGTAGGCGCGATCACTCCCGCCTCCAGGATCGGGCACCCGGCCAAGGGCAAGCTCTGGTTGAAAGTGAACGGGACGCTGCGACAGAACTCCGATATCGACCAGATGATCTGGAGCGTGCCCGAGCAAATCGCCTTCCTCACGCGGTACTACACGCTGGAGGCGGGCGACCTCATCATGACGGGGACGCCGGCGGGCGTGGGCGCCGCCAAGGCCGGCGACGAGCTCCTGGCCGGCATCGACGGCCTGGGCGAGCTGCAGGTGAAGATCGCCGCGCCGAAGCCATGAGCATCAAGCGCCACCCGGCAGGAAAGCTCTTCAGCGCGGCCGTGGAGCACGGCGGCGTGGTCTACGTCGCGGGTCAGGTCGCGGACGACCTCGCGCAGGGCGCGAGGGGCCAGACGGAACAGGTCCTGAAGAAGATCGACGCCATCCTCGCCGCGGCGGGGACCGGCAAGTCGAAGATCCTCTCGGCCAACGTCTGGGTCACCGACATCCGCAACCGGGACGAGATGAACGCCGCCTGGACGGCGTGGGCGGATCCCGCCAACCTCCCGGCGCGCGCCACGGTGGAGGCCAAGCTGGCCGACCCGCGCATGCTGGTCGAGATCATGGTGACCTGCGCCAAGTAGGCCGCAGGCCGTCTATCGCCGCCAGAACGCCGGCGTGACGACGATGAACAGCGTGAACAGCTCGAGGCGGCCGACGAGCATCGCGATCGTGCACACCCACGTCTGGAAATCGTTGAGCGAGGCGTAGGTCGCCCCGGGGCCGACCTGATTGAGCCCGGGACCGGTGTTGCACAGGCACACGATCACCGCCGAAAAGGCGGAGATGACGTCGAGCCCCGACGCGGTCAGCAGCATGGTCATCGCGATCACCGAGCCCCCCCAGATCAGCATGAACGCCAGCACGGCGAAGATGATGTGGTTCTCGATGCGCTGGCCCGCGAGCTTGAGCGGCAGGTACGCGCGCGGATGGATGATCGACATGATCTCCCGCAGCGCCTGCCGCACCATGAGCTCGGCGCGAATCATCTTGATGCCGCCGCCGGCCGAGCCCGAACAGGTGGCAAAGCAGCACAGGAACAGCATCCACACCGGAGCGAAAATCGGCCATCGGCTGAAATCGGCGCTGGCGAAGCCGGCCGTCGTGGCGATCGAAACCACGTTGAACGCGCTGTAGCGCAGCGCGGTCCAGAAGGACGGGTAGACGCCGTTCGCCAGCAGGAAGTACGCGATCCCGAGCGCCGACGCCCCGAGCACGGCGAGGTACGCCCGGGTTTCGGGATCGCTCCGGTACGGAGCCAGGCTCAGCTTGCGGAACGCGAGAAAGTGCGTTCCGAAGTTCACGCCCCCGGCGACCATGAACACGATCGCGATCGCCTCGATCCCCGGGGAGTTGAAGTACGCGAAGCTCGCGTCGTGGGACGAAAATCCCCCCAGGCTCAGCGTCGTGAGCGCGTGCACGACCGCGTCGAACCAGGTCATCCCCACGGCCTTGAACGCGAGCAGGCAAGCCAGCGTCATGCCCGCGTACACCAGCCACAGGCCCTTCGCGGCCTCGACGATCCGCGGCGCGATGCGGGTGTCCTTCATCGGGCCCGGCGTTTCGGCCCTCATGATCTGGCTCCCGCCGATCCCCAGCAGCGGCAGGATCGCGACGGCGAGGACGATGATCCCCATTCCCCCCAGCCACTGCAGCTCGCAGCGCCAGAAATTGATCGACGCGGGGAGACGATCGAGGCCCGAGAGCACGGTCGACCCCGTCGTGGTGAGCGCCGCCACCGTCTCGAAGTACGCGTCCGTGAAGCTCAGCTCCGGGAAGAAGAGCAGCAGCGGCAGGGTCGCGAAGGCGGGCAGCACGGTCCCCACCAGCGCGACCAGGAGCAGGGCATCGCGGGGCTGCAGCTCGCCGCGGCCGAGGCGCGTGCCGCCCCACACCACCGCCCCGCTCGAGAGCGTGATCAGGAAGGACTGGTAGTAGGCGGGACGCGCCGCGTCGCCGTACAGGAAGGACACGCCGAGAGGCAGAAGCATGCAGAGCGCGAACAGCATGATCAGCACGCTCAGCACGTGGAAAACGGAAGCGGGTCTGACCATGCGCCGCGCCGCTTCAGACGAAGCCGACGCTGACTTCGAACAGCTTCTCCACCTTGGGCAACTGCTTCTTGTCCGTCACGAACACGATCGCGTGGTCCTCCGCCTGCACCAGCGTGTCGTGGTGAGCCATGATGACCTCGTCGCCCCGCACCAGGGCCGCGATCGCCGCTCCCCTGGGCAGGTCGATCTCCTCGATGCGCCGCCCGACACAGCGCGAGGATTCGCGGTCCCCGTGCACCACGGCCTCGAGCGCCTCGGCCACGCCCCGGCGCAGGCTGTGGACCTGCGTGATGTGACCCCGACGGACGTGCGCGAGCAGGGTGCCGATCGTGGTCTGCGCCGGCGATACCGCGATGTCGATCTCCCCGGCGTGCAGCAGATCCACGTACGAGCGCCGGTTGATCAGCGAGACGACGCGCCGCGCACCCATGCGCTTCGCGAGCAGGCAGGACATGATGTTGTTCTCGTCGTCGTTCGTCACCGCCACGAACAGGTCCATGTCGGAGATGTTCTCCGCCTCCAGCAGCGCCTCGTCGGTGACGTCGCCCTGGAGCACCAGCGCCCGGTCGAGGCGCGTGGAGAGGATCTCGCAGCGCCGCTTGTTGTACTCGATGACCTTCACCGAGTAGTCTCGTTCGAGCGCCCGCGCGAGGCGCAGGCCGATATTGCCACCGCCCGCGATCATCACGCGCCTCACCGGCTGGTCCATCCGCCGCAGCTCGTGCATGACCTGCCGGATGTTCTTGGTCGCGGCGAGGCAGAAGACCTCGTCGCCGGCCTCGACCCGCGTGTCGCCGTCGGGCAGCACGGGCGTGTCGCCGCGGAAAATCGCGGCGATGCGGGCATCGACCGCGGGAATATGCTTCTTGAGGTCCCTCAGCGGATGCCCGACCAGCGGCCCGCCCTGAAACGCGCGCACCGCGACCAGGCTCATCCTGCCGTGCGCGAACTCGAGCACCTGCAGGGCTTCCGGAAACTCGATCAGCTTCACGATGTAATCCGTCAGAACCTGCTCCGGACAGATCGCGAGGTCCACGTCGAAGCAGTCCGGCCCCAGCACCTTTTCGTTGGACAGATAGTCGGTGGCGCGCAGGCGCACGATGCGCGTGGGGACGTTGAAGAGCTGCTGCGCGAGCTTGCACGCGACGAGATTGGTCTCGTCGCTCTGGGTCACCGCGATCATGATGTCGCAGTCCTCGATGCCCGCGTCGACGAGCACCGAGGGATGCGCGGCGCTCCCCACGACGGTGCGGACGTCGAGGTGATCCTGGAGATTGCGCAGCCTGGCTCCGTCGATGTCGACGAGCGTGATGTCGTTCGCTTCGGACGCCAGGCTTTCGGCGACCGAGGAGCCAACCTGGCCTGCGCCGAGGATCACGATCTTCAAGGCGGAAGTCCGTGCGAAAAAGCACGCATTCTATGCCGAATCCCCCCGCAGCCCAAATCCGCTTCAGTCTTCCTTCCGCCTGGCGAGAATTCCCAGCGCCTTCAGCTTCCGGTACAAATGAGTGCGCTCGAGGCCGCTGCGCTCGGCCAGGCGCGCGATCGATCCGTTGGCCTGGGCGAGGTGGTGCTCGAAGTAGCTTCTCTCGAAGGCCTCGCGCGCTTCGCGCAGCGGCTGATCGAAGGAGACCTCCGTGTCGGCCGTGCGCCTCGAGAACTGCGGCAGCACCCTCTCGGCGTCTCCGACGCCGATCTCCTCCTCGAGGCTGGTGAGGGCGAGCGTGCGCACCGCGGCGGCCAGGTCCTCAAGGTTTCCCGGCCATGCGAAGTAGCGCAAGACGTTCAGCGCGCCGGTCGAGAAGATGCGAGGCGGGCAGAAACGCGTTTCCACGAGCTGAGCGAGCATCAGCGCCGCGATCTCGGGAATGTCTTCGGGGTGCTCGCGCAGCGCCGGAAGGGCGATGACGATCCCCGAAAGCGCCTGCATCAGCACCGCGTCGAAGCCGAGCGCGTCGACCAGGCGCTTCGGTTCTTCCGCGGTGAACGAGACCAGGCGCACGTTGCTTCTCTCCGCGCGCGCGGCGAGGAACGCGAGGTGCTTCTGCTGGTTCTTCGAGAGCGCGGCGAGCTCCGGGACGAACAGCACGCCGCTCGAAACCTGCTGCAGCAGGTCCTGGGAGGCGTCGTTGAGCGCATGCGCCCCCTCGAACCATGGCGTGTTGGGTTGCTGCAGGTACCGCGCGTAGAGCTCGGGCATCACCCCCTTTTCCCCGCGCATCAGCACGGCCGCGCCGGCGGTGGAGATCTTCGACAGTCGCTTCTTGAGCTCCGTGATGGTGGCCGAGCGCCCGAAGTTCGCGATGCTGAGAGGCATGGCCGCGCGCGATTCTCCGGCGCGCAGCGCCCGCTTCACGGTCGCTAGCAGCTTCTGCAGGGCGATCGGCTTCTCCAGGAAATCCATCGCGCCGATGCGGGTGGCTTCCACGGCGGTCTCGATCGTGCCGTGGCCGGACATCATGATCACCGGCATGTTCAAGTGGCCGCCGGTGGCCCATTCCTTGAGGAGCGTGATGCCGTCCGCGTCGGGCATCCAGATGTCGAGGAGCACGAGGTCGGGCCTGGCGCGCGCGCGCAGCGACCGCGCCGCCGTGGCGTTCTCGGCGAGCTGGACGGTGTGCCCTTCGTCCGACAGGATCTCCGAAAGGAGCTCGCGGATCCCGACTTCGTCGTCGACGACCAGTATCTGGGCCATTGCGGTCAGGCGGCGAGCGGAAGCGAAATTCGCACCGCGGCGCCGCGCCCTCCTTCCCTGCTCACCCGGTTCTCGATGGTGACCGTTCCGTGATGCTCGTCGATAATGCGCTTCACGATGGCGAGCCCGAGGCCGGTTCCCTTGGGCTTGGTCGTGGTATACGGCTCGAACGCCCCCTTGATGATCGAATCCGGAAAGCCGCAGCCGTTGTCGCTGATGCGCAACCAGACCTGGCCGCCCGCGAGCTCGGTCGTCACCTCGATCTTCGGATCGCTGTTCCCGGACAGCGCGTCCTGCGCGTTCTGCAGGAGATTGTGAATGACCTGCCGCAGGCGATCGGGGTCCCCGCGCACCAGCGGCAGGTTCGAGGCGAGGTTGGCCTGGATCCGGGTTCCCGATTGCTCGTACAAGGCCAGGACCTCGGCGAGCAGCCGGTTGAGGTCGAGCCCGCCGAGGTGCGGCGCCGGCGCGCGCGCGTAGTCGCGGAACTCGTCCACCATGTTCTTCATGGCGGTGACCTGGGCGACGATGGTCTCGGTCGCGTGGTCCAGCGCGCGCGCCGCTTCGGGCGCGAGCTTGTCGGTGAGCTTCGCCTGCAGCCGCTCGGCGGCGAGCTGGATGGGCGTGAGGGGATTCTTGATCTCGTGGGCGAGCCTGCGCGCGACTTCGCCCCATGCCGTCGCGCGCTGCGCCGCGATCAGCTGAGTGACGTCGTCGAACACGACGACATAGCCTCCGCCTCCGGCCGCGGGAAGCGGGGAGCCCCGCACCAGGATCACCGCGTCCCGGTCGCGCATTTCGATCTGCTGCTGCCAGGAGACTTCCCGGTGCTGCGTCAGCTCGGACCGCAGCGTCCGCGCGAGCTCGGGGAGCACGTTCCAGCCCGACAGGGGCAGGCCGATGAGCGGCGCGAGGTCTTCGTGCAGGATGCGCCCCGCGCCGCTGTTCGCGATCCGCAGCGCCGGCGCCTCGTCGAACACCAGCACGCCCGCCGACAGATTCGCGAGGATGCTCTCGAGGTAGGCCTTGGCGGTTTCCAATTGCGCCTGGTTGAGCTGCGCTGCGCGCTGCGCCTCGCCGAGCTGCTGGGTCATGCTGTTGAAGGAGCTGGTGAGGATGCCCAGCTCGTCGCGGCTCGTCACCTGGGCACGGCGCGAGAAATCGCCGCGCGCGACCGCCTGCGTGCCCTCGGCGAGCACCGCGAGCGGCTGGGACAGGCGTCGCGAGAGCAGGAAGGCGAGCGCGATCGCCGAGAGCAGCGCCAGGAGGAGCGTCAGCGTCAGGGTGAGGATGTAGATTTCCTTCAGGCCCTGGCGCGACAGCGAGAGCTCCTTGTAAGCGCGATACACGCTCTGCACCGATTCGCCCTGCTCGGCGAGCGCTTGCGGAACCCAGTGCGTGAGCTGCAGGAAGCGAGGACCGCCGCGGTCCCCCGAGTCCTCCAGCGAGACGATGACCCGGAGCAAGAGACCCTTGTCGCCCACGGGCTCGACCGCGCCATAGCCCCGGGCCTGCCGGGCATCGCGCAGGGCCTGCGGCCCCGGCGCCGGCGCCTCCACTTTCAAGGACTCGCGGTGCGTTTTGGCCACGACTCCCCCTTGCGGATCGAACAGCACCGCTTCTTCGACATAGGCCTGCTCGCGCACCCGCGCGAGGAGCGCGGGTTGCTCGCGCAGGGGGACTTCTGAGAGATCGAGCGCCATGACGTGAGCCTTGAGCAGGAGCTCGTTCAGCATCACGTCGAGCGCCGCGCGCCCGAGGTTGAGCCCGCCCTCCAGGGCGCGCTCGACGCGCACGTCGAACCACGACTCGATGCTCCTGGAAAGGAATTGCAGCGACACGGTATAGACGAGAAGGCCGGGGACCACTCCGACGAGCGCGAACATCACCAGCACGCGGAAAGTAAGCAGAGAGCCGAATACCTTGGCGCGGCGCTGGCGCGCGAGCTTCGACAGCTGAAACGCGACCAGCCCGAGCAGGGCGAGCGCGATGGCCGCGTTCAAGCCGAGAAGCAGGGGGTAATGCTCGGCGAACAGAGGCGAGTTCGCGGTGGCCGCGGCGAGCAGGAACAGCAAGATGCCGCCGAGCGCCGCGCTTGCGATCAGCACGTACGTCACCGCGCCTCCCGGACCGGCGCGAGCGGAGTGAAGGGGAAGCGCTTCCAATCCGACGCGAGAGTCCATTCTCGATTGGTGACGCTGCTCACGCGGAACGGCGTCGGAAGCTGGGCGGGATCGAGCCTCAAGCGCACTGCGGCGACGTAGCTTCGTCCGTTGTCCACCTGATCCTGGCCCATTACGGGCCAGCCGTGAACACGGCCGAGCGCCTGCAGCGCCTCGGAGAGGGTCGGAAAGTTCTGGTACAAGGTCCCGCTCGAAAGCCGGTACTGCTGCGCGAGGGGCAGGTAGGAAAGCCGCAGCTCGAGCTTCTCGGAGACCGTTTTCTCGTCGAACCAGTACCAGCGCGGCCGGGTCAGCTCGAATTCGACCAGGAAGCCGAGCGACACACCGTTGTTGAGGGCCTCTCGCAGCGGCCCGCTCAGATCGAGATGGAAATCCGCGTTCAATACATACCGGGTCTCGGAGATTTCCATGCTCGCGTTGTTCACCTGGACGGGCTGGGCGCGCGCCGCGACAAAGCACACGGCGAGGATTGCTCCAGATAGATAGAGGCGCGCGTTCATGTCTCGGCCAAGGGGCCCGGCTTTTTCAGCAAGGCATAGTAGAACCCGTCGCTCACCGCGCTCGGCAATATCTGGCCCTGGGTGTCGTCGTCCCAGCCGGGAACTTTCGGGAGCTGCAGCCACTCGGCTTCCGGTTGGCGGCGAAGGAATTCCCGCGCCTGCGCGCCGTTCTCCTCCGGGAACACCGAGCACGTCGCGTACAGCAATTTACCACCGGGTGCGAGCACCCGCCATAAGGCGTCGAGCAGCTCCGCCTGCCTCCGGCCGAACTCCGCGATGTCCGTTCTCCGCCGCAACCACTTGATGTCGGGATGGCGCCTCGCCACGCCCGAAGCGGAGCAGGGCGCGTCGAGCAGAATGCGTTCGAAGAGTTTCCCTTCCGAGAACGCCTCCGGGTCGCGGCAATCGGCCACGACGACCTTTGCGGACAGGCGCAGCCTCGCGAGGTTCTCCAGAATGCGCTTTGCGCGGGAAGCGTCGGCGTCGGCCGCGACGAGATCGACGCGCGCGAGCTCCAGCACGTGCGCCGTCTTTCCGCCGGGCGCGGCGCAGGCGTCGAGGATTCGCATGCCGTCGCGCGCGTCCAGGAGGAACGCCGCGCGCTGAGCGCCCACGTCCTGCACCGAGACTTCGCCCGCGGCGAAGCCCGGCAGCCGCTCCACGCGGCAGGGTTTGTCGAGGAGCACGGCCTCCCGCCCCAGGCTGCGCGCGGCCATGCCCGCGTGCTCGAGCTTTTTCAGATAGGCCTCCGCCGGGAGCCGGCGCCGGTTGACCCGCAGAATCATGGGCGGGTGCCGGTTCGACTCGAGGAGCGCGGACTCCCAGCGGTCCGGGTAGGCCGAGCGCACCGCGTCGATCCACCATGGCGGGTGACGGTAGCGCCCTCGCTCGGTGGATTCGATCTCGGATACCAGCTCCGGGACTCGGCGCTGGAAATTGCGCATGACGGCGTTGACCAATCCCTTGGCTCGCGATTTTCCGAGGAGGACCGCACCCTCGACGGCCTGGTGCACGACGGCGTGCGCCGACTGCGGTCGCGAAGCCAGCTCCGTCAGCGCGGCGAGCAGCAAGCCGCGAACCGGGACATCGCTGAGCGGCTTCTCCAGCAGCCTGTCCAGGGCCTCGTCGACTACGCCGTAGCCGCGCAATGCGTTGTAGCAAAGGTCCTGCGCCGCCGCGACCAGCGCCGGCTCCGGGGTATGTCGCTTCAGATCGGCGAGCGCATCGCTGAGGCTCTCTCCGCCCAGGACCCGGCCGAGGACGCGAGCGGCGGCGGCAAACGCTTCCGCGAGGGAGTGATGGGCGGCGACCGTGGACAAGGACGTGTGCCGAAGGTGACGGGCGTTGCCGCATTATAGGCGCGGTGCCCATGACCCGCGCCCGCCGGCTAGGCCTCGAAACGCGCCCCGGCCGGAAGCGCGAAACCGCGCAGGAACTCGGCCGCCTGCAGGCGTTTGCCGCCCGGGCGCTGCAACTCGGTCACCCGCACGGCGCCCGAGCCGCACGCGACGCACAGTCCGTGCTCGTCCGCGGTCAGGACCACACCCGGCTCCGCGCTTCCGGCAGCGACTGCGCAGCTCCAGATCTTGAGGTCCGTCCCGCGAAGCCGCGCTCCGGCCCCCGGCGCCGGGTTGAAAGCCCGCACACGGCGATTCACCCTGGCGGCGTCTTCGCGCCAGTCCACGCGGAACTCCTGCTTGCCCGGCTTGGGCGCGTAGGTCACCCCTTCTGCCGCCTGGGGCACCGCTTCGAGCTCGCCGGCGTCGAGCGCGTCCAGGGCCCGCACGATCAGTTCGGCGCCGAGCGCCGCGAGCCGGCCGGCCAGCGTGCCGCAGGTATCGGCTTCCGAGATCGGGATCGCTTCGCGCAGAACCACCGGACCGGTGTCCAGGCCGGCGTCCATCCGCATGATCGACACGCCCGTGACGTCGTCGCCCGCCAGGAGGGCCCGCTGTATCGGCGCCGGGCCGCGCCAGCGCGGCAGCAAGGACGGATGGACGTTGAGCGCGCCGCGCGGCGTCATGTCGAGCATCTGCTGCGGGAGAATCATTCCGTAGGCGGCAGTTACGACGGCATCCGACCCGAGGAGCCCGAGCTCCTCGCGGACGCCGGGTTCCTTTAGCGACCTGGGCTGGAAAACGCGAATTCCGCGATCTTCCGCGAGCCTCTTGACGGCAGACGCGGTCCGGGCAAGGCCTCGCCCCGCGGGGCGGTCCGGTTGCGTGATCACGCCGCGCACCGCGTGGCGCGATTCGAGGAGCGCCATCAGGCTGCGCGCGGCGAATTCCGGTGTCCCGGCGAAGAGGATGTTCACGAAAGCGCCGGCGCCGTGGACCCGCGAAGCGCGGCTTCAGGCCGACTTGCGGAGCTGCTTCTGAAGTTTCGCCTTGATCCGCTGCTGCTTGAGGCGCGACAGGTAATCGACGAAGACCTTGCCCTCCAGGTGATCCAGCTCGTGCTGGATGCACACGGCCAGCAGCTTCCCGGCCGTGACGGTGAAGGATTTTCCGTCCAGGCCCAGCGCCCTTATCGTGACGCGCTCCGCGCGCTCGACCGCCTCGTAGGTTCCGGGCACCGAGAGGCAGCCTTCTTCGCGATACTGCACGCCGTCGCGCGAGAGGATCTCGGGGTTGATGAGCACGAGCAGCTCGTCGCGGGCCTCCGAGACGTCGATCACGACCACGCGCTTGTGGACGTCCACCTGCGTCGCGGCGAGCCCCATGCCGGGCGCCGCGTACATGGTCTGGGCCATGTCCCGCACCAGCGAGCGTATCGATTCGTCGACTTCCACCACCGGCTCCGCCTTCTTGTAGAGCCTCGGATCTGGATAGCGGAGGATGCTCAGAACGGCCATAAACACTTGCAAATTGAAAGTATTAGATGCAGAATTTAACGCAGACTGTAAAAAGCGGGCCGCAGCGGCTAATATCGAGATTGCGGCCCGCAAATCCAAACGAGGCGGTCATGCAAAAGTCTATCACAGCTCTTCTCGCGCTCAGCCTCGCGGGCACGGCGTGGCTCGCTCTCGCGCAGGGTGATCTGCAGGTGAAGGACACCGCGCCCGACCGTTACACCGTGCAGAAGGGCGACACGCTCTGGAGCATCGCCTCGAAGTTTCTCAAGGACCAGTGGCGCTGGCCGGAAATCTGGCGCATGAACCAGGAGCAGATCCGCAACCCGCACCAGATTTCTCCGGGCGATGTGCTCGTGCTCGACCGAAGCGTGTCGCCTCCGCAGCTGCGTCTCGGAGAGACGGGAGCGGCCACCGGAAGCACCACCACCGCCGCCGCCGCCGAAGGCACGGACCAGGTCAAGCTCCTGCCTCGCGTCTACACCAGTCCCCTTGCTGCGGGAGCCATCCCCGCGATTCCGCCGCGTGCGATCGAACCTTTTCTGACGCAGCCGCTGCTGATCGAGGAAGGCGGCCTCGACCGGGCGCCGAGGATCATCGCCACCGAGGAAAACCGCGTCAACCTGGGGGCGGGCAACGTGGCGTACGTCAGCGGATTCGGCAAGGCCACGGACCCGGTCTGGCAGGTGTATCGCACCGGTCAGCCCTTGGTCGACCCCGAAAGCAACCTCACGCTCGGCTACGAAGCCGTATTCCTCGGCACCGCGCGGGTGACGCGGCCCGGCGAGCCCGCCACAGTGCAGATAATGAACTCGAAGAAGGAAATTTCCGCAGGTGACCGGCTCCTTCCGGCACCGCCGCCGGTCATTCCGCAATACGTGCCCCACGCCCCGGACTCCAAGGTCAACGGCCGGATCATCGGTCTGTACGACGCGCTTTACACCAGCAGCGGCGGGCGCGATTCGATCATCTCGATCAACCGCGGCCGCCGGCACGGGCTGGAAGCCGGAAACGTGCTCGCGATCTACCGCAACGTCGTGATATACGACCAGGCCGACTATCTCAAATCGCGGGACCGCTCCGCGGCGATTCAGCTGCCTCCGGAACGCTACGGCCTCGTATACGTCTTCCGCACCTTCAACTCGGTCTCCTACGCTCTCGTGATGGAGAGTTCGAGACCGGTTCAAAGCGGAGACATCGTACAGAATCCCTGAATAGGGGCGGAATCTTCCGGGGACACCCCAAAATGAGCGATTCGGGCGATCTGGCCGCCTGGATCGAGCTTAGCCTGGTGCCCGGACTCGGGGGCAGCCGCCTCCGTTCCCTGCTTTCGGCCTTTGGTCTCCCCGTTCACGTCCTGAATGCTACGCGCCAGCAGTTGTCCCGCGTGGTTCCCGAGGCGCTCGCGGCGAGCATCCTCGAACGCAATCGCGATGCCGAAATCGAAAGGGCGGTTCGCTGGGCCGCCGAACCCCGGCACACCGTGCTGACGCTCGCCCACGGCGCGTATCCGAAGCAGCTTCTCGAGATCCCCGATCCGCCCGCCCTGCTCTATGTCGCCGGCGACGCACAATTGCTGTCGGCGCCGGCGCTGGCCGTCGTGGGAAGCCGAAACGCGACGCCGCAAGGGCTCAAGAACGCGCACGCGTTCGCGCGGACGCTGAGCGACGCAGGCCTGGCGATCGCGAGCGGTCTCGCTCTCGGCGTGGACAGCGAGGCGCACCGCGGCGGCCTCGAGGGACGCGCATCGACGCTCGCCGTGCTCGGCACCGGGGTCGACGTCACCTACCCGCGGCGCAACGCTCAGCTCGCGGAAGAGATCCTGTCGCGCGGCGCTCTGGTGTCCGAGTTTCCGCTGGGGACGGAGCCTCACGCCGGTAACTTCCCGCGCCGCAATCGGTTGATATCGGGCCTATCCAGGGGCTGCCTCGTCGTCGAAGCGGCGCTCGATTCGGGGTCGCTGATCACGGCGCGCCTGGCGGCCGACCAGGGCCGCGAGGTGTTCGCCATTCCCGGATCGATCCACTCCCCTCTCTCGAAAGGCTGTCATGCCCTTATCAAGCAGGGCGCGAAGCTCGTGGAAAGCGCGCGGGACGTGCTCGAGGAGCTCGGCATCGCCGCCGGCGTCGAGGAAAAGGCCCGGGAATCGGGCGCCGGCAACGATCTGCTCGAGAAGATGGGGTTCGACCCGTGCGACATCGACGAGCTCATCGCGCGCAGCGGCTTGTCCGTGGAAACGATATCCGCCGCATTGCTCGAGCTGGAGCTCGACGGAAAGATAGCCGGCCTCCCGGGAGGCCTGTACCAACGCGTCCGCTGAGGGAACATGTTCGACATACTCGTTTATCTTTTCGAGAACTACTACCAGGCGCAAGCCTATCCGGACTACGACACGCTCGAGCGCAAGCTCCACGCGGCGGGTTTCGAGAACGACGACATCCACGATGCGCTCGATTGGCTAAACAGCCTTACCCGCCGCGCCGACGAGGGAATTCCGGAATCGCTCGACACTCGGTCGTCGTTCCGCGGATACACCAAGGACGAATCGGCCAAGTTGCCCCTGGAGAGCCGCGGCTTCATCGCGTTCCTCGAGAGCGCGAAGATTCTCACGCCGCTGCTGCGCGAGCTCATCATCGAACGGGCGATGGGTCTGCCGAGCGAGATCGTCGGGCTGGACAAGCTCAAGGTCATCGTGCTGATGGTGCTCTGGACGCGCCGCGGAAACGTCGACGCGCTGGTTCTCGACGAGCTGATTCCCGACGGCGACCGGCGGCAGGTGCACTGACTCAGTCTCTCGCCGCTCGCGCTCGCGCGCGGCGGTTCCTTGCCTCGCTTTCGGATTCCACTTATCATTCTGCGCTTCGCGTAGGGCGGATCCGGAGAAATCGTCCGACGTTTTGCGGCCTTTGTCTTCCCGTGACCAAAAAACTGATCATCGCCGAAAAGCCTTCCGTGGCGAACGACATCGCCCGCACGCTGGGCGGATTTACCCGTCACGGCGACTACTATGAGAGCCGCGAGTACGTCCTCTCCTCGGCGATCGGCCACCTGCTCGAGCTCGTTCCGCCCGAAGGCGTCGAGGTCAAGCGAGGCAAGTGGTCCTTCGCGCATCTGCCGGTGATCCCGCCGCACTTCGACCTCAGGCCCATCGAACGTACCGAGGAGCGTCTCAAGCTGCTCGTCAAGCTCCTCGGGCGAAAAGACGTCTCGGGCGTGATCAACGCCTGCGACGCCGGGCGCGAGGGCGAGCTGATCTTCAGGTACATCGCGCGTCACGCAGAAACCAAGAAACCGATCGAGCGCCTGTGGCTGCAGTCGATGACGCAGAGCTCGATCCGGGAAGGCTTCGAGCAACTGCGCAAGGACCGCGAGCTGCTGCCTCTTGCGGACGCGGCGTTGTGCAGGTCCGAGTCGGATTGGCTCGTCGGAATCAACGGAACGCGCGCCATGACCGCGTTCAATTCCAAGGAAGGCGGCTTCTACAAGACCACGGTCGGCCGAGTCCAGACGCCCACGCTCGCGATTCTCGTCGAGCGCGAAGAGCGCATACGTGCGTTCAAGCCGCGCGACTACTGGGAGATCCACGCGACCTTCGCCGCGGCAGCGGGCGAGTACGCGGGTCGGTGGTTCGACGAAGGCTTTCAGAAGCCGAAGGACGACGGCGAGGCGAGAGCCGAACGGTTCTGGCGCAGGGACCGCGCCGACGCGATCCGCGACAAGTGCCTCGGGAAACCCGGCGTCGCTACCGAGGAATCCAGGCCCGCTACCCAGTTGTCGCCGATGCTCTACGACCTGACGAGCCTGCAGCGCGATGCGAACGGCCGCTTCGGATTCTCGGCGAGGGCCACCCTGTCCCTGGCGCAGGCTCTATACGAGAAGCACAAGGCGCTCACGTATCCGCGCACGGATTCACGCGCGCTGCCCGAGGACTACCTCGGCACCGTGAAGAAGACGCTCGACGCGCTGCTCGAGCAGAAATCCCCGGCTTATGCTCCCCACGCCGGCCGCATTCTCAAGCAAGGCTGGGTCAGGCCGAACAAGCGCATCTTCGACAACAAGAAGATCTCGGATCACTTCGCGATCATTCCGACCCTGCAGCCGCCCCGGCATCTTTCCGAGGCGGAACGGAAGCTCTACGACCTGGTGGTGAAGCGTTTCCTCGCGGTGTTTTTCCCGGCGGCCGAGTTCCTGGTCACCACGCGGATAACGCGCGTCGAGGGTGAAGCCTTCAAGACGGAAGGCCGCGTCATGACCGAGCCCGGATGGCTCGAGGTCTACGGGAAGGAAGCGGAAACTTCCGAGTCCCCGAATCTGGTCGCGATCAGGAACGGCGAGAAGGTCCGAACCGCCGACATCGAGGTTCGCGGCAGCCAGACCAAGCCGCCCGCGCGTTTCACGGAGGCGACGCTGCTCTCGGCCATGGAAGGCGCCGGGAAGCTGGTCGAGGACGAAGAGCTGCGCGAAGCGATGAGCGAGAAGGGCCTGGGGACCCCGGCAACGCGGGCGCAGATCATCGAAGGGCTGATCTTCGAGGACTACGTCCATCGCGTCGGCCGCGACCTGCATCCGACGCCCAAGGCGTTCTCCCTGCTTTTCGCGCTGCGTCACTTCGGCGTGACCGAGCTGTGCTCGCCGGAGCTCACCGGCGCCTGGGAATTCAAGCTCAAGCAGATGGAGCACGGGGCCCTGCCGCGCAGCGCCTTCATGGATCACATCGTCGATCTCACGCGCGAGATGGTTTCTCGCATCAAGCGCGGCGACATTCCGGACACCGCGTTTCTGACCCTGGAGACTCCCTGCCCGAAGTGCGGCGGCAAGGTGAGCGAGACCTATCGCAAGTTCAAGTGCACGAAGTGCGATTTCTCGATCTGGAAGGTGGTGTCGAGCCGGGAATTCGCGCCCGAGGAAATCCAGACGCTCATCGTGAAGAAGTCGGTCGGGCCGTTGACGGGATTCCGCAGCCGCATGGGGAAGCCCTTCGCCGCCGTGGTGCGGCTCACCCCGGAGTTCCGCGCGGAGTTCGACTTCGGCCGACCGGCCGATGGGGAAGACGCTGTGAAGGTCGACTTCACCGGACTGACGCCGCTGGGACCGTGTCCCAAGTGCGGCGGGCGCGTATTCGAGCAGCCGATGGCGTACGTGTGCGAGAACGGCGTCAACGCCGATCGGACCTGCGATTTCCGCTCCGGGCGCGTGATCCTCCAGAGGCCGATCGAGCGCGAGGAGATCCAGAAGCTGCTTGCGACGGGCCGGACCGACCTGCTCCACCGATTCATCTCGCGCAAAGGGCGGCCCTTCTCCGCGTTCCTCGTACGAGGCGCGGACGGCAAGGTGGGGTTCGAGTTCGCTCCGCGCGCGGGCAAGGCTCAGGCGCCAAAGAAGGAGACGGCCCCGCAGGCGGGCGCCAAGAAAACCGGCGAGAGCAAGCCGCGGGAAAAACGCGCCCCTCGCCGCCCGAAACTGCGGGCAAAGAAAGCCGCCTAGTTCAGACGTCCAGGCGCGCCACCAGCGCGTTCTGCTCGATGAAGACGCGCCGCGGCTCGACGTCATCGCCCATCAGCTTGGTGAAGATTTCATCCGCGGCGATCCCGTCCTCGATCTGCACCTTCAACAGGCGGCGCGTCTGCGGGTCCATGGTCGTTTCCCACAACTGCTCGGGATTCATCTCTCCCAGGCCTTTGTAGCGCTGGATCGCAGCGCTGCGCTCCACCTCCCCGTGCAACCACTTCATCGCCTCCGCGAAATCGGCAACCGGTTGCTGCTTGTCTTCGCGGGTCGCGACCGCACCGGGACCGACTACGCTCCGAAGCAACTGAGACAAACGGTCGAGGTTCTGATAGTCGCCCGACTCTAGGAAATCCTGATCAAGCGTGCTCGTACGGGTGTTGCCGTGATGGTCGCGTTCTATGACCAGCTGATGCTGCTCGTGTTTCTCGTCGTAGCGAGCCCGGACGTTGACCCCGTTGCCGTTGACGGCCATAGCCTGCTTGAGGCGGAGCGCGCTCGCCCCGGCAGATTGCGCGCTGGACAGATCCAGCTTGACCCCGCGCCTGAGCGCCGACAAGGCTTCCTCGTCGACGGTCTTGGAAAGGCGGCTGACGATGGCTTCACAGGACAGATAGCCCTTCGCCAGCTGCTCGAGCGACGTGCCTTCGATTCGCTCCGCCCCGGCCTTCGGCATGAGCGAGGCTCCCACCAGCGCCTGCGCCAGCATGTACTGGGCGCGCTCCTGTTCGTCCTTGAAATAGCGTTCCTGCTTGCCGAGCTTCACCTTGTACAGCGGCGGCTGCGCGATGTAGACATATCCCTGCTGGAGCAGGTCCCGCATCTGCCGGTAGAAGAAGGTCAGCAGAAGAGTCCGGATATGGGCGCCGTCGACGTCCGCGTCCGTCATGACGATTATCCGGTGATAACGCAGCTTAGCCACGTCGAACTCTTCGGTGCCTATGCCCGTCCCCAGCGTCTGGATCAGCGTTACGATTTCCTGCGAGGAAATGAGCTTTTCGAATCGCGCCTTCTCGACGTTCAGTATCTTGCCCTTCAGCGGCAGGATCGCCTGGAACTTCCGGTCGCGGCCCTGCTTGGCGGAGCCGCCCGCCGAATCGCCCTCGACGATGTACAACTCGCACAGGGCAGGATCCTTCTCCTGGCAGTCGGCGAGCTTGGCCGACAGTCCGAAGGAATCGAGCACGCCCTTGCGGCGCGTCATCTCTCGCGCTTTGCGGGCCGCTTCCCTGGCGCGCGCGGCGTCCACGATCTTGCCGCAGATGATGCGCGCATCGTTGGGCCGCTCGAGCAGGAAATTCTTCAGCTTCTCGCCGACCAGCTCCTGAACTACCGGTCCGACTTCCGACGACACCAGCTTGTCCTTGGTCTGCGAGGAGAACTTGGGCTCCGGGACCTTGATGGAAAGCACGCACGACAGGCCTTCGCGCATGTCGTCCCCCGTGGTTTCGACCTTGGCCTTCTTGGCGATCTCGTTCGATTCGATGTACTGGTTCAGGCTCCGTGTCATCGCGGCGCGCAAGCCCGAAAGGTGGGTGCCGCCGTCGCGCTGCGGGATGTTGTTCGTGAAGCAGAGCACCTGCTCCTGGTACGAATCGTTCCACTGCATCGCGACTTCGACGGCGATTCCCTCTTTCTGCGCGACCGCGTGAAAAGGCGTCCCATGGAGGACGTTCTTGCTCTTGTTGATGTATTCGACGAATCCCTTCACGCCGCCCGTGTGGGCGAAGTTCTCCTCCTTGCCGGTGCGCTGATCGATCAGTTGGATCTTCACGCCGTTGTTCAGAAAGGAGAGCTCGCGCAGGCGCTTCGCGAGAATGTCGAAGTGATACTCGATCACTCCGAAGGTATCGGTGCTGGCGAGGAAGTGAACCTCGGTTCCACGCCTCTCGGTCTTGCCCGTGACCTTGAGCGGAGCGACCGCGACGCCGCGCTTGAATTCCATGAAGTGGCTTTTTCCCTCGCGCCGGATCGTCAGCCGGAGCCAGTCGGACAGCGCGTTCACCACCGACACGCCCACACCGTGCAGGCCGCCGGCAACCTTGTAGGCGTTGTTGTCGAACTTGCCGCCGGCGTGGAGCTCGGTCATGACGATCTCCGCCGCGGAGCGCTTTTCCTCGTCCTGCTCGTGGACGCCCGTGGGAATGCCGCGGCCGTTGTCGACCACGCTGATCGAGTTGTCGGTGTGGATGGTAACGGAGATCTCGTCGCAGTAACCTGCCAGGGCTTCGTCGATGGCGTTGTCCACGACCTCGAACACCATGTGGTGCAATCCGGTCCCGTCCGAGGTGTCGCCGATGTACATGCCCGGGCGCTTTCGGACCGCCTCGAGACCCTTCAGCACTTTGATGCTGTCGGAGTCGTAGTGCTCCCGGGAGTTGCCGTTTTTTTCCGCTTCAGCCATTTGATCCGCTTTCCCTCAGATCCGCATGGGCATCACGACGTACTTGAAGTCGCTGCGGTCGGGCAGGGTGAACAGGGCGCTCGAATTGGCGTCGCCCAATCCGCATTCGACTTCGGCGACATCCAGGTTGTTGAGCACGTCGACCAGGTAACCCACGTTGAATCCTATGTCCAGGGTCTCGCCCTTGTAGGGAACATCGAGCTCTTCCTGCGCTTCTTCCTGCTCGGTGTTGCTGCAGCTGATCTTCAGGCTCCCGTCCGCGAGCACCCAGCGCACCCCGCGGAATTTGTCGCTGGTGAGGATGGCCGCGCGCTGCAGCGCCTGCAGCAAGGCGATCCGGTCGAGCTTGAGCTTCTTCGGCTGGCCCTGAGGTATGACTCTGCCGTAGTCCGGGAATTTTCCGTCGACGAGCTTGGAGACCAGCATCACGTTCCCGAACCTGAACCTCGCCTGCGCCGCGGACAAATCGATCGCCACCGGGTCTTCGCTGTCGTCGAGCAGCTTCGAGAGCTCGATGATCGTCTTGCGGGGAAGAATGACCTCCTGGCGCGCCAGGTTCTTGCCGCTCAGCTTGCGGCTCGCGTACGCCAGGCGGTGCCCGTCGGTCGCCACGAGCTTCAGCTGCTCGTCCTCGACCACCATGAGCAAGCCGTTGAGGTAATAGCGAATATCCTGCTGCGCCATCGCGTACTGGACCAGTCCCAGCAGGGCGCGCAGGAGCTTCTGCGGAACCGCGAAGCTGGTGGTGGAGGCCTCGGCCAGAGCGAGCCTCGGGAAATCCTCGGCAGCGAGGGTCTGGAGGTTGAAGCGACTCTTCCCCGACTTCACCTGCAGCCGGCGATCCTGCAGCACCAGCTGGACCTCCGACCCTTCGGGCAGCGCCCTGAGTATGTCGACCAGCTTTCTCGCCCCCACGGTGATCCTTTTCGCCTCTCCCGGCCCCTCGACTGCCATGCTCGTCGTGATTTCGATCTCGATATCGGTCGCCACCAGCTCGAGGTGCGAGTCCGTCCGGGACAGCAGCACGTTGGACAGGATCGGCAGCGTGTGGCGCCGCTCGATGATTCCGGCGACTGCCTGCAGGGGCTCAAGGAGAGTTTCGCGTTTGGTCTTTAACAGGTTCATTTTATTTTCCTTGATGATGATGATGACCGCGACTCTTCACGTGGATAACATCGTTCGCTCCGGGGCCGGCGGGGCGAGGCGCCGTTGGGAAGGTTGTGAGTAACTCCGCGTCCGCCGGGTGTACGGAAGTCGCACAAGCTTGCGGGTGGCGTCGCCGAGGGCCTTTGGTCACAATTCATCCACGGGTTTTTCCCAGTTTTCTCACCCTTTCAGAACCTGCTCGAGCACGTGGTAATCGCGGTTGATCTCGTGATTCTTCTCGCGAAGCGTGGCGATGGTGCGGCAGGCGTGGAGTACCGTGGTGTGGTCGCGGTTGCCGAACGCGTCGCCGATGTCCGGAAGGCTCATCTGGGTCAGGTCCTTCGCGAGCGCCATGGCGAGCTGTCGGGGGCGAGCGACGCTGCGGCTGCGCTTCTTCGAGTGCATGTCGGACACCTTGATCTTGTAGTACTCGGCGACCGTCTTCTGGATGTTGTCCACGGTGATCTGGCGGTTCTGCGCGCTGAGAAGGTCTTTCAGGGCCTCCTTGGCCGTGTCGAGGGTGACGTCGCGCCCGTTGAACCGCGAGTACGCTACGACGCTCTTCAGCGCGCCTTCGAGCTCGCGCACGTTCGAGCGGATGTGCTTGGCGATGAAGAATGCAACCTCCTCGGACAGCTTGAGCGAGACGGCCTCGGCCTTCTTGAGGATGATCGCCACCCGCATTTCCTGCTCGGGTGGCTCTATGGCGACGGTAAGGCCCCACGAAAAGCGCGACTTGAGGCGCTCGTCGATACCCGCCAGGTCCTTCGGGTAGGTGTCGCAGGTGATGATGACCTGCTTGTGCGACTCGATCAGCGCGTTGAACGCGTAGAAGAACTCCTCCTGGGTGCGGTCTTTCCCGGTGAAGAACTGGATGTCGTCGATGAGCAGCAGGTCGAGTGAATGGTAGTAACGCTTGAAGTCGTCGAACGCCTTGTGCTGGTAGGCCCGCACGACGTCGGAAACGTACTGCTCGGCGTGGATGTAGCGGATCTTGGTTTCGGGCGTTTGCTCGCGAAGGCGGTTGCCGATCGCCTGGATGAGGTGAGTCTTGCCCAGGCCGACCCCGCCGTAGACGAACAGCGGGTTGTAGGAAATGCCTGGGTTCTCCGCCACCTGTGCCGCCGCTGCACGCGCCAGCTCGTTCGCCTTGCCGGTGACGAAGGTCTCGAAGGAAAAAGCAGAATTCAGCCGCGAGACCTCCCGGGTGCTGGCTTTCGCCACGCGTTCCTTCGCCACCGGCAGCGGGACCGGCGTCGCTGGTGCCGCGGCGG
>DATEGT010000188.1:0-17769 GCA_035280025.1 Burkholderiales bacterium | reverse complement strand
CGCTGGCGCGTACCGGCTTGCGATCGCGCGTATAGCCGACGACGATATTGCCGAGCCGCTTCTTGAGGTCGTCGAGATTGCGCGCGAGACAGAAGATCGCCATCACCTCCGACGCTACCGTGATGTCGAAGCCGTCCTCGCGCGGGAAGCCGTTGGCGACGCCGCCGAGCGAATTGACGATGCGCCGCAGCGCACGGTCGTTCATGTCGAGCACCCGACGCCAGGTGACCCGGCGCTCGTCGATGCCAAGTCCATTGCCCCAATAGATGTGATTATCCAGCAGGGCGGCGAGCAGGTTGTTGGCCGACGTGATGGCGTGGAAGTCGCCGGTAAAGTGCAGATTGATGTCTTCCATCGGCACGACCTGCGCGTAGCCGCCGCCGGCGGCTCCGCCCTTCATGCCGAACACCGGCCCCAGGGAGGGCTCGCGCAGGCAGATCATCGCCTTCTTGCCGATGTGGTTGAGCGCGTCGCCCAGGCCCACCGTGGTGGTGGTCTTGCCCTCGCCCGCGGGGGTCGGGCTGATCGCGGTCACCAGGACCAGCTTCGCGCCGGGCCGCGCCTTCAGGCCGTCGAGGTACTTGAGCGAGACCTTCGCCTTGTAGTGGCCGTATGGCTCGAGATGCTCCTCGGGGATGCCGAGCTTCGACAGCGCGATCTTGGAGATGCGTTCGAGCTTGGCTTTCTGTGCGATTTCGATATCGGAGGGCATCTGCAGCTCCTTGGGGATTTCCGCGGGATCTTCTTCGTTTCGGACGAGCACTATACGGCGCGGGCTTTTGCCGCGACATTGACGGAAGTCAAGACGGATGCCCCAGCGTATCCCGGATCGTTGTGCGCGCGCGGATTCCACGGAGCCTCGCGCGCGCCCGACTCCCACGGGGCGATTTCACCGGCATGGTCGAGCTCCCCGCGCAATGCAGGACAGCGCGGACAGACCGAACAATGTTGTGAAGAGTTACCGCGGTCTCGCGCGTGCCGAGGCGAGCACGAACAGCAGCGTCGAGAGCGCGCGGCGCCCGCCGCGAAGATCGCAGCGACGGAAGCGAATCAGCTCAGGCCTGGAGTTCGGCCAGCGCCTGTCCGCCGCCGAAGCTCGCGCGCACCGGCTCGGGTCCGCCTTTCGTTATCCTGACGGCGCAATACTTGAACTCCGGGATCTTCCCGAATGGATCGAGCACCGGGTTGGTGAGCATGTTCGCCGCCGCCTCGTAGTAGCAGAACGGAATGAACACGGCTCCCTGCGGCGTTCCGTCGTCGGCGCGGGCATAGAGCGCGATCTTTCCGCGACGCGACTGGACCGTCACGACGTCCCCCGGCCTCGCGCCGAGCTTGTCGAGATCGAGCGGATGCAGCGAAGCGACGGGCTCGGGCTCGATGTGGTCGAGGACCGTGGCGCGCCGCGTGATCGCTCCGGTGTGCCAGTGCTCGAGCTGCCGGCCCGTGATGAGCACCATGGGATACTCGGAATCGGGCCGCTCGGCCGCCGAGATCAGATCCGCCGGCACGAACCTGGCGCGCCCGGTGGCGGTCGGGAAGTGCGTGACGAAGACCACCGGCTGTCCCGGGTCCCCTTCCTTCTCGCAGGGATAGGTCACCGAGGAGTCGCGCTCCAGGCGCTCCCAGGTGATTCCGGCGATCGAGTCCATGCACTTCCGCATCTCGTCGAACACCTCGCTCGGGTGGGTGTAGTTCCAGTCGAGGCCCATGCGCCTGGCGAGCTCGTTGATGAGCCACAGGTCCTCTTTCGCCTCGCCCGGGGGCTCGATCGCCTTGCGGCCGAGCTGCACCATGCGATCGGTGTTGGTCACGGTGCCGACTTTCTCCGGCCAGGCCGTGGCGGGGAGAATCACGTCGGCGAGATACGCGGTCTCGGTGAGGAAGATGTCCTGCACAACCACGTGGTCGAGAGAGGCGAGCGCCTCGCGCGCATGATCGACGTCGGGATCCGACATCGCCGGGTTCTCGCCCATGATGTACATGCCGCGGATCTCGCGCTTCTTCGCCGCGTGCATGATCTCGACCACGGTGAGTCCCGGCTTGGGGTCGAGCTCCATGCCCCAGAGCTTCTCGAAGCGCTTCTTCGCCTCCGGGTTGTCGACCCGCTGGTAATCGGGGTAGACCATCGGAATGAGGCCCGAGTCGGAAGCGCCCTGCACGTTGTTCTGTCCCCGCAAGGGGTGGAGCCCGGTCCCGGGCCGGCCGATCTGGCCGGTCGCGAGCGCGAGCGCGATCAGGCAGCGCGCGTTGTCGGTGCCGTGCACGTGCTGCGAGATGCCCATGCCCCACATGATCATCGAGCCCTTCGAGGTCGCGTACAGGCGCGCCACCTCGCGGATCGTCTGCGCGTCGATGCCGCAGACCGGCGCCATCGTCTCGGGCGAGAACTTCTTCACGTTCTCGGCGAGCGCCTCGTAACCCGACGTGCGGTCGCGGATGAAGGCCTCGTTGACCAGGCCCTCTTCGACGATGACGTGCAGCATGGCGTTCAAGAGCGCGACGTCGGTGTCGGCCTTGAACTGAAGGTTGTAGGCCGCGTGGCGCGCCAGGTCGCCCTTCCTCGGGTCGGCGACGATCAGCTTCACGCCCGCCTTGGCGGCGTTCTTCATCCACGTCGCCGCGACCGGGTGGTTCACCGTCGGGTTGGACCCGATGAGGAACACGACCTCGGCCTTCATCACGTCGCGCACCTGGTTCGATACCGCGCCCGAGTTGATGCCCTCCATGAGCGCCGCGACGCTGGAGGCGTGGCACAACCGCGTGCAGTGATCCACGTTGTTCGACCCGAATCCGGTACGCACCAGCTTCTGGAAGAGGTAGGCCTCCTCGTTCGTACCCTTCGCCGAGCCGAAGCCGGCGAGCGCCTTCTTGCCGTGCGTATCGCGGATTTCGCGCAGGCCCCTGGCGGCGAAATCGAGCGCCTCTTCCCAGCTCGCCTCGCGGAACACCTCCGACCAGTTGTCCGGATCGACGGCGAAGTCCTTGTGCTTCCGGACTCCCGGCTTGCGGATGAGGGGCTTCGTCAGACGGTGCTTGTGCTGCACGTAGTCGAAGCCGTAGCGTCCCTTGACGCACAGGCGGTTCGAGTTCGCGGGGCCGCCGCGGCCCTGCACCCAGATGATCTTGTTGTTCTTGACGTTGTAGGTCAGAAGGCAGCCGACCCCGCAATACGGGCAGACCGAGTCGACCGTCTTGTCCGGCACGATCTTGCCGGCTTCGCGCGCGGGCATGAGCGCACCCGTCGGGCAGGCCTGAACGCACTCGCCACAGGCGACGCAGGTCGAATCGCCCATCGGGTCGTCGAGATCGAACACGATCTTCGAATGCTCGCCGCGGAACGCGTAGCCGATGACGTCGTTCACCTGCTCCTCGCGGCAGGCGCGCAGGCAGCGCGTGCACTGGATGCAGGCGTCCAGGTTCACGGCGATCGCCGCGTGCGAGAGATCCGGCTTCGGCTGGTGGCGCGATTCGAAGCGCGGCCTGCCGACCTTCAGGTGCTTGGCCCACCGGTCGAGCTCGGAGTCGAGCGTGTAGGATTTCTCCGGGATATCGGAAAGCAGCAGCTCGACCACCATCTTCTGGCTGACGACGGCGCGGGCGCTGTCGGTGGTGACCTCCATGCCGTCCTTGGGATAGCGACAGCACGAGGGTGCGAGCACGCGCTCGCCCTTGATCTCGACCACGCAGGCGCGGCAGTTGCCGTCGGCCCGCATGCCTTCCTTGTAGCAGAGATGGGGAATCTCGATGCCGTAGTGCTTGGCGGTCTCGATGATGGTCTCGTCCGACCTGCCGACGACCGCGCGGCCGTTCAGCTTGAATTCGACGGGCATCGTCGCCGCTTGCGCGGTGCTTATGCGGTCCATGCGCAACCTCCAAGCATCAAGCGATCTCGTTCGGAAAGTATTTCATCACGGAAAGCACGGGATTGGGTGCCGCCTGCCCCAGCCCGCATATGGATGCGTCCATCATCGCGGCGGAAAGTTCCTTCAGGAGCGGCTGATCCCATTTCTTTTCGGCGATCAGCTTGAGCGTCTTGGCGGTGCCGACGCGGCAGGGCGTGCACTGGCCGCAGGACTCGTCGGAGAAGAACCTGGTCAGGTTGCGCGCCGCCGTCGTCGCCCGGTCCCTGTCGGAGAGGATGATCACGGCGGCCGAGCCGATGAAGCAGCCGTATTGATTGAGCGTGTCGAAATCCAGCGGTATGTCCGACATCGAGGCCGGGAGTATGCCGCCCGAGGCGCCGCCGGGCAGGTAGCCGTAGAAGGTATGGCCGTCCGCCATCCCGCCGCAGTATTCCGCGATCAGCTCCTTCACGGTGATGCCCGCGGGCGCGAGGTGCACCCCCGGCTTCTTCACGCGCCCGCTCACCGAGAACGAGCGCAGCCCCTTGCGGCCGTTGCGGCCGTGGGAGGCGAACCACTCGGCGCCGCGCTCGAGTATCTCGCGCACCCAGTGCAGCGTTTCCATGTTGTGCTCGAGCGTGGGACGGTCGAACAGGCCCACCTGCGCGACGTACGGCGGGCGCAGGCGCGGCATGCCGCGCTTGCCCTCGATCGACTCGATCATCGCCGACTCCTCGCCGCAGATGTAGGCGCCGGCTCCGCGGCGCAGGTGGATCGGCGGCAGCCTGCACGGAGGATCGGCCTTCAGCGCCGCGAGCTCGCGCTCGAGGATGGCGCGACAGCCGTGATACTCGTCGCGCAGATAGATGTAGATCTCGTCTATGCCGACGGCCCAGGCGGCGATGAGCGCCCCCTCGACGAAGCGGTGCGGGTCGCGCTCGAGGTACCAGCGGTCCTTGAACGTGCCGGGCTCGCCTTCGTCGATGTTGATGGCGCACAGCCGCGGAGCCGGTTCGGCTGCGACCGATTTCCATTTCCTGCCCGCGGGGAACCCTGCTCCGCCGAGCCCGCGCAGGCCCGAATTCTCCATGACCGCGATGACGTCTTCGCGCTTCCTTGCGCCTTCGATGCAGGATTTCGCGAGAGCGTATCCGCCTTTCGCGCGGTACGCGGCGTAATCGATGCACGCCGGACTGGCTGGATCCCTGCCCGGGGCAGGCTGCTTCACCGCCTTGGACCTGACGAGCGCGAGCACCCTCTCGGCGCTCGCGTGCGTGACCGGGTTCTGGCCGACGATCGCGTTCGGGGCCGTCTCGCAGCGCCCGACGCATGGAGCGTGGAGCACGCGAACGTCCTTGCCGAGAATGCCCGGCAGCTTCGCGAGCAGCTCGTTTGCTCCCGCCATCTCGCAGGAGAGCGAGTCGCAGACGCGCACGGTGATCGCGGGCGGCGCGCCGTCCCCTTCCTTCACGACGTCGAAGTGGTGATAGAAGGTCGCGACCTCGTACACCTCGGTCATCGCGAGCTTCATCTCGGCGGCGAGCGCGACCAGGTGCGCGGCGGACAGGTGCCCGTGCCGGTCCTGGATGCGGTGCAGGTATTCGATCAGCAGGTCTCGCCTGCGCGGATCGCCCGCGAGCAGCGCCCGGACGTCGTCGCGCGCCTTGGGGTCGACCTGGCGGCCCTTGGGCGTGCCGCGCACCCGCCCGCGCTTTCCCTGCGATTTGGCCGCTGCGGATGCCCGATCGTTCATGCGCCCATTCTACTTCCGGGCGCGCATGCAAAAGCTTGACACGAATCAAGTTCCGACCGCCCACCGCGGGGAAAGCGGTGGGCGGCGGCGCAATCTTACTTGAACAGGATCCAGGCCTTTTCCAGGGTGACCCAGACGCCCCAGAGGATCGGCACGCCGACAACGAGCCAGGCCGCGACGACGAGCCACGTCGGACTCTTCTCCTCGCTCGTCGGAGCCCGGCCGCTCACCGTCGCCGCCCTGGCCGCCTCGTGCGCGAGCTTGCGCTCGGCCTCGAGCTCGGCGTCGGTCATGAAATGCTTGTCCGCAACGGGCTTTACCAGCCAGTTGCAGATGAAGCCGATCACGAGCAGGCCGCACAGTATGTAGGCCGTCGTGTCGTAGACCTGCGCCCGCGGCACGCCGTGCTCGAGCTGGTACTCGCGCATGTAGTTCACGATCACCGGGCCGAAGATCCCCGCCGCCGACCACGCGGTCAGGAGCCTTCCGTGGATCGCGCCGACCATCTGCGTGCCGAACATGTCGGCGAGATAGGCCGGCACCGTGGAGAAGCCCCCGCCGTACATCGACAGGATGATGCAGAACGCCCCCACGAAAAGCGCGATGTGGCCGAGGTGGCCCGACCCCGGCGCGGACGCGTAGAGCACGACGCCCAGGACGAAGAACGTGTAGTAGGTCAGCTTGCGCCCGAGGTAATCGGACAGCGAAGCCCACACGAAACGGCCGCCGATGTTGAACAGGGAGAGCAGCCCCGTGAAGCCGGCGGCGATCGCCGCGATCTGAACCCTCTGCGCCGCCGTGAGCTCGTTGAAGGTCGCGGTGATGCCGATCAGCTTGCCTGCGAAGACTTCCTGCAGCATCGGCGAGGCCATCCCGATGATCCCGATGCCCGCGGTCACGTTCAGGCACAGCACCCACCAGATCAGCCAGAACTGCGGCGTCTTGTGAGCCTGGCTGAGGTGCACGTGGCGCGCGGTGATCATGCTCTTCGCGTTCTGAGCCGGCGGATTCCAGCCCGAGGGCTTCCATCCGGGCGCCGGGATGCGGTAGCCGAAGGCACCCACCGTCATGAAGACGAAGTAGATCACCGCCATGGTGATGAAGGTTTCCCACACGCCGACCGAGGTCGCGGTCGCATAGTGCCTCATCAGGATGTCGGCGAGAGGCGCGCCGATCATCGCGCCGCCGCCGAAGCCCATGATCGCCATGCCGGTCGCCATGCCGCGGCGGTCGGGGAACCACTTGATCAGGGTCGAGACGGGCGAGATGTAGCCCAGGCCCAGGCCGATGCCGCCGACGATCCCCGTGCCCAGCCACAGCATCCAGACTTGATGGAGAATCACGCCGAACGCCGAGAACACCAGGCCGCCGCACCAGCAGAGCGCCGCGACGAAACCCGCCTTGCGGGGACCCGCGCGCTCGAGCCATCCGCCCCAGACCGCGGCCGCGGCCCCGAGGAACACGAAGTACAGCGTGTACATCCAGCCGAGCTCGCTGATCTTCCAGTCGCAGGTCGTCGCGAACATGCGCGCGAAGAACGACATGTCGGGCGCACAGGCGACGGCCGACTTCGCATTGATCGCCCGCGACAGGGGCAGCCAGAACACGGAAAAGCCGTAGGCCATGCCGATGCACAGGTGTATGCACAGCGCCGCCGGCGGAACGAGCCAGCGGTTGAATCCCGGGCCCGCGATGATCCGCTCTTTGGCGAGCAGCCCCACTCCGTTGGCTCCGCTTCCATTCAAAACTGCCGCTTCGGCCATGCTCATTCCCTCCTTTTTTGCTGTCGTCGCGCTGGAAAAATTGTTATTGGATGCGCGAAAGCGCTTTCACGTTTCCGCGGACACCGCCGGGCAACGTATCATCCCGCTCGAAACGCGGGCAATATGAGAGACTAAACATATGGGCATATGCATTTGCACACATATTCCTGGTCGCACGAAGAATCGTTCAATATGCACTTCGCTACATAGGGAGGATTCACATGTTCAAGATGTCGATCAAGCCGCAGTGGCTCGTCGAGGGGCCCGACGCGGTGCGCCGCCCCCTCCATCAGCTGATCGAATTGCTGACGGCGATGGACGAAGCGGGACAGCTCGCGGCGGCGGCGAAGAAGCTCGACGTCTCTTACCGCTATGCCTGGGAGCTGGTGCGCAACGGCAGCCGGATTTTCGGGGCGTCCCTCGTCGCGATGACGCGCGGTCGGGGAGCCGTGCTCACGCCGCTCGGCGAGAAGCTCCTCTGGGCCAACAAGCGGATCTCGGCGCGCCTCGATCCCACGCTCGACAGCCTCGCCTCCGAGCTCGAGGTCGAGATCGAGCGCGTCCTGTCCGACGTGAAGCCGGAGATCCGCATCCACGCGAGCCACGGCTTCGCGATCGGCATGCTGCGGGATTTCCTGCTCTCCATGCACTTTCCGGTGGAACTGAAATACCGGGGAAGCATGGAGGCCCTCGCGTCGCTCACCGGCCTGAACTGCGATCTCGCCGGCTTCCACATGGTCACGGGGAGCCTTCAGGCGCCGATGCTCAGGTTCTACTCGAGGTGGCTGGATCCGAAAACGCAGACGCTCATCAATCTCGCCACGCGGCGCCAGGGAATCATGGCCGCGCCGGGCAATCCCAAGAACATCCTCACCATCGAGGATCTCGCCAGGCCGGACGTGCGCTTCGTCAACCGGCAGTTCGGCTCCGGCACTCGCATACTCCTCGATCTGCTGCTGAAGCAGCACAACGTGGACAACCGCAAGATCAACGGATACGCGAGCGGCGAGACGACGCACGCCGCCGTCGCCGCCTACATCGCGAGCGGCATGGCCGACGCGGGGTTCGGCGTCGAGGCCGCGGCGAGGAGAATGGGCCAGGACTTCATCCCCATCACCAATGAGCGTTACTTCCTGGTCTGCCGCAACGAGACGCTCGCCTCGCCGCTGGTCGCGCGCATCCGTGAAGTGCTCTCCGGGCCGCACTTCAGGGCGGCGGCGGCCAGCCTCCCCGGCATCGACATCGCGGCCGCGGGAACGACGATGCCGATCGGCGAGGCCTTCCCCGAGCCGCCGGCCGCGCCCGCGAAAGCCAGAGAAGCGAGGTCGGTCTAGATCCGGCCCCCGCCGCTGCGGTCGCTCATCGGCGTTTCGCGGGGTGGTGGGGGCTGTATTGCTCCACGCTCGCCTTGGCGTCGGCCTTCGCTTCGCGCGCGCCCTGCACCATCTTCACCAAGGCCTCGAGATCGTACGAGGCGAGCAGATGCGGTCGTTCGCGCTCGATGTAGCGCCGGATGGCCTCGGCTTCGGTCTTGGCGCCTTCGACGGTCTTCGCCAGCGGCTGGCTGGCGCCGTAGAGCATCCCCAGCGCGCGCAGCGCGCCGGCGAGAGCCTCGACGTCCACGGCCGTCTGGGGGGAATGGCTTTTCGTCATGTGCGGTCCTCGATTGGACGCGCCTTGCTTTACGAGAGCGTGGAATCAATGCTAGGCCCTGCGGCGCCAAAGTCAACCCGCGGAGGGATCAGGACTTCGGCTGATTGCGCGCCGCCGACGCGTACGTCACCAGGGTGACGAACTCGGATGTCAGCGCGTCGGCGAACTCGGTGGAGTACCCGGCTTCCTTGAGCGACCACTTGAGGCGGTTGCCCAGGTGCGCCTTCTTGTACAGATTCAGCGAGTGGGACCGGGCGAAGGTGTCGACGCGGTTGTACGAGACGTTGTGCACGCCTTTCAGGCGCTGCGCCGCCTTTTCGGGGGAGGTTCCTTCCAGGCCCGCGGGGGGAAAGCGCTTCACGAGGTCGGCGACGATCGAGTCGACCAGCTCGTCGACCTCCTTGCAGTTGAACCAGTCACCGAACACGGGAGCCTCCGCTAGCGAGGGCCTTCACACCAGGCGCGCCATATCGTCCGGTACGCGCTTTCGAGATCGCGCACGAAGGTCGCTTCGTCCATGATAGGCGATTGCCGCATGCTTTGGCGCAGCGATGCGCGCAATTTGCGAACGAGCGTCCGGTCGCCCGCGAACCCGACCGCGAGGCGCACGTACTCGTCCGGGGTCTGGGCGATCCATTCCGCAAGCCCGGCGGTGGAAAGAATGCTGGTCGCGCTTCGCGATATCGAGCGCGCCCCCCGCAGCGTCACCACCGGGACGCCCATCCAGAGCGCGTCGCAGGTGGTCGTGCCGCCGCTGTAAGGCGTAGTGTCCAGCGCGATGTCCACGCCGCCAAGGGACCGCAGGTACTCGTCGAGCGGCGCATGCGGGAGAATGGAGATTCTCGCGGTGGACGTCGCGGCGCCGCCCAGATCGGCGAGCAGGCGCTCCGAGACCGGGCCGGGCGGAATGCCGGCGAGCACCAGGCGCGATTCCGGGAGCCCCTCGAGAATCCGGGCCCAGACCTTGCGGATGCCCGGCGATATTTTCGAGACATGGTTGAACGAGCCGAACGTGACGAAGCCGTTCTTCGCGGCCGGCGGGTCGGCGACCGGGATGTCCGCGATGAACGGTCGGTAGCACCACTGGCTGTTCGGAAGCCTCACCAGCGTCTCGGTGTGCGCGCGGTCGGCGTCCCCTTCCGGATCGGCGTGGCGATCGCTGATGCGGTAGTGGATCCGGGTGAGCCCGGTGGTGCTCGGATATCCGAGCCAGGTCGCCTGCACCGGCGCCGGTTGCTGGGCCAGGACGCCCAGGCGATACGCTCCGGAGTGACCCGAGAGATCCACCAGGATATCGACTCCGTCGGCGTGGATGGCGTCGGCGAGCTCGCCGTCGGACATCGGCGCCGCGTCGCGGAACACGTCGGCGCGGTCGCGCAGCGCCCGCGTGATTCCGTCCTCCGTCGTGCCGGTCGAGTAGCAGTAGGCGCCGAACGAAGCCCGGTCGTGTCCCTCGATCACCGGAAGCGCGAAGAGGGAAACGGGATGCCGCCAGAAATCGCCCGAGAGGTAGCCGATCCGCAAGCGCCGCCCGGGGTCGCGCTCGTTCCGGAAGGGCCGGAACCGGGGCGGATTCGCCCGCTCGAGCCGCTCCCCGAACGCCTGGTGCCGGGAGAACAGAGCCTCCTCCGAAATGCCCTCCGAGAAGGCCAGAGTAAACAGCTCCGCGGACTCCAGGTCGAGCTTCCCGGGCGCGAGTCGCCGCGCGGCCGCGAAGCATTCGACGGCGTCTTCTATTCTCGACTCGCCGCGAAGCACGCCTCCCAGCGCCTCGTAGGCGGAGAGAAACCCCGGGTCGATCGCGATCGCCCGGCGCAGCGCCGATTCCGCCTGCGCGAGCCTGCGGAGCTTCGCGAGGACTACCCCGTAGCAGTACAGGGCTCCCGCATAGTCGGGCCGCGATCTCAGCGCGGCCTCGAGCGCGGCCGCGGCCGCCGGGTAATCGCCGCGCGAATCGTGGACGTTGGACAGGGCGACCTGGGCTTCGGGAAACTCGGGACGGGCCGCCAGGGCGAGCCGCAGCAGCGCCTCGGCGCGATCGAGCGCGCCCTGCTTGAAGCGCAGGTTGCCGAAATTGTAGTTGGCGAAAGGGTTCTCCGGCTCGATCGCGAGCGCCGTCTCGAACGAACGGATCGCCCCGTCGGAATCGCCGAGAGCCTCCAGCGCGATGCCGAGGTTGAGGTGCGCCCGGGCGTAGCCGGGCGAGGCAGCGACTGCCTCGCGGTACCGCTCGCAGGCCTCGCCCAGCCTGCCCGAATCTTCCGCCCTGTTGCCCTCGGCGATCAGCGTATCGGCGAGGGCGTTCGGGCTGGCCACGTCCCGGCGTCCGCTACTTCAGCACGGACTTGAGCAGCTTCCCCATCTCGGCGGGATTCTTGGTGGTCTTGATGCCGCACTCCTCCATCACGGCGAGCTTCTCCTGCGCCGTGCCCTTGCCGCCCGAGATGATCGCGCCGGCGTGGCCCATGCGCTTCCCCGGGGGCGCGGTGACGCCGGCGATGAAGCCGACCACGGGCTTCTTCATGTTGGCCTTGACCCAGCGCGCGGCGGTTTCCTCGTCGGAGCCGCCGATCTCGCCGACCATGACGACCGCGTCGGTCTCGGGATCGTCGTTGAAGAGCTTCAGCACTTCGACGTGCTTCATGCCGTTCACCGGGTCGCCGCCGATGCCGACGCAGGACGATTGCCCCAGGCCCAGCTCCATCAGCTGGCCGACCGCCTCGTAGGTGAGCGTGCCCGAGCGCGACACCACGCCTATCCTGCCCTTCTTGTGGATGTGGCCGGGCATGATGCCGATCTTGATCTCGCCGGGCGTGATCAGCCCCGGGCAGTTCGGCCCGATCAGCCGGGTGCGCCTGCCCTGCATCTTGTACTTGGTGCGGATCATGTCGCGCACCGGGATGCCCTCGGTGATGCAGATCACCAGGTCGAGATCGGCCTCGACCGCTTCGTCGATGGCCGACGCGGCAAAGGGCGGCGGCACGTAGATCACCGAGACGTTCGCGCCGGTCTGCTGCTTCGCTTCCTTCACCGTGGCGAAGATCGGGATGCCCTCGTAGGACTCGCCGGGCTTTTTCGGATTCACTCCGGCGACGTAGCAGTTGCGGCCGTTCGCGTATTCCTTGCCCATCTTGGTGTGAAACATTCCGGTCTTGCCGGTGATGCCCTGGGTCATCACCCGGGTGTTCCTGTCGATGAGGATGGACATCAGCGTCTCCTCGGCTTCTTCTTCGGTTTGGATTTCCTCGACATCTTCTTGGTGCTCTTCTTCGGCTTCTTCTTCGTCTTGGGCTTCGGATTCGATCTTGCCTTGGCCTTCTTCTTCGTCCCGCCCGCGGCCGCGACGACTTTCTTCCCGGCGTCCGCCATGTTGTTGCCGGAGATGATCGGCAGCCCGGAGTCCGCGAGGATCTTCTTGCCGAGGTCCACGTTGGTGCCCTCGAGGCGCACCACCAGCGGCACGCGCAGGCTCACCTGCTTCGCCGCCGCGACCACGCCCGCCGCGATCACGTCGCACTTCATGATGCCGCCGAAGATGTTGACGAGGATCGCCTTCAGATGCGGGATCCGCAGCATGATCTTGAAGGCCTCGGTCACCTTCTCGGTCGTCGCGCCGCCGCCGACGTCGAGGAAGTTCGCCGGCGACCCGCCGTAGAGCTTGATGATGTCCATGGTCGCCATGGCGAGCCCCGCGCCGTTGACCAGGCAGCCGATATCCCCGTCCAGCTGGATGTAGTTGAGGTCGTACTTCGAAGCCTCGACCTCCTGCGGGTCCTCCTCGTCGAGGTCGCGCAGTTGCTGCCATTCCGGATGCCGGAAGCCCGCGTTGTCGTCGAAGTTGATCTTGGCGTCGAGCGCCACGACCTTTCCGTCGCCGGTGAGTATCAGCGGGTTGATCTCGGCGAGGCTGCAGTCGCTCTCGTCGAACGCGCGGTACAAGCCCTTGAAGACCGCGCGCGCCTGGGGAACGCTGCCTTCGGGAACGCCGATCTTCTTCGCGAGACCGTCGGCCTCGGCGTCCTTCAATCCCGTGCCCGGGTCGACGAATACCGTGTGGATCTTCTCCGGAGCATGCGCGGCCACCTCCTCGATGTCCATGCCCCCTTCGCTGGAAGCCATGAGCGCGACGCGCTGCGTGCCGCGGTCGACCACCATGCCGACGTAGAGCTCCTTCCTGATGTCGGCGCCCTCCTCGACCAGCAGACGCCTCACCTTCTGCCCTTCGGGCCCGGTCTGGTGGGTCTTCAGCATCATGCCGAGGATCTTGCCGGCCCATTCGCGCACTTCCGCCTCGGATTTCGCGACCTTGACGCCGCCGCCCTTGCCCCGGCCGCCCGCGTGGATCTGCGCCTTCACCACCCACACCTTGCCGCCCAGCTCGCGCGCCGCCTTGACGGCCTCGTCGGCCGAGAAGCACGGAATGCCGCGCGGCGTGGCGACGCCGTATTTGCGGAGTATCTCTTTCGCCTGGTATTCGTGGATTTTCATGCGTGGTTCTGTCGGTCCCGATCTGAAGGATTGTCTCGACGCGCTGTAGCTCGCGCATTGATGGCGGTCAAGCCGCGAGGATACCCTAGCGCCGGACGCCTCGTGCTAAAGCCGGCGTATCGTCGCCCCTGGCGAAACCCATGACGCGGCAGATGCGTCGTCGCGGTGAAATGAGATCAACGCGCCGGATCGCTTGACCCGGTGGGCGCGATTTAGAAAGGCTGGGGAACGTCGATCGAGTTCGCGCAGGAATGATTCTCGGTGGCGGGGAAGTAATAGCCAGCTGTCATGCATTTCTCGCTCGTCGGACTCTCGCCCTCCACGAGCGGGGAGAGTCCCGCGTTCGTGTAGTCGCAGGTGTATTGGAGTTGCTCGTTTCCGCCGAATGTAAGGTACGGTGTCGTATAAGTGTTAACCGTCGGGTGCTGCCAGTCGAGCGACTCGAGGACTAGCGCACCCGTGGAACCGGCAAAACGGTTTATTCGCGTGGAGGTCGCGTGGTTGTGGGTGTAGGTGCTCAGCCAGAAGAACTGCGCACCGCTCGGCACGCTGCATTGGCCGGAAGCCGAGCCCACGCCCCCGGGCGCGATGTTGATCTGCGTATTGAAGGAGGTCAGCGTGCCGGCGAGTTGTACAGTCCCGGCAACCGGTTGCAGCGTGATGGTCGCCTGTGCGCTTACGCTCGACGCAGTCGTGTTGAGGTAGTGCAGCTTGACGTAAACTGGCTGCGAAGCCTGCAAGGGGAGGCCCACCCCCGCCGGAAGCGTGAGCGATCCGCCCATGCTCTGTGTGCCGTACACCCACACGGGAGCTGCCGTCGCAGCGCCGCACGCCTCGACGGTTCCGTCCGGGCGCGCCGCTACTGGGGTGCGTAAGAGGACGAGTTGCACGATCTCCGAGGGCATGGTGGACTGGATCGCCGAGACGTTGATCGCGGCACCAGAGGGGATGGTCGTGTAGTAGCACATTGCGATGTCGTCGCCGGGCGCAAGAGCCTGGGGGGGAATCTGTATCTGGATCGGAGCGGGAATCGGCGCTGCACCTCCGCTTCCACCTCCGCCCCCGCCTCCGCAGGCGGCGACTGATGCCGCGACGGCTGCAGCCAGAAGAAAACCCGCGCTTCGAATCCCCATCGTTTGCCCTCCCCTTTCGTCGGGTTGATCGCGTGGCGAGTGAATTTTAAGCATTTTGCGCAGGAACTGGGCCCACGCGCAAACGCGTTCTACGACCAGGGCAGCGTAGAATCGCCCGCGTGAAGTACCTCCTCGCCCTCGATCAGGGCACGACCAGTTCGCGCGCCATCGTGTTCGACGAGCGCGGGCGGGCCTGCGCCGTCGCTCAGAAGGAGTTCCGCCAGTACTTTCCGCAGCCGGGCTGGGTCGAGCACGATCCCGAGGAGATCTGGCGCTCCCAGCTCGCCTGCGCACGCGCCGCGCTCAGGAAGGCGAAGCTCGCGCCCGGGAAGATCGCCGCGATCGGCATCACCAATCAGCGCGAGACCACGGTCGCGTGGGACCGGAAGACGGGAAGCCCCGTCCACCGGGCCATCGTCTGGCAGGACCGGCGCACCGCGGCGCGGTGCGAGGCGCTGAAAAAGGAAGGCCTCGCGCCGGCGATCGCCGCGAAGACCGGTCTCGTCATCGATCCTTATTTCTCGGCGACCAAGATCTCCTGGCTGCTCGAGGCGATTCCGGGCCTGCGCGCGCGCGCCGAGCGCGGCGATATCGCTTTCGGCACCGTCGATACCTGGCTCGCGTGGAAGCTCTCGGGCGGCGCGCTGCACCTCACCGACCCGAGCAACGCCTCGCGCACCATGCTCTACGACATCCGCCTCGACGCCTGGGACGACGAGCTGCTGCGCCTGTTCCGGGTGCCGCGCACGATGCTCCCCGAAGTGCGGCCGTCATCGCAGATCTACGGCGCCAGCGCGAAGAGCGTCCTCGGCGCGGAGGTGCCGATCGCCGGCATCGCAGGCGACCAGCAGGCGGCGCTCTTCGGCCAGGCCTGCCACGAGGCCGGCATGGCGAAGAACACCTACGGCACGGGCTGCTTCCTGCTCCTCAACACGGGCGACCAGGCCATCGCCTCGCGGAGCGGACTCGTCACCACCCGCGCCGCGCAGGCGGGCGCGAGGCAGTTCGCGCTCGAGGGAAGCGTCTTCATCGGCGGCGCCGTGGTGCAATGGCTGCGAGACGGGCTGAAGCTGATCAGGAAATCGGTCGACGTGGAGAAGCTCGCGCAGACCGTCGCCGATTCGGGCGGCGTCTACCTCGTGCCCGCGTTCACGGGCCTGGGCGCGCCGTACTGGGACCCTTTCGCGCGCGGAACCATCGTCGGCCTCACCCGCGGCTCGAACGCCGGCCACATTGCGCGCGCCGCCCTGGAGTCGATTGCGTTCCAGTCGGCGGAGCTGCTGCAGGCGATGGAGCAGGACGCGGGACAGCCCGCGAAGGAGCTGCGGGTCGACGGTGGCGCGGCGGCGGACGATCTTCTCATGCAATTCCAGGCGGACCTGCTCGGCGTTCCGGTGGTCCGCCCGAAGGTGATCGAGACGACCGCGCTCGGCGCGGCCTATCTCGCCGGGCTCGCGACGGGCGTCTGGGGGAGCCGCGAAGAGATCTCGAAGCAGTGGAAGATCGCGAAGCGCTTCGATCCGAAGATGCAGCGCGACGAGGCTGCCAGGCGTATGGAAGAGTGGCGGCGCGCGCTCGGGCGTGCGAAGGGCTGGGCGAGGACCGGCGGCTGACGGGTACCCGGTGCCCATACAGCTCGATCACGTAATAGTGCCCTCGCACAGCCAGGTCGCTTCGGCGAAGCTTCTCGCCGAGCTGCTCGGCGTCCGGTGGGCCGAGGCCGGAGCGGGGCCGTTTTCCCCGGTCTACGTGAACGATGGCCTGACTTTCGATTTCCAGCAGACCGACGAGCCCTTTCCGATCTACCACTTCTGCTTCCGCGTCGGGCAGAGGGAATTCGACGCCATCCTCGCAAGGATGAAGGCGGCCGGGATCAGGTACCGCAGCCAGGTCCGCGGCCCCGTGGACATGAAAGTCGATTCCCGGTACGGCAACGTCTACTGGAACGAGCCCGATGGCCACCAGTGGGAGATGCTGACGGTGAGCTACGCGCGGCCGGCGCGCTGATCCAGCCGGGACACGTCGGCGAAGAAGCGCTTCAGGATGGGCCCGATGCGCTGCAGCTCGCGCCGGTGCATCTCGGCGAGCTTCGCCAGCACCCGGCGCCCGCGGCCCGTCAGGCGCAGCTGCACCTTGCGCCGGTCGACGGCCGAGTGCTCGCGCACGAGCAGGTCCTCCGCCACCAGACGGTCGACCAGCTCGACCGCGCTGTTGTGCTTGATGAGGAGATGCAGCGCCAGCTCGGCGATGGTGATGCTCCGGTCCTCGGGGTACCCCCGCACGACCAGCATCGCCTGGTAGTGCCGCGTGGTGAGTCCCGCCCGGGACGCGGCTATCTCGCTGAAGCGAAGGAACTTGCGCAAGGTGTGGCGAAACGCCGCGAGCTGCGCATAGTCCCGCGTCGCCAGCTTGAACCGCCTCTCCGCCTTCTTCAGCTGCACGGCTTCCGCTCCCCAGCCGCCTTTCTACCACGATGCTCCGGAATGCGGGTAATATCGCTGTGCGATATATTCATAATGTCGTCCAGCGATATATATCATCGGCAATCTTACGAGGAGGGTGTCATGCAAGATCGCAAGTCAAATTCCCGTTTCAGCCGCCGCGACTTCATTCGCACGGGCCTCGGCGTCGCCGGCGGACTCGCGCTTCCGGGATTCGCGACGCGCGGCTTCGCGGCGACGCATCCGCCGATCGGCACCTGGCCGGACGGTTCGTCCGGCAAGTCGGTGTTCATCGGCGTCGCCGTGCCGCGCACCGGTACCTATGCCGAGCAGGGCGAGGACGAGCTCAAGGGCTGGCAGCTCGCCGTCGAGCACATCAACGGCGGACACCCGCTGATCAGGAAGATCTCGCCCAAGACCAAGAAGGGCGTGCTGGGCAAGGATCTCAAACTGGCGGTGGCCGACTCGGCGGCGAAGCCGAACGACGCGGTGCAGGCCGAGCAGCGCTTCATCACCGAGGACAAGGTGGTGCTGATGACCGGCTCGACCTCGAGCGCGGTGGCGGTGGCCCTCAACAAGCTCGCGCAGCGCGAGAAGGTGCTTTACGTCACCGGCATCTCGGGCTCGAACGACACCACCGGCAAGGACTGCGTGCGCTACGGCTTCCGCCAGAACTTCTACGGCGAGACCGCGGCC
>DATEGT010000187.1:0-30832 GCA_035280025.1 Burkholderiales bacterium | reverse complement strand
GACCGGAGCGTGATCAAGGCGGCGGTCGGCGTGATCGCGGTAGCGGCCCTTCTGCTCGCCGCCGTTCCGACGATCCTGGAAAGAACGAAGGAGCAGGCCGAAGCGGGACACCTGCTGAGCTACCGGGAAAAAATATGGTCGAACGGCCTGATCGAATGGCGACGGTTTCCTCTGTTCGGCGTGGGCATGGGAAATTTCGGCCGCAGGAGCTGGGAGGATCTCCAGACCTGGAGCAAGGAGCAGGGCTGGGGGATACGTCCCTCTCAGGAGCGATTGGCCTTCCTCGCCCCGCACGGGCACAGCCTTTACATCAACACGCTCGCGGAGCGCGGACTGTTCGGCTTCGGAGTCCTTGCTCTCGTCCTCGTGGCGTGGGCAAGATCGCTCCTCGCGTTCCTGCCGGGGGCCTCGAGCCCGCCTGTCGTCTGGGCGGTGTTCGGAGGCGCATTCGCCGGCTGGTTCGTCACGGTGACGGCGGGGATCGTCAACACGAGTCTCCATCATGAACACGGCATCCTCGCCGCGCTGCTCCTGGGCCTCTGGCTGGGTCTTTGCGAAACCGGAGTCTCTGAACGGAGCCTTCTCCGGCGTTGAACGCTCCTCCGCTCCTTCGGCAGGTCAACCTGCAACAGGGCTTCGGCGGCGGCGAAGTCTTCACCGCCATGTTCACGAACGTGCTCAGGCGCGCGGGGACGGAAACCGAGCTGTTCGTCGACCCGCGCTCGAAAGCCTGGTCTTCGTTGCCCCTGCCCGGACTTCGGGTTTGCCCGGTGGCGCGCGCCGAGGACCTGCCCAGGCTGCTGCGCGGCTCGTCTCCTTCCGGGATAGTGTTTCAGACGCTGGTTCCGCGTCCGGTGGTCGAAAGCCTGCGCGAGCAGGGCCATTTCACGATCGCGTTCGCGCACATGCCTCTGTACGGGCGCGATCCTCGCCCGCTGGAGCCTTTCGATCTGGTGGTTACGGTGTCGCGCCATGTCATCGCGAGCCTGCGCGCGGCGGGAATCCCGCGGATCTACCCCCAGCCTCTGTACGGAATCGCGCATCTGGACCGCGCAGATCCCGAGGCCGGGCCCATCAAGGCCCGCTCGATCTACGATTGGGACAGGCACAAGGTGCGCGATCGCCTGCTCGGCGCCTCGGAGCCGCTATGGCGCCTTTTCTCGCCCGAGCGCAGATTCCAAAGGCGCCCCGGGCTGACCCTCGGCGTCGTGTCGCGCATTACTCCGATCAAGCAGTTCCCGCTGTTGTTCGCCACGCTGGCTCCGATTCTCGCGCGCTACCCGGACGTGCGTCTCGAGATATTCGGGGGCGGCGGCTACGCGTCGGTGCGCGATCTGAAGCGGGCGCTCCGTCCCATACGGGACGCGGCGCGGTTCTGGGGACACCAGCGCGATGTCGAAACCGTCTACCGGAGCGTGGATTTCCTCCTCACCGGGCTGCCCGAGAAGGAAGCCCTCGGGCTGAACGTGATAGAAGCACAGGCGTGCGGGACGCCCGTGATCGCCCCCGATGCGCCGCCGTTCGACGAAACCGTGATGCACGGTGTGACCGGCTTGCGGTACCGCGACCCGCGCGGAGATGGCGGAGCCGACTTCGAGCGCACCTTGAAAATCCTGCTTGCCGGCGGGTTCCGCTTCGACCACGACGCGGCGACGGATCATCTGGCGAGTTTTTCCGAAGAAGCCTTCACGCGCCGGGTGCGCGCTTTCCTGGAGGCTCTCGGGAGCATGGAGCCCGCCCGGCGCCCGGCATGAGCTCGTCGGAGCCTTCCGCGCCGTCCCCGGTCGGGCGCCCGCGCATTCTGGTGATTCGCCGCGACAACATCGGGGACCTCGTCTGCACGACGCCGGCCCTGGCCGCGCTGCGGAAGCACTACCCCGGCGGATATATCGCGGCGCTCGTCAACACCTACAACGAGCCGGTGCTCGAGGGGAATCCCGCCGTCGATGCGGTGTACGCCTACGAGAAAGGAAAGCACCGCGGCGAATCGCGGTCCCTGCTTTCCACGTACGCCGATCGCCTCAAGCTCCTCGCAAGGCTCCGTCGGGAAAAATTCGACTACGCCATCCTCGCCACTCCGGGTTTCGCGCCGCGCTCGCTGCGTTTCGCGCGGCTGATCGCCGCGCGGCACATCGTCGGCTACGTCGAGCCGGGCATCAGCCATCCGCGCCTGGATACCGCCCTGCCGTACGACGGCGGGACGAAGCGCCACGAGGTGGAGTGGGTATTCGCCCTGGTCGAGGCGCTCGGCGTCGGCGGCCCACCGCCTCCTCCCCGGGTGTTCGCCGACCCCGCGGAGCGCCGCGCCATCGAGCAGGAGCTTTCCTGCCTGGGGCGCGGCGGGCCGGTGGTCGGCGTCCATGTCAGCGCGAGGAAGAGGAGCCAGCAGTGGCCCGCGGACAGATTCGCCTCCTTGATTCGCGCGATCGCCGCGAGGGGCGATGTCCGATTTCTCCTGCTGTGGGCGCCCGGGGATCCCGCCAACCCGAGGCACCCGGGAGACGACGACAAGGCCCGCGCGGTCGCGCAGGGATGCGGCGAGGTCCCGGTGCTTGCTTGCCCGACGACGACACTCACGAGGCTGATCGCGGCGCTGTCGCTCTGCGACTCCGTCGTGTGCGCCGACGGCGGCGCGATGCATCTGGCCGCGGCGCTCGGCAAGCCGATACTCTGCTTCTTCGGCGACTCGGCCCCGGAGCGCTGGCGACCGTGGAGCACGAGGCACGAACTTCTGCGCCCCGAGAGCCGCGACCTGAAGGACCTCAGCGTCGAGCAGGCGCTCGCCGGGTTCGAGCGCCTGGCGCGGAGGTGACCGTCTAGGAGCCGCCGGAAGAGCCGCGGTGCCGGTATTCGGGCACGCGCCTGCCGAGCTCGTGCTTGACCTCCTCGTCCTCGGGGCTGCGCGGTTGCGACAGCCAAGCCTCGATCTCGGCGAGCCACGCTTCGCCGGGAGCTTCCCCCGCCTGCGCGACGCGGAGCCTCGGATGCGGAGTCGGCAGCGTCGTCTCGTGATCCGAAAGCAGCTCCTCGTACAGCTTCTCGCCCGGGCGCAGCCCCGAGAACTCGATCTTGATGTCCTCTTCGCTGAGGCCCGAGAGCCTGATCATATCGCGCGCAAGGTCGTAGATCCGGACCGGCTCGCCCATGTCCAGCACGAAGATCTCATCGCCGGAACCCATCAGCCCCGCCTGGAGGACGAGCTGCGTGGCCTCCGGCAGCGACATGAAATAGCGCGTGATCTCGGGGTGGGTCACGGTGAGCGGACCGCCGCGCGCGATCTGCTCGCGGAACTTCGGGATCACGCTGCCGGTGCTTCCGAGCACGTTGCCGAAGCGAACCACCACGAACTGCGTGCCGCCGGCGCGCTGCAGCGCCTGGCACACGCGTTCGGACAGGCGCTTGGTCGCGCCCATCACGTTGGTCGGGTTCACGGCCTTGTCGGTCGATACCAGCACGAATTTCTCCACCCCGTTGTCCCGGGCGGCGCGCGCCACGCGCAGAGTCCCCAGCACGTTGTTCTGGGCGGCCTCCCAGGCGTTGTCGATTTCCATGAGAGGCACGTGCTTGTAGGCGGCGGCATGGAAGACTGCCGTCGGCCTGAACCGGGAGAATAGCCACTGCAGGCGGGCCGGGTTGCGCACGTCGCCGATGAGCGGGACTATCGCCGTCTTCGCCGCGGCGAATTCCTGCTCCACGCTGTAGAGCGCGTACTCGTTCGCCTCGAACAGGATGAGGCGCGCGGGCTCGAAACGCACGATCTGACGCACCAGCTCCGAGCCGATCGAGCCGCCCGCGCCGGTCACCAGGACGACCTTTCCCCTGTGCAGGTGATACAGGCCCGCGCTGTCGAGGACGACTTGCTCGCGACCGAGAAGGTCTTCGAGCTCGATCCGGCGGATCTGCGAGGCGGTGACCTTGCCGGACAGAAGGTCGTGATAGGAAGGTACGGTAAGCACCGTGAGCCCCGCCTCTCCCGCCAGCTCCGCGGCGCGCCTGCGCACGCCGGCAGATGCCGAGGGCAGAGACACGATGGCGTGCAGGCAATCCAGCTTCTGCGCCCATCGCTCCACTTCATCGGTCGCGCCGAGGACCCGCACCCCGAGCACGACCTGTCCGTGCCAAGCGGGATCGTCATCGAGGATGCCGACCACCCGCCACTGCCGGGAGCGCTCCAATTCCCGCAGCAGGTTGACCGTGACGTCTCCGGCGCCGATCACCAGGACCGGCTGGCCGGCGAAGTGCACTTCCCCGTACAGCGCCCTTTCCCGCCAGGCGCGGTAGGCCACCCGGCTGCCTGACATGATCGCGGCGAGTATCAGGGGGGCGAGGATGAAAGTCGAGCGCGGCACGCTCGCGCCGGCGCGCAGCAGCGCGAGCAACGCGGGGACTGCGATCGCACCGATGAGGCACGCCGTCGCGATGCGCTTCAGATCGGGGAGGCTCGCGTAACGCCAGCTTCCGCGATACAGGCCTAGCGACCAGAAGACGAGCGCGTGCAGCGGAACCGCGGTTGCCACGGCGGTGGCGAGCGCCGGAAGAAATCCCTCGGGGATTTCCAGGTTGAAGCGAAACCAGAAGGCGAGCACCCAGCAGGCGGCGGAGGCCGTCAGGTCGTGCGCAAAGGCGAGGGCCGAGCGGTAGCCGGGCTTAAGGCGATTCAATGGTTTGCTTTTCGTTGCGCCGCCACGCGGAGTCGATCCGGAGTGCGAGGACTGCATGGAGTGCGGCAATGACCAGAAGTGCGCACACCTGCAAGTATAGCGGCTCGCGCAGCGCCCAAAGGGCAGCGCCGCCGCATGCAGCCATGAGGCCGTATTCGGCGAGCGCCGTCCTGCGGTGGCTCCAGCCCATCCTGACCAGCCGCTGGTAGTAGTGCGTGTTGTGCGCGTCCCAGACCCGCTCTCCCGCGGCGAAGCGCCGCACGAGGGTCAGCGTCGCGTCGCCGATGAACGGCGCGAACACCGCCAACGGAAACCAGAGCGGCCAGTCACCGTCCCGCCATCCGGTCAGGGACAGCGCCGCGGCGAAAAACCCGAGCGGGACCGAACCGGCGTCCCCCATGAAAAGCCGTGCGGGGGGGAAATTGAACAGCAGGAACGCGGCGCCCGCCGACGCGACGATGGAGCATTCGATCAGCAGGGCGTCGTCCCCGCTGAGCCAGGCGCCGGCGCCCAGGGACGAGAACCCGATCACGGTCATTCCGCCGGCCAGCCCGTCCGAGCCGTCCATGAAGTTGTACAAGTTGATCAGCCAGAGCACACCGGGAATGATCAGCGCCAGCGCGGGGAGCGGCAGCATTGGAAGCGCGAAATACGCGAACCCCGCGGCCGCGGCGGCCTGGATCGCCAGCCGCGGCGCGACCGGCAGGCCGGCCGCGTCGTCGGCATGCGAGAACGCGACGAGCAGCGCCGCGGGGAGGATGACGACGAGCGGAGTCTGCATCAGGGCGAAGCCGGTGAAGATCCCCGCCATCATCGCGATGCCGCCCGAGCGCGGCATCGGCCGAACGTGCAGCGAGCGACGATTGGGGAGGTCGACCGGCAGCCGCTCGCGCGCCATCAGCATCCAGACGATGAATGCCAGCGTCACCAGCGCAGAAACGTTCGGCGAAACGAAAGCGACGTCAGGCATCGCCATCGGCTCAGTCGATCCGGAAGGGCACGGACCGCATTCTAGCTCGCCGGCCCGGAGATCTAGGGCTGCGCAGACCGAAACCAGAGCGCGGTAGCGGCGAGGCCCCGGTCGAGCGTGTGCGGAGGTCGCCAGCCGAGCATGACCCTCGCCCTGGAAGAATCGATCACCAGGTTTCCGGTCAAACGGCGCATCTCATGGCCGCGGCCGGCCATCGCCGCGGCGAGGCGCAGCGCCGCCGGCGGAAAGGGTAGGAGCCTGGAAGGGCGCCCGAGAGCGCGCGCCGCGCGCGACAAGAGCTCGGGAGTGGATACGATTTCATCGTCGCCCACCAGGAACGCACCGGAGGCTCCGGGGTGCTCCACGCAGCGCGCGATCGCGTCGGCGAGGTTGCCGAGGTAAATCATCCTTCGCCGGTTGCGCACGCTCGCGAACGGCAAGGGCCAGCCCGAGTCGACCCCCCGGAGAAGACGCAGGAAATTCGCTTTGGCCCCGGGTCCGTACACGAGAGGCGGTCGAATCGCGACGATTTCCATGCCGGTGCGGGCGGCGACGTCGCCCAGGGCGTGTTCGGCTTCCAGCTTGGAGCGGCCGTACGCGTCCTCGGGCCGCGTCGGGCTGGCTTCGACGTAGGCGCCCTCGCCCGAGTCCTCGCCGTGCACCTTGACCGAGCTCATAAAGACGAAGCGGCGTACGAGCCCTGCGGCCGCATCCGCGAGGCGGGCCGCCGCATCGACGTTGACGCGGCGGATCTCTGCCTCGGGCGCGGCACGGTGGGCGATCGCGGCCAGGTGAACGACGACCTCGATGTTCTCAAAAAGCGCCCGCCAGTCGGAGATCGAGGCGAGGTCGGGAACGAGCACCCGCTCGGCGGCGTCGGCGTCCTGAGCGCGCGGGTGCCGCACCATGACGCGCACGGCGTGCCCGCGCGCGCGCAAATACTGGCAAGCCGCCGCGCCGACGAAACCCGAAGCACCCGTGACGAGAACGCGCACGCAGGATTCTAGCAAGCCCTATCTGAGGCTATCCCGTACCACTACAATACGCGCTTTGTCCGGGCGCAAGGGCGTGCGGTGACCATCTCCTTCCATCCCCTAGTCCTTTCAGGCGGCTCGGGCAGCCGTCTCTGGCCGATGTCGCGCCGGCTCCTTCCGAAGCAATTCCTGCCGCTCACCTCGGAGCGCAGTCTGCTTCAGGAGACGGTGCTGAGGCTCAAGGGCGTTCCGGGGGCGCACGCTCCCATCCTGGTGTCGAACGGCGAGCATCGGTTCCTGGTCGCCGAGCAGTTGAGAGAGATCGGAGTGAAGCCCGAGGTGCAGATTCTGGAGCCGGTCGGGCGCAATACCGCGCCGGCGGTTGCGGTCGCGTCGTTTCACCTTCACAGCCGTGACCCCGACGCGTGCCTGTTCGTCCTGCCTTCCGATCAGCTGATCCAGGACGTGCCCGCGTTTCACGCCGCGATCGCCGCTGCGCTCCCGCTCGCCGCCGGCGGGTCCCTGGTCACCTTCGGGATCGCGCCCCGGGAGCCGGTGACCGGATACGGCTATCTGGAGCGAGGGGAGCCCGTATCGGGGAGCAAGGGCAGCTACCGCGTGGCGCGCTTCGTCGAAAAACCCGACCTGGAGACGGCGCGCCGCTACGTCGCGAGCGGGCGGTTCTTCTGGAACAGCGGCATGTTCGTGTTTCAGGCGCGGCGCTTTCTCGAGGAGCTGCAGCGCTTCCGGCCCGACATCGCCGCGGCCGCGAAGGCGGCATGGCAGGCCGGCAAGAGCGACCTCGATTTCCTGCGGCTGGACGCGGCAGCATTCGAGGCCTGCCCTTCGGACTCGGTGGACTACGCGGTGATGGAACGCACTTCGGCGAGCGTGATGGTTCAGGCGGACATCGGCTGGAGCGACGTGGGCTCCTGGGCGGCTCTGTGGGAGACCGGGAAGAAGGACGCCGCCGGCAACGTCGCGCACGGCGACGTCGATCTGCGCGACGCCAAGGGATGCTACGTTCGCGCCGAAAGCCGTCTGGTGTCGGTGCTCGGCGCGACCGATCTGGTCGTGGTGGAGACCGACGACGCGGTGCTCGTCGGGGACAAATCGCGCTCGCAGGAAGTGAAGGAGGTCGTCGAGACGCTCGACCGGAAGGCCCGCACCGAGCACGTATCGCACAGCCGCGTGTACCGTCCCTGGGGCTACTACGAGAGCATCGACTCGGGCGATCGCTTCCAAGTCAAGCGCATCATGGTCAAGCCGGGTGAGGCGCTGTCGCTGCAGATGCACCACCACCGGGCCGAGCACTGGGTGGTGGTGTCGGGCACGGCGAGGGTGACGCGCGACGAAGAGACGAAGCTGCTCTCCGAAAACGAGTCGACGTACATTCCGATCGGCACCAAGCACCGGCTGGAGAACCCGGGAAAGACGCCGCTGTTTCTGATCGAGGTCCAGTCGGGCGGCTATCTCGGGGAGGACGACATCGTCCGGTTCGAGGATCGCTACAAGCGGGAATGAGGGTTGGCCGCAACCTCGCCGCCGGATTCGCAAGCTCGGTCTGGACCGCGCTCATCGGCCTTGCGGTCATTCCGTTCTACGTCAGGTACCTCGGGCCGGAGGGCTACGGGCTGATCGGGTTCCTGGCCACGGCGCAGGCCGCTTTTCAGGCGCTCGACCTGGGATTGTCGACGAGTATCAATCGCGAGATCGCGCGCGAAGCCGAATCGGGGGATCTTTCCGATGCGCCGGCGCTGCTGCGCACGATCGCGGGGGTCTACTGGACCGTGGCGGGCGTCATCGCGCTGGCGATGCTGGCGCTGTCGCACTTCATCGCGACTCGATGGCTGAGCGCCGAGAGCTTGGCGAGCGGCGAGCTCGCATACGCCGTGATGCTGATCGGCCTGGTAATCGCGGCCCGCTGGCCGGGGCAGCTGTATCTGAGCGCGTTGATGGGCGCCCAGAGCATCGTCGCGTCCAGCGCCCTGACCGTCGCCCTGGTCACGCTCGGCAGCGTCGGCTCCGTGCTGGTGCTCGCGCTCGTGTCGCCCAGCGTCCCGGCGTTCCTCTGGTGGCAGGCGGGGGTGGGCCTCGCCTATACGTTCGCGGCCCGGGCGGCGAGCTGGCGGGTGATCGGACGGAAGCGGGCGCGGAACGACCGCAGCCAGCTCGCACGGATCTGGCGCTTCTCCGCGGGCGTGACCGCGATCACCGTCGGTGGCATGGTTCTCGGGCAGCTCGACAAGCTGGTGCTGAGCAAGATGCTGAGCCTCGCCGAGTACGGGCACTACATGATCGCGTTTGCGCTGGCGGGCACGCTGTACCTGTTCAGCGGTCCGCTCTTCAATGCCGTGTATCCGAGGTTCTCCGGGCTGGTCCGCTCCGGGGACACCGCGCGCCTGGAGCAGACCTATCGCCTGTCGACGCGGCTGCTGGGCGCGATTCTCTTTCCGGTCGCCATGCTTTTCTCGGTGTTCCCGAGGGAATTGATCCAGGCGTGGACAGGCGACCCCGGCCTCGCCGAGAGCACCGCTCCGCTGCTGGCGATTCTCGCGGTCGGCACCGCCCTGCACGGCGTCATGTACGTTCCGTACGCGCTTCAGCTGGCGTACGGGACCACCCGTCTCCAGATTACGATCAGCGGTGTTCTGCTTGCCATCGCCGTGCCGGCGACCGTCATCCTGGTTCTCCGCTACGGCGCGCTTGGCGGCGCGCTCGCTTGGCTCGCGCTGCACGCCCTGTACGTGGCGCTCGGCACATGGCTCACTCACCGCCAGCTGCTCAAGGGGCTGGGACCGAGATGGCTCGCGCTCGACGTAGGCGTTCCCCTCGCCGCGTCGGCGCTTGTGGGGTTGCTGGCCCATGCCCTGAGCGCGGCTGGCCACCTCGGCGTGTATGCTCGCGTCGCATGCGGGGCCGGCTGGGTACTGGTCGCGTTCGCGCTCGCGGTGGCGGCTTCGCCGGGCCTGCGCGCGGCTGCGCTGCAGAGATTTCGATCCGGCTACCGGGTGCCCTGAGGCGAACACGGGGGAAAGGTGATAGGCGCTCTCCGCAATTACCTGCGCGACCTTCGCGACCGCCAGCGAATCGCCGCAGCGCTCGGTAGGGGAGCCGCGATGATGAACGCCCGGAAGATCGATCTGGCCGCGCCCTCCTCCTGGGAATTCTGCGGATTCAGCCAGAATGGCGAAGACGGGATTCTGGACGTGCTTCGCAGCCAGCTCGGATCGAGCAACCGCTATTTCGTGGAGATCGGCGCGGGCGACGGAATCGAGAACAACACGGCGTGGCTTGCCTTTGCCGAAAAGAACAACGGGATCATGATCGAAGGCGATGAGCGGCGCGCGGCGCGTGCGGCGCGGATGCTCGCGAGCGTGAATCTGGGCGTCGAATGCCGCCACCTGTTCGCGGTGCCGGAAATCGCAGGCCAGATCGCTTCGCTCGCGCTGCAGCAGGACCCGGACGTGTTTTCCCTGGACATCGACGGCTGCGACTACTACGTGCTCCGGTCGCTGCTCGACGCGGGAATGCGGCCCAGAATCCTCGTGGTCGAGTACAACTCCGTCTACGGGCCGGAACGAAGCGCGACCATCGAGTACCAGGAGAATTTCGACTTCACCACCGCTCACCCGACGCAGCTGTACTACGGCGTATCGATCGCCGGGTGGCGAACTTACCTCGAAAGGCAGGGCTATCGATTCGTGACGGTCGAGCGTAACGGCGTCAATGCGTTCTTCGTCGATCCCGTGCATTTCGATCCGGGGTTCCTGGGCGCGTTGCGCGGGCTGGGCTTCGCCGAAAACTACTACCAGCTGAAGAAATTCCGCGTGCCGCACGCGCAGCAGTACGCGCTCATAGCGTCGCAGCGCTTCGCGCAGATCTGAGGGCGGGCCGGTGAAACTGTCTATTTGCATCGCGACGTACAACCGCGCCGCGTTCATAGCGGAGACCCTGGAATCCGTGCTCGGACAGACGCCGCCCGAAGTCGAGCTGGTCGTGGTGGACGGCGCCTCGCCCGACAGAACGCCCGAGGTGGTCGCCGAGGTCGTCGTCCGTCACCCGGCGTTACGCTACTATCGGGAAACGGTGAACTCTGGCGTGGACGCAGACTACGACAAGGCGGTGGGCTACGCCCGAGGCGAGTACTGCTGGCTGATGACCGACGACGACGTGCTCGTCCGGGGAGCCGTGCAGAAGGTGCTTGCGGCGCTCGCGACGCGCCCCCCTCTGGTGGTCGTCAACGCCGAAGTTCGCAACGTGGATCTGACGGTGACGCTCAAGAGGCCGCGTCTAGAGGTTCGCGAGGACGCCGAATACGAGTCGGCCCGCGGCGAGGATTTCTTCGCCAAAACGGCGGCCTATCTCTCTTTCATCGGCGCCGTGGTCATTCGGAGGGAGATCTGGCTCGCGCGCGACCGGAAATCGTACTACGGCACCCAATTCATCCACATGGGCGTGATGTTCCAGAGCCCGGCGATGGGAGCGGCCAAGGTGATCGCGGAACCCCTGATCGTGATCCGCAACGGGAACGCGATGTGGACGCCCCGGGCCTTCGAGATATGGAGCTTCAAATGGCCCGCGTTGCTGTGGTCCTTCGGCGATTTCTCGGAGGCGACCCGGCGCTCGGTTTGCCCGCGGGAGCCTTGGCGCGGATTCAACTTCCTCCTTTATCACAGGGCGCTGGGATCGTATTCGATCGCTGAGTTCCGGAAGCATCTCGCGGGCATCGCGCGCGGACGCGCCAGGGCGGTCGCCTGGCTTATAGCGCGTTGCCCCGCGGTGCTGGCGAACCTCGCGGTGGTCACTTACTACGGCCTTTTCAAGAGGACCGCCCGGGTCGAGCTCTATGAGGTGCTGCGCAGCCGGTACGCCGGCGCCGCGAGCCGTCTGGCCGCGCGGGTACTCGGCGTCGATCTTCGCTGATGGCTTCGCAGACCGCTCTCGTCACGGGAATCACCGGGCAGGACGGCAGCTATCTTGCCGAGCTCCTGCTCGAGCGGGGATATCGGCCCGTAGGCCTGGTTCGCAGGAATCCCGCGGAGGCGCGATGCTCGCTCCCGCCGGCGCTCGGGGGGCGCGTCGAGCTGGTCCGTTGGGACATGCGCGATTCGTCGGAGATCATGCGGATCCTCCGGGATCATCGTCCGTCGGAATTCTACAATTGCGCGGGCTATACGTCGGGCTCGGGCATGTACGACGAGCCGCTTGCGATCGGAGAGATCAACGGCCTGGCGGTGGCGCGCATCCTCGAGGCGATACGCGTCGTGGATGCCGGCATCCGCTTCTGCCAGGCGTCTAGCAGCGAGGTATTCGCGGGCGGCTCGGAGAGCCCGCAATCCGAGACGACCCCGGTAGCTCCGCGCAGTCCTTACGGCGCGGCGAAGGCGTACGCCGACTTCATGGTCCGGATCTACAGGGAGAAGCATGGCTTGTTCGCATGCTCGGCGATCCTTTACAACCACGAGAGCCCGCGCCGCAGCACCGTATTCGTCACGAGAAAGATCACTTACGAAGCGGCGCGCATCAAGCGCGGCTTGGCGACCGAGCTCAAGCTGGGCAACGTCTCGGCGCGACGGGACTGGGGGTTCGCGGGAGACCACGTGCGCGCCATGTGGTTGATGTTGCAGCAGGCGCGCGCAGAGGATTTCGTCGTTTCCACGGGGGAGACGCACTCCGTTCGTGAGTTCTGCGAGCAGGCCCTGGCGCGGCTCGGCCTGGACTACGTACAGCACGTGAAGGAGGATCCGGACGCTTACCGTGCCGCCGAGACCGTGCAGCTCGTCGGCAACAGCGCCAAGGCGCGCCGGGCGCTCGGATGGAAGCCGCAAACGGGATTCGAAGATCTGGTCAAGATGATGCTTGACGCCGACCTGCAGAAGGCGGGCACATAGGAAGCCCGATGCACGCGAGAGTCGAGAAATGCCGCGTCTGCGGAAACCGGCGCCTGGAAAACGTGCTCGACCTGGGCGTCCAGGCGCTGACGGGCACGTTCCCCCGCAGCCGCGACGCGTCGGTCACCCGTGGTCCGCTCCGGCTGGTCAAATGCACCGGAGACGACTTCTGCGGCCTGTTGCAGCTCGAGCACTCATACGACTTGAAAGAGTTGTATGGGGAGAACTACGGCTACCGATCCGCGCTCAATATCAGCATGGTCAAGCACCTGCGTGGCAAGGTGCGGAAGATCCTGCGGAGCGTCGTCCTGAACGACGACGATCTCATTGTCGATATAGGAAGCAACGACAGCACGACCTTGCAGGCCTACCCCTACCGCGGGCCGATTCTGGTCGGCGTCGATCCCACCGGCGTCAAGTTCGCGCAGCACTACCCGCCCCATATTCACCTGATCCCGGACTTCTTCTCCGCGCGGTCGCTCCTCGAGCGCTTTCCCGGCAAGAAGGCGAAAGTCGTCACGTCGTTCTCGATGTTCTACGACCTGGAAGACCCGATCGCCTTCATGCGCGAGGTGCACGAGGTTCTGGCCGACGACGGCGTATGGATCTTCGAGCAGAGCTACATGCCGACGATGCTGGCGACGAACTCGTACGACACCGTCTGCCACGAGCACCTCGAATACTACGGGCTCAAGCAGATCAAGTGGATGGCGGACCGGGTCGGATTCACGATCGTCGACGTCGAGCTTAACGATGTCAACGGCGGGAGCTTCTCGGTAGTCGTGCAGAAAGCGACGCGGGCGTCGCGTCCGACGGACGCGGTGGAGCGGATGCTCGGGGAGGAGAGGCGCAAGGGGCTCGACAGCCCCGATCCCTACCTCGCGTTCGCGCGGCGCGCCGAAGAGTCCCGGAGCGCGCTGCTCGATTTCCTGCACCGCGCGCGGGCACAAGGCAAATCGGTCGCGGCGCTCGGCGCCTCGACCAAAGGCAACGTCATCCTCCAGTACTGCGGGCTCACGGAGAAGGAGATCGGAGCGATCGGCGAAGTCAATTCGGACAAGTTCGGCTGCTTTACGCCGGGCACGAGGATTCCGATCGTTCCGGAGGACGAGGTCCTGGAGCGAAAGCCCGACTACCTCCTGGTCCTGCCCTGGCACTTCCGCGGGTTCTTCGAGAAGAGCAGGAAGTTCTCGTCGGTGCAGCTGTTCGTGCCCTTGCCCCGCCTGGAGCTTATCTAGGAAGTCGCGATGGCCGGGGTCCTTCCTCGCGTCAGCATCGTTACCGTAACCCTCAACGGGCGCGAGCACATCGAAGGGGCCATCCGCAGCGTGCTCTCGCAAGACTACCCCTCGGTCGAGCACCTGATTGTCGACGGAGGATCGACCGACGGCACGCTGGAAGTCCTCCGGGCCTACGAGGATCGCCTCGCCTCATGGACGACCGGGCCCGACGGCGGCATCGCCGACGCGTTCAACAAAGGGCTGGCCGCGGCGACCGGCGACTACGTCCTGTTCCTCAACTCCGACGATTGGCTCGCGGATCCGGAAGCCCTGTCGCGCGCGATGCGCGTCGCGACGGGGACGCCTCCCCCGGACATCATCTTCGGAGATTGCGACATCGTTGATCGAGATACCGGCAGGCTCCTGCGCCGGCTCGACCACGGCTGGTCGCCGACCGCCTTCCGGTTCGGACGCATGATCAATCACCCCGCTCTGTTCGCGCACCGGTCGTATTTCCGGAAATACGGTGCGTTCGACGTCTCGTTCCGGATCGCCATGGACTTCGAGTTCCTCCTTCGCGGAGCTCTCCAATCCACGGTAGTCCATGTGCCCTCGGTGATAACCAACATGCGCTCCGGCGGCCTGAGCATGCGCAACCGGGAGGGGGCCGTCGCGGAGATCATTCGCGCGCTGAAAAAGAACCGCGTAATCGCCCATCCCTGGCAGGAGTGGTTCTTGCGCGTCTACTTCGGAGCGCGCGGCGCCCTGCGGCCGCTCCGCCAAGCGGCGGAAGAGCTGGGGCGGCGGCTCCGCGCCCCCGCGGGCCGCGACGTCTAGGGCCCGGAGGTTTCTCTCCGGCGTTTGATCGCCCGGTGCCGCACGAAGAACCGCAACATGCTCGCGAGATGCCAGCGCATGTAACGCAGGCTGTGCCGGCTCTCCCGGCGCGCTGCATGGACGGCGCTCGCGTCCCGGCAGACGCGCACGCGCCGTCCGGCGGCGGCAAGGCGGGCGCACAAGTCTACGTCCTCGTAATAGAGGAAATAGTCCTCGTCGAAACCACCGATTTCGTCGAACACCTCTTGCCGGAAGAGCATGAACATGCCCGCGACCCAATCGGGGTACTCCGCGCCGGTCGCGTGATCGAGACCGCCTCCAAGCAGCGCTTTGTGCAGAATCGTCCAGGGCGTGGGAAAGCTCCGCACATGATCTTCAATTCGTCCCGCCGGGTCGAGGATCAGCGGCGCCGCGACGCCGGTGCGCTGATCGCCTAGGCACTCGATCAGCGCCGGGAACGGATCACGGTCCAGGCGGATATCGGGATTCAGCACGCAGAAGTAGGGAGCGGCGGTCGCCAGGAAGGCGGCGTTGTGGTTGGCGCCGAACCCCTTGCGCCGCGGGTTGGCGAGAACGCGTATCGGCATCTCGAAGCGGGCGGGATCGAACGGCAGCGTCTCGGGAATGTTCACGGTGAGGAGGATCTCGATAGGCGTCTCGATCTTCGCGAGATCCCCCACGAGGGCGGCGACGAGATCGCCCTGCCCGTGGCTGACGACCGACACGGCGACGAGCGGGACGGCGCTCACGATTCGGACCTCGCGAACGCCGCGATCAGCAGGCGGCGCGCGAATTTCGCGAGCGAATATCCCTGCAAGATCCACATCGCCGTCGCGCCGATCATGCCCCTTTCCCTCAGCAGGCGATAGTTGCGCAGCTCCGCCTTCTCCATGCCCACCAGGTGTGCGGAAAGGCCCGATGCTCCGAACGGGCGCTTGTAGATGAATGCCAGTGTCTCGTTGAGGCGGGTGACTCGGGCGCCGCCAGCCGCGATCTCGAGCCAAAGAAGGTGGTCTTCCATATGCCGGGCCCCCTCCAGGAACCGGTGGGTTACGTCGCGTCTCACCATGACCGAGGGAGTGATGAATCGGTTGGAGACGAGCAGTTGAGCGAGCGACACCATCCGGTACCCGGAATCCGTCAGCGGCCTGTTGAGAGGAGCGCCGTCAGCGATTCGCGCGTGAGCATGACCGCAAAGCGAGATGTCGGGGTGCGAGCGCATGAAGGCGTACTGTATCTCCAGCTTTCGCGGGTGCCAGGCGTCGTCGGCGTCGAGAAACGCGAGAAATTCGCCGGATGCGGCCTTCCAGCCGGCATTGCGGGCGCTTGCCGCGCCGTGATTCTCGCCCAGCGCGACGACGTCCACCCGGCCCTTGCCGTAGGAACGCTGGAGATCCCTGAGCACGTCGAGGGTACCGTCCCTGCTGCCGTCGTCGACAAGGACGATCTGCGCGGGCTGCGAGACCTGGCCGGCGATCGAGGCGACCGCGCGCCGCACGGTCGCGGCGCACCGGTAGCAGGGCACGATCACGGTGACGGGGAGAACGGCGCTCATCGAGGCGAGCGCGCCAGGCCCCCGTCCGCCAGGCAGCGTTCGAGCGAAACCGCCCAGTCCGGCAGGGAAAGGCCCGATCTCCTCCGGAGCCTCTCGCACGACAAGGTAGAGTTCGCGGGCCGCCTCGCGACCGTCTTGTACTGAGCCGATGGGATCGCCACCAGGCGCGTGGCAAATCCGCAGCGCCTCAAGATCTCCCTCGCGAAGCCGTACCAGCTCGTTTGGCCCCCCGCCGCGAGGTGGTACAAGCCCTCGATGCCCACGGTCATTCGCGCAGTGGCAGCGGCGATGTCACGGCACCAAGTCGGCGCGCCGATCTGATCATCCACGACCTGGAGCTCCTCGCGCTCTCCCGCGAGCCGCAGGATCGTGAGCAGAAAGTTGCCGCCTCGCCCGCCGTAGACCCATCCCGTGCGCAGAATCAGGTGCCTGCAGCCGCTTGCCTGGATCCCCCGCTCGCCCTCCAGCTTGCTCCTGCCGTACGCGTTCACCGGATTCGGCGGGTCCGCCTCGTCGTAGGGCGACCCCTTGTCGCCGTCGAAGACGTAGTCGGTGGAATAGTGGATCAACAGGGCGCCGAGGCGTTGCGCCTCCTCGGCCAGAATCCTCGGCGCGACGGCGTTGATCCGGGCCGCGAGCTCGGGCTCCGACTCCGCGCGGTCCACCGCGGTGTACGCGGCTGCGTTGACGATCAGCCCGGGCCTGATTTCGCGCACCCGCCGCACGATCTGGTCCCGGTCCGCAAGATCGAGCGAGGCGCGGTCGAGGGCGAGGACCTCGCCGACAGGCGCCAAGCTGCGGCCGAGTTCCCACCCGAGCTGCCCGTGCTTTCCGGTGAGGAGAATCCTCACGGAAACAGTTCGGCCTCCCGCAGCCGTGCGCCGCCTGCGTCCTTCGGCGAGAGGAGGGGCGGGCCGGGCAGGGGCCAATCGATGTCGAGGTCCGGATCGTTCCACGCGATCGAGCGCTCGTGCTCGGGAGCGTAGAAATCCGTGGCTTTGTAGAGCACTTCGGCAAAATCGCTCAGCACGCAGAATCCGTGCGCGAACCCGACCGGGACCCAGAGCATGTTTCGGGATTCCGCGCTCAAGCGGGCGCCCTCCCATCTGCCGAAGGTCGCGGAGCTGCGGCGGACGTCGACCACGACGTCGAAGATCTCGCCCTGCACGACGCGGATGAGCTTGCCCTGGGGCTGCCGGATCTGGTAGTGGAGCCCGCGCAATACGCCTTTTTCCGAGCGTGAGTGGTTGTCCTGGACGAAGCTTGCCCGGATACCGGCGCGCGCGAATTCCCGCTCGTTCCAGCTCTCGAAGAAGAAGCCTCGCGCGTCGCCGAAGACCGCCGGCTCGATGAGCAGCACTTCCCGCAGGCGGGTCGGCGTAACCTTCATCCGCCGGGCTGGCCCTCGCGCAGCAGGGAAAGCAGGTAATTGCCATAGCCGCTGTTCTTCAGCGGCTCGGCGAGCGCCTTGAGCTGAGCCGGGCCGATCCATCGCTTGTGATACGCGATCTCCTCCGGGCACCCGATCTTCAGGCCCTGCCGCCGTTCGATGGTCTCGATGAATTGGCTGGCCTCGAGCAGGGTTTCGTGCGTCCCGGTGTCGAGCCACGCGTGGCCTCGACCGAGTATCTCGACGCGAAGATCCCCCGTTTCGAGGTATCGCCGGTTCAGCTCGGTGATCTCGAGTTCCCCGCGGGCCGAAGGTTTGAGCGATTTCGCGAAGGAAACCGCTCTTCGATCGTAGAAGTAAAGACCGGTGACCGCGTACGAGGATTTCGGCTTCAGCGGCTTTTCCTCGATGCTAAGCGCTCGGTTTCGCGAGTCGAATTCGACGACGCCGTAGCGCTGCGGGTCCTTCACGCGATAGGCGAACACTGTTGCGCCGGAAGGATTTCTCGCCGCCCGCTCGAATTGCGCCGGCAGGTCGTGGCCGTAGAAAATGTTGTCGCCCAGCACCAGGGCGCAGGGCTCGCCCGCAATGAATTCTTCGCCGATGATCAGCGCCTGGGCTATGCCCTCCGGCTTGGGCTGTGCCTTGTAGCGGAATCTCATGCCCCAGGAAGACCCGTCGCCGAGCAGCTTCTCGAAGCGCGGCAAATCGTCGCTCGTGGAGATCACGAGCATGTCCCTGATGTCGGCGAGCATCAGCGTGCTCAGGGAGTAGTAGACCATCGGCTTGTCGTACACCGGCAGCAGTTGCTTGGATACCGCCCCGGTCACCGGATAGAGCCTGGTCCCCGAGCCTCCGGCGAGGACGATGCCTTTCACGCTTCACCTCGATTGGCGTAGTTCTTGTCTATCCAGTGGCGGTACGCGCCGCTCGTCACGTGAGCGACCCATTCGGGGTTGTCGATGTACCACGCCACGGTCTTGCGCAATCCGGACTCGAAAGTCTCGGACGGCGCCCAGCCGAGCTGAATGGCGATCTTCGAGAAATCCATCGCGTAGCGCCGGTCGTGCCCCGGGCGGTCCTTCACGAACGAGATCAGCGAGGAGTGCCGGATCTTGCTGTGAGGGCGCGCTTCGTCGAGAAGCGCGCAGATCGCGTTGACGACCTCGAGGTTGGTCTTCTGATTGTGGCCGCCGATGTTGTAGCTCTCGCCGACCCGGCCCTCGGCGAGCACCTGCCGGATCGCCGCGCAATGGTCGCGCACGAACAGCCAGTCCCGCACGTTGTTGCCCTCGCCGTAGACCGGAAGGGGTTTGAGCGCTATGGCGTTCACGATCATCAGCGGAATGAGCTTTTCCGGAAACTGATATGGACCGTAGTTGTTCGAGCAGTTCACGGTGAGCGTCGGCAGCCCGTAGGTCTGATGGTAGGCGCGCACCAGGTGGTCGCCCGCGGCCTTGGACGCGGCGTAGGGGCTGTTGGGAGCGAACGGAGCCGATTCATTGAACGCCGGAGCGTTAGGTGCGAGCGAGCCGAACACCTCGTCGGTCGACACGTGCAGGAACCTGAATTCGTCGCGCTGCGAAGGCTGCTGCTTTTCCCACCAGGTCCGCGCCTCCTCGAGCAGGGCGAAGGTGCCCATGACGTTCGTCTGGACGAACTCGTCGGGCCCGTGGATCGAGCGATCGACGTGGCTTTCCGCCGCGAGGTGCACGATGGCGCGCGGGGCGTGCATCTCGAGAAGGCGGCGCACCGTCTTCCGGTCGCCGATGTCGCCGTGAACGAAAACGTGCGAAGGACTGTCCTTGAGCGGCGCGAGATTCTCCGGGTTGCCCGAGTAGGTGAGCTTGTCCAGATTGACCAGCGGCTCGCTTCCCTGCGCGAACCAGTCCAGCACGAAGTTGGAACCGATGAACCCCGCGCCTCCGGTCACCAGCACCGTCATTTCGGAGCCCGCCCCAGCGCTTTCAGCTTTGCGTACTTGTTGAACGTGTTCATGCAGCCGATCACAATATGAACCAGGCCGGCGACCCCGTCGAGGAAGCCGAGCCGCAGCAGGTAGAACTTGACGAAGCGCAGCGCGGGCGAAAAGACCAGTTGCAGGACGCTCGCGCTGCGGCCCGCGGCCCGCAGCGATTCCGCCTGCAGGCTGGTATAGCGGTTCTGCTTGTCGAGATACTTTTCCAGCGTCTCGGCCGAATCGTGCAGCAGATCTCCCCTCAGCCGCAGCACCGGCCGGGCCGTGACCACCTTTTCGTGCACCTGCTCGTTGCCCCAGCGGGCATGGTTGCGGTGGAACAGGCGCACGCTCCAGTCGGGGTAGCCTTCGCCGTGCCTGAGCCAGCGCCCCAGAAAGCGGTTGCAGCGCGGCATCGCGTAGACGAAACCGCGCGGCGCCCTGAGCTCGGCGACGATCGCTTCGCGCAGATCCGCGCTGAGGCTTTCGTCCGCATCCAGGCACAGAACCCAATCGTGGCTTGCGGATTCGACGGCGAATTGCTTTTGGGGGCCGAATCCGAGCCACTCCTGGGCGATCACGCGCGCGCCGTGGCGCGCGGCGAGCTCGGTCGTCCCGTCAGTCGAGCCCGAATCCACGACCACCACCTCTTCGGCGAAAGCCACGCTCGCAAGACAATCCCCCAGTTGAGAGGCTGCATTGCGCGTAATGATCGTCACGGACAGGGGCATGGGCGCGAAGAATAAGGCAGCCAACCCGTATAATCAGCGGCTTATGCACGGCATTCTAACCGCTTTCCGGGCCTGGCCGGAGGGGGCGCGCTGATGTGGCGCGCCGGCTACCGGGTGCTGCTGTGGCTCGCGCTGCCTTTCGTGCTCGCGCGGCTGTGGTGGCGCGGGCGGGAGGAACCGCGATACCGCGAGAATCCGTGGGAGCGATTCGGCTTCTATGAGAGGGCCGCCGAGCGCCCCGTGGTGTGGCTGCACGCAGTGTCCCTGGGCGAGACGCGCGCCGCCGAGCCGCTGCTCCGCGCGCTCAAGGAGCGTCATCCCGAATGCGACTTGCTGATCACCCAGATGACCGCTACCGGCCGGGAGGCAGCCGAAGGCCTCTTGGCCGGCTCGGCTCGAGTCGCCTGGCTCGCCTACGACTACCCCTTCGCGGTCAGGCGTTTTCTGCGGCATTTCAGGCCACGTCTCGGAATTCTGATGGAAACCGAGATCTGGTTCAATTTGGTGGCCGAGTGCCGGCGCGCGCGAGTGCCGCTCGTGCTGGCCAACGCCCGCATGTCGGCGAAATCGGCACGAGGCTACGCGGTCGTCGGGCCGCTAGTCCGGGAGGCGCTCGGCAGCCTGGACGCGGTCGCGGCGCAAACCACGGAAGACGCCGAGCGGCTTCGATCCCTCGGCGCGCGCCGCATTGAGGTCACCGGAAATCTCAAGTTCGACGTGGAGCCGGCGGCAGGGAGCGACTCGCTCGCCGCGCAACTGAGGCAGCGGTTCGGAGCCCGTAAGGTATTGCTCGCCGCGAGCACGCGCGAGGGCGAAGAAGAGCTGATTCTCGACGCCCTCGACCGGGATTCCCCGAGGGACTTCCTGGTGGTGATCGTGCCGAGGCATCCGCAGCGCTTCGACGCTGTGGCGCAGCTCGTTGCCGCCCGGGGCTTGAAGCTCGCGCGGCGGAGCGCCGGTGGACCGTTCGATGCCGATTGCGCGGTGGTGCTTGGGGACAGCATGGGCGAAATGGCCGCCTACTATCGCGCGTGCGACGTGGCATTTGTCGGAGGAAGCCTGCTCGCCTACGGCGGACAGAATCTGATCGAGGCCAGCGCTGCTGGCGTGCCGGTCCTCGTCGGACCGTACACCTACAATTTCGCGCAAGCAGCCGCGAGCGCGATCGCCGCAGGTGCGGCGCTGCGGGTGGATGGCGCGGACGACATGCTTCGCCGGGCGAGGTTGCTGCTGGACGACGCCGATCTTCGCGCGCGCATGGGAAAGGCGGGGATCGCTTTCTGCGCGACCCATCGCGGCGCGGCGCAGCGGACGCTCGCCATGTGCGAGCGGCTGCTCCGGGCCTAGTTGGCGCCGAGCAGGCGGTTGATGTCCTCGACGTCCCCGTCGGTCAGCGTTCCCGACGCCGCCTTGAGGCGCAGCCCGTTCAGGATGGTGTCGTAGCGCGCCCTGGAAAGGTCGCGCAGCGTGCTGAACACCTGCTGCTGAGCGTTCAGCACGTCGATGTTGATGCGCACGCCGACCTCGTAACCGAGCTTGTTCGAGTCCAGCGCGCTGCGGCTGGAGACGAGCGCGGCTTCCAGCGCCTTCACCTGGGCCATGCCGTTGGTGACTCCGAGGAACGACTGGCGCGCGCTGAGCGCCGAGGTCCGGCGCGTGCTCTCCAGGTCCTGCTGAGCTTTTTCGCGGCTGGCGACCGCTTGCCTGACGAGCGAGCTCACGTTGCCGCCGGCGTAGAGAGGGATCGAAAACTGCAGGCCGATATTGTAGTTCGTGGAATCCGCCGCGGTGTTGACCTGCGCGGTTGTGCTGATGCCCGTGGAGCTCACCCCGGCATTGCCTACGATGTTCAGTGTGGGCAGATGCCCCGCCCGCGTGCGTTCGATCTCGAGAACCGCGACCTCGACGGCGGCCTCCTGAGCGCGGACCGGGTAGCTCTGAGTCGAGGCTGCGGTGGCCCAATCCTCCATCGAATTGGGCTTGGGCGGGTTGAGCTCTATGTTGGCCTTGAGGGGCACGAGTTGCTCCGGAAACTTGCCTACGATCTGCTGCAGCGTGCGCTTCCTGATCTCGAGATCGCTCTGGGCCGCGATTTCCTGCGAAGTTGCGAGGTCAAAGCGGGCCTGCGCTTCATGGGTATCTGTGATCGTCGCCGTGCCGACCTCGAAGTTCCGCTTCGCCTGAGCGAGCTGCTCGGCGATCGCCACCTTCTGCCCCTGAATGAACGTCAGGCCGTCCTGCGAGGCGAGCACGTCGAAATAGGCCTGCGCGACGCGAACTATCAAATCCTGCGTCGCCTGGCCGAAGATAGCCTCCGCCTGCGCGGCCTTGAAACCGGCCTCCTTGTAGACTTGAAAGCTCTGCCAGTTGAAGAGCGGCTGCGTCAGCGTCACGGTGAACGCGCTGGTCGGGCCGATACGATGCGACTCGAGCGGCACTCCCACTCCCGCAACCTCACGGAACTTGATGTCGACATTGTTCGCCTGGTTGAAGCCCGTCGCGTTCAACGTCGGCAGGAGCTGGGCCAGGCCCTGCGGCACGCTCTCCAGTCCGGCGTCGCGCGCCGCGCGCGCGGAGGCATAAGTCGAATCGTTCGCCAGAGCGTCGCGATAGATCTGCAGCAGATCCGCCGCCCGCGCGGGAGTGACCGCAAACCCGAGAATCAATAGAGGGGCGAGGCGGCGCTGCAGCCGCTCCGGGCTCGGCCGAGGGGGCATCAGAACTGGAAGCGCCCGGGCTGCATCGCGTTTTTCAGCGGCGCGAGCGACGTCTCGAAGAGGTCGATGGTATGGTGCACCCCCTGGTCGACGCAGGTGATGAGCCGTGCCTCCATCACCGGCGGATCGCCCACGACCGCGAGCAACCTCCCCCCGACCTTCAAGTGCAAGAGGAAAGACTGCGGCAAGACAGGCGTGGAACCGGTAAGCACGATGACATCGTAGGGCGCGTGCGTTGCCCAGCCTTGCGCGGCGTCTCCCTGCTCGACCGCGACGTTGTCGATTCCGGAGCGCTGCAGGTTGCCTTCGGCGAACGCCTTCAGCTTGGGATTGATCTCCACCGAATGCACGTGCTGCGCGCGGGCGGCGAGCAGCGCCGCTAGATATCCGCTTCCGGCACCCACTTCGAGCACGCGCTCGTGCTTCCGCACCGCCAGCTCCTGGAGAATTCGCGCTTCGACTTTCGGCTGCAGCATGCGTTCGCATGGGCGCGCACCCTCGTATAGCGGGATCTCCAAATCCGAAAAGGCTAGATCGCGGTAGGCGGGCGGGACAAATTCCTCGCGACGCACGGCGTAGAGGAGATCAAGGACGTCCTGGTCGAGCACATCCCAGGGCCGGATCTGCTGCTCGATCATGTTGAAGCGCGCTTGCTCGACGCTCATGGAGAAAACGGACGATGCGGAAGGCCGCGATTCTAGCACTGTTTGCCGGGCAACTCGGCCGGCGGGCTGCACTTGAAGAGCGCTTTGTGATGAATCAGAATAGGCTCCCGACGCTGACGAATTTTCCGAAGATTGCGTTCAAGCCTGAAAACAGGGCACCCCAACTGGCCCGGAGCCTGATGCATGCAAGTATCCGAGAAGCGTTACGGAGACACGTTGGTGCTCACACCGGCCGGACGCATCGATAACAGCACTACCGACCGCCTGAAGTCCGATCTCGATTCGCGCGTCGCCAACTGCCGCAAGGGCGGGGAGCGCGTGGTGCTCGATTTCTCGAAAGTCGACTACATCAGCAGCGTGGGCTTGCGTGTGCTGATGCTCGCGGCCAAGAAAGTCCGTGAGCAGGAAGGAACAATCGTCGTTGCCGACCTCCAGCCGGTCGTGCGGGAAATCTTCGAGATCAGCCGCTTCAATCTCGTGTTCCAGTGCTTCGGAACCGTGCGCGAGGCCTTGGGGAAGGTCTCGGCGACCGCGCTAGCCGCCTACGATTCGAGCAGTGCCTGACCGATGGCGCTGTGGGTTACGTTCTGGGGAACGAGAGGTTCAATCCCCGTGTCTCTGGACTGCGCCTCGATTCGCGACAAGCTCGCGAGCGCGATCGTCGCGGCGTCGGGCAAGGATCTGGACACGCAGGAAAAAGCGCGAAGGTGGGTCGACACCGAACTCGATTTCGCCGTTTCCCACACCTTCGGAGGAAATTCCGCCTGCGTCCAGCTTGACGCGGGCGACGGCGAATACGTTCTGTGCGATCTGGGGAGCGGAGTGCGCGCCTTCGGGAATCACGTGGTCACCCGCGACGGTCCCTCCAAGAGGAACACCTTTCACGTCTTCCAGTCCCACGTTCACTGGGATCACATCATGGGCTTCCCGTTTTTCGGGCCGGCGTATGTCCCGGGGAACAAGATCCGGATCTACGGTTGCCACACGAACATAGAAGCCGCGTTGCGGCGTCAGCAGGATCCTCCGAGCTTTCCTGTGCCCTTCGACAGCCTCGCGGCATCGATAGAGTTCGTTGCCCTTCAGCCAGGCCGCAGCTACGACATCGCAGGCTGGAGCGTCACCGCCAGGCGGCAGAACCATTCGGGTGATTCGTACGGCTATCGATTCGTCCGCGACGGGCGGGTCATCGTGTACTCAACCGATTCGGAACACCGTCTGGATATCCCCGATGAGGTGGAGGGCGCGGCGACTTTCTTTGCCGATGCCGACCTGGTGATCTTCGACGCCATGTACTCTCTCGCGGAGGCCGTGTCGGTCAAGGAGGATTGGGGGCATTCGAGCAACGTCGTGGCCGTCGAGCTGTGTCAGCTCGCCAACGCCAAGCACCTCGTGCTCTTCCACCACGAGCCCGCCAACAACGACGAGAGCATCGCTCAGATCTGGCGGGAGACGCTCCGCTACGAGGAAATTTCGAGAACCGGTCCGCCGCTGCGCGTCTCTGCGGCGTACGACGGGATGGAGATCGAACTCTGAGCGGGGGCTCGCCCGGGGTGGGGGGGCTGGGCGCCGCGTTGAACCGGCGTGGCGTTAGGCACGGCCTGATTCTGCTCGCGGTTCTCCTGGTGCCGGTTCTGTGGGAGGACATGCCGGTGATCGGCGCGATGCGCTTGGCGTGGCTCGACGAGTACCAGGAAATGTCGCCGCGCCAGCGGCGCTCGGGCCCGGCGGTCATCGTCGCCATCGACGAGGAGAGCCTGAAGCGCTTCGGCCAGTGGCCCTGGCCGCGAACCCTGGTTGCCAGGCTGTTTGACAGGATCGCCGCCGCGCGGCCCGCGGCGATCGGTGTCGATCTACTGTTTCCCGAACCCGACCGGCTTTCCCCGGAGTGGCTGGCGCCCTCGGTCGCGGCCGAGGATCCGAAACTGGCCGAGCGCTTGGCCGGGCTCCCCCACCACGACGCGATACTCGCGGCGTCGATTCGAGCGGCTCCCGTGGCTCTGGGGATTGCCGGCCTCGAGACCGGCGCTGTCTCCGATACGGCGCCCACGACCCCGTCGCTGCAGAGGCACGCCGAGGCGCTGAAGTCGCTGCGGCGTTATCCGGGAGCGCTACACAGCCTGCCCGAGATCGACGCGGCCGCCAAGGGTCATGGGTTGCTGAGCGCAGATACCGAAGCGGGGGTCGTCCGCCGCGTCCCCATGGTCGCCGTCATCGGCGCTGCGCCCGTACTGCCGCTCAGCCTGGAGACCCTGCGCGTCGCCAGCGGCGAACCTCTGTTCACCGTGCACGGCGGCGCCGCCGGGGTGGAAGCCGTGAGCATCGGCGACCTCAGCGTGCCCACGCAGCCGGACGGACGCATCTGGGTACATTACACGCCCCACGATGCGGATCGATTCGTTTCTGCCGCGGAGGTGATGGAGGGAGAGACCGAGGCCGGGCGCTTGGAACGCAAGCTGGTACTGGTCGGAGTGACAGGACTCGGCCTGATCGACTATCGAAGCACGCCTTTGGGCGAGCGCATGCCGGGCATCGAGATACACGCGCAGGTTCTGGAGAATGTATTCGACGGCGATCTCCTGGTGCGTCCGCGATGGGGCCCCTGGGTCGAGGCGTTTGCTCTGGTGGCGGCGGGACTGATCGTGGTGTACTGCGTCCCGCGCCTCTCTCCGGGGCGCTCGACGGCCTTGGTCGTCCTGATGCTGGCCGCGCTGGGCCTCGCGGGCTTCGGAGCCTACAGGGCGGGCGGGGTGCTGCTGGATGCGTCGGTGCCGGGGGCGGCGGCCGCATTTCTCTTCGCCGCAATGCTCGTCGAAACTCTGGGGGAAGCCAACGCACAGAAAAAATCGCTCCAGGATCGCTTGCAGCGCGAGCGCGAAGCTGCGGCGCGGCTCGCCGGCGAGCTCGACGCCGCGCGCCGCATTCAAGCGGGCATTCTCCCACGGCCCGACTTGGCGTTTCCCGCCGAGCGCCGTTTCGAGATCGCAGCGGCGATGGATCCTGCCCGCGAGGTCGGCGGCGATCTCTACGATTTCTTCATGCTCGACCGAGAGCGGATGTTTTTTCTGGTAGGTGACGTCTCCGGGAAGGGCTTGCCTGCGAGCATCTTCATGGCCGTCAGCAAGGCCCTTTGCAAGAGCGCCGCGCTGCGGCTGGGACAGCACGTCGATGACTTGCTGCGCGAAGCCAACTCGGAAATCGCCCGCGAAAATCCGGAGTCCCTGTTCGTGACCGCGTTTGCTGGAGTGCTCGACGCGGGAACGGGCCGCCTCGAGTACTGCAATGCAGGGCACGAGCCGCCTTTCGTGCTCTCGTCGCACGGCGGTGTCGCCCGCCTGGCGGACGGCGGAGGACCGCCGCTATGCGTGCTAGATGGATTCGCCTACGCCGCCGGGCGACATTCGATGAAGGCCGGGCAAACCCTCTGCGTGGTTTCGGATGGGGTCACCGAAGCGATGAACGCGGCCGGAGAGCTCTACGGAGTGCCCAGGTTGGAGCGTGCACTGAAGAGTCACGCGGGCACGGAGAGCCCGTCCGCGATCGTCGAGGCGATCAAGGCCGACGTGTCGCGGTTCGTGGGGGAGGCCGAGGTGGCCGACGATCTCACCCTTCTGGTGCTGCGCTGGAGAGGGCCTAACGGACGCTGATTTCCACTCGGCGATTGCGGGGCTCGGAGACACCTTCGGCGGTCCGAACCAGGGGCTCGCGTCTGCCTCGTCCGGCGGTGAGTATGCGGCCGGGAGGAATGCCCATGCCGACCAGTATCGACTTCACGCGCTCGGCGCGCTGCAGGGAAAGCGCGTCGTTCGTAGGATCCGGGCCGACCTGGTCGGTGTGACCGATGACGGTGATCTCCGGCGCCTGCCTCCGAGCCATTTCGGCGAGAACGCGTTTCACCTCCTGCTTGGACTGGTCGGTGAACTCGTCGGTGCCGCTCTCGAAGTAGAGCGTGAAGGAAATCGGCCGCGGCGGCATCGCGGTGAGCGCGCTGCCGAACACATCCCTCACCTCGCTCTGGCTCGCCGTACTGCGCTGCATGCCGTCGCCGGATGTGCGCGCCGCGGCGTAGGCGCTGTCGAGCGTTACGTCGCCTTTGGGGTTGTGAACGAAGACTTTTCCGACCTTGCCGTCCTTGTCCGGAAGCAGAACGACAAGATCTTGGGAGGTTGCGCAACCACCCAGGACCAGAAGCGCCGCCAGAGGCCCTAGGTAGCGCGAGAGCATGAATCCGCTTTACACCTCATTCGCCCGTGCGCACCAGGAATTCGGTTCCACGCACTCCGAGGATGGAGGACGGCGTCCTGACCTTCACGGAATCGGGCGACTGCTTGGCGATTTTGCCCGAAACCATCGAAAGCGTCCCCCGGGAGAGCGTTGTGTCGAAGACGCCTTCATGCGTCGTGGAGTTGAACGCATAGCGCTCGATCTGCAGCACACTATTCGGCCCGACCGACAGCAGCGAATTGTCGATGAACGTAATTCCCGCCGACCCGTCCGCGCCGGTGACCACTACGTCAGTCGCCTGCAAATGGGTCCCGACGTAGGCTGGGACGCGCTTCCCGCCGCGCTCGAGATACACCGCGCCCTTCGCGACTTTGAACTGCGCGATGTCGGTCGCCAGCGCCATCGCCGACGCGAGACCGAGCGCGCACGCGATAACGACCCGACAAACGTCGATTCGACGAATTGCTTGCATATTGACCCCCCAATAATTGGTCAACTTCCCTGCACGACCGGAGCGGCCAACGCCCACGAGGGGCGCTTTTTTCTATAATAGCTTAAACGGCCTTTTTCCGGCTCATTCCGTCTATGGCTAACGTCCCGCTCGCCCGGTTCCCGGCCAGGATGGACTCGATGGCAGAAATCCGGAGTTTTGTCGAAACCGCGTGCACCACAGCTGGAATCGGTCGGGAAGATTGCCTTAAGATCGTCCTCATCGTCGAGGAACTATTCACGAACACCGTAACCCACGGATATCGTGAAGAGAGTGAGTCTCCCGTGTGGCTCGCTTTCGAGCACGACGATGTCGGATTCACCCTGCGTTACGAGGACGCGGCTCCTCCGCACAATCCCTTCGGCGAATTTCGGCCAATGGATACTGCGGTACTGATCGCGCAGCAGCCCGTGGGTGGACTCGGCCTGAAGCTGATCCGGTCGCTCGCGAGCGACGCGGGATACAGCCGAGTCGGGGAGCGGAACTGCATACGTCTGACGTTTGCGGTACGTTCCGGCGAGTGATTCGCCGGCAGAGTGCTTGCCAAGGAACGAGGGTTGGAGTAAGTTTTCCCGAGCAACGTAGGGGTCCTGGCGGACGCGATTCTTGTCCGGCCGGGTGAGAGCAAACCCTTCGAACCTGATGCGGATAATGCCGCCGCAGGGAAGCGTTGAACGACCGGTTCATGCGCTCCCACGCGGCTGAGTGTGAGAGGAGTGCCATGAACGCCAATCCCAAGTTCATCGCCGCGACCGCGCATGTCGACGACGCGGCAGTGAAGCCGCTGCCTAACTCGCGCAAGGTATATGTGGAGGGGACGCGTCCCGGTGTGCGCGTGCCCATGCGCGAAATCACGCAATCGGACACACCGGCGTCGTTCGGAGCCGAAGGGAATCCACCAATCTTCGTGTACGACACTTCGGGACCCTACACCGATCCACAGGTCAGGATCGACATCAGGCAAGGCCTCGCCCCTCTGCGGCGGGAATGGATCGCCGGCCGCACCGACACCGAGGACCTGCCGGGCCCCACCTCGCGCTACGGCCGCGAGCGCCTCGCCGATCCGAAGCTCGCCGAGCTGCGCTTCGAGCTGAAGCGCAAGCCGCGTCGCGCGAAGCCGGGGCGCTGCGTGACGCAGATGCATTACGCGAAAAAGGGGATCGTCACTCCGGAGATGGAGTACATTGCCATCCGCGAGAACCAGCGGCGCGACTCGCTTCCCGATCTGGTCACGCGCCAGCATCCGGGCCAGCACTTCGGCGCATCGACCCCTAGGCTCATCACTGCCGAATTCGTGCGCGACGAAGTCGCGCGCGGCCGCGCCATCATCCCCGCCAACATCAATCATCCGGAGTCCGAGCCCATGGTGATCGGACGGAACTTCCTGGTGAAGATAAACGCGAACATCGGCAACTCGGCGGTGACCTCGGGGATCGCCGAGGAGGTGGAGAAGATGACCTGGGCGATCCGTTGGGGCGGAGACACCGTGATGGATCTTTCTACCGGCAAGCACATCCACGAAACGCGCGAGTGGATCATCCGCAACGCGCCGGTGCCGATCGGCACGGTGCCGATCTACCAGGCGCTCGAAAAAGTCGACGGCAAGGCCGAGGAGCTTACTTGGGAGATTTTCCGCGACACGCTGATCGAGCAGGCCGAGCAGGGCGTCGACTACTTCACCATCCATGCGGGGGTGCGCCTGCCGTTCATCCCGATGACGGCGAAGCGCATGACCGGTATCGTCTCGCGAGGCGGCTCGATCATGGCGAAGTGGTGCCTCGCGCATCATGAAGAGAGCTTTCTCTATGCGCATTTTGACGAAATCTGCGAGATCATGGCCGCGTACGACGTGTCCTTCTCGCTCGGCGACGGCTTGCGGCCCGGCTCGATCTACGACGCGAACGACGAAGCGCAGATCGCGGAGCTTAAGACCTTGGGCGAGCTGACCGATATTGCTTGGCGCCACGACTGCCAGGTAATGATCGAGGGACCGGGGCACGTGCCGATGCAGCTGATCAAGGAAAACATGGATCTCCAGCTGGAATACTGCAAGGAAGCTCCGTTCTATACGCTCGGACCCCTAACCACCGATATCGCTCCAGGATACGATCACATCACTAGCGCGATCGGCGCTGCCATGATCGGTTGGTACGGCACCGCGATGCTCTGCTACGTGACGCCGAAGGAGCACCTCGGACTGCCTGACAAGGACGATGTGAAGGACGGCATCATGGCGTACAAGATCGCGGCGCACGCGGCCGACCTCGCGAAAGGCCATCCCGGCGCGCAGATTCGCGACAACGCGCTCTCCAAAGCGCGCTTCGAGTTCCGCTGGGAGGATCAGTTCAATCTCGGCCTGGACCCCGACAAGGCCAAGCAGTTCCACGACGAGACCCTGCCGCAGGAGGGCGCGAAGCTCGCGCACTTCTGCTCGATGTGCGGGCCGCATTTCTGCTCGATGAAGATCACGCAGGACGTGCGCGAGTACGCGGAGAAGCACGGCGTGTCGGAGCAGGACGCGCTGAAGCGGGGCATGGAGCAGAAGGCGAT
>DATEGT010000186.1:0-5940 GCA_035280025.1 Burkholderiales bacterium | reverse complement strand
ATGATGTCCGGCTTGTCTCCGCTGTTGCTTTCTCCGTGATCTTCCTGGCGGCGTGTGTTGCGCTCGCCCCGGGTGCCGACAAGGTACGTATGACAAAGAATGCCTCGGATGTCTCGGCCTGCGCCGCGGTCGGCAACATTCGCGTGCCCCGCAATTCGCAGGGTCAAGCCGACACGTGGAACGGGGACGCCGAGCTTCGCAACCAGGCCGTTGGACTCGGCGGCAACACGGTGTTCGTGACGGCCGGACTGCTGGCGGCGGTCGAGGGCATCGCCTATCGTTGCCCCTGAATCATGCTCAAAAAATTCGCTGAAGGCCTGGTCTATGGCTGCGGTTTCGCCATCTCGTTCGTCGCCGTGTGGTACCTGGCCGCCTACGCGATCACGCCGATGTTCGCCTCGCGCATCGAGCGCGCAGCCAACGAGCATCTCTCCGAACGCGGGCGTCCCCCGCCCCCGGGCGAATCGGGTTCCGCCGGCGCGGTCGAGCCCGGGAAGCCGTTCCACGAGCTCGGGATAGACGAGCAGATCAGCAAGTCCAGCGTGATCGCCCTGGCGCGGTTCGAGCGCGCCCCGGACGGGCGGATGAAGGCGATCATCAGGGAGTTCCTGAAGAAGGACCCCGGCGTCACGGTCTACTACAGCGTCGGCGACGAGTACAAGTTGTCGAGCTACTACCCGGGCGAGAGGAAGAGCTACGGAGACGGGGTCGTCATCTTCTTCACGGGCTCCCCGGCCACGATGCGGATGTCGATGACCTATTCGGGCGACCGGATCGGCGGCCTCGGCGACATCCCGCTCGAGCTGTTCCGGAACAAGTGCAAGGGCGCCGCCTAGCCTACTTCCACACCAGCTTGCCGACGTCCACCGGCCCGCGCAGCTTGCCGAGCTCGCGCTCGACCTTCTCGAAGAACTCCATGTCGGAGAGCTTGACCTCGACGCCGTAGTCGGGCACGACCGGAGAAGCGAAGCCGATGTACTTCGCCTGGATCTTCTTCGACTCCTCGGGGTTCTTGGCGCACCACTCGATCGCCTCGGCGTAGGCCGCGCGGAACGCGTGGATCGCCGCGGGGTTCTTCTCCGCCCAGTCCCTTCTCGCCATCCACAGCACCGCGAGCAGGTCCGGGTTGACCTCGCCGACGTAGTCCGCAATGTTGAACGCGGTCCTGTCGCCGATCATCTTCGAGCGGAACGGCTCGATGGTGATCGCGGCGTCGACCCGCCCGCTCTTCAGCATGTCGGGCTGCTGCGGGAACACCACCTCCACCATCGTGTACTCGCCGCGCGCGACCTTGTGGTCGTGCAGCCATTTCTCGAGCATCTCGGTGAGCATGGTGTTGAGCCCCGGGCTCGCGATCGTCTTGCCGCGCAGGTCGGCCGCAGTCTTGATCGCGACCCCGCTCCGCCCCACCAGCCCCGCGATCGGGTTGCCCTTCTTCATGCGCGACGCGGCCGCGACCGCGACGAGCGGCAGGCCCCCCTCCGCGGCGTGCAGCAGGTTGGGCGCGGTTCCCATGCCGATCTGCAGGTCGCCCGAGATCACCGCGGGGCCGACGTTGGGCGCGATCTGGGCGCGCGTGAGCGTCGCGTCCAGCCCGTGCTTGGCGAAGAAGCCCTTGTCCTTGGCGACGAACAGCGGCGTGAAATCGGCCGCGCCGATGTAGCCGATGTTCGCCTTGGGCTGCTGCGCCGCGGCCGGAAGCGCCAGTGCCGCGAGCAGCGAAGCGATGACGATGCGGATCATGCCTTGTTCCTCCTTGTGCGTTCAGACCGCCGCGCCGCGCCAGCGCAGCAGCCGCCGCTCGAGCAGGACGATCGCGTGATTGATCGCGAAACCGACGATTCCCAGCGTCACCAGGCCCGCGTACAGCTCCGGGCTCCGGAACGAGCGCTGCGCGAGAAGTATATTCTGCCCCAGCCCCGTCTGCGAAGCCTGCATTTCGGTCACCACGGCGAGGATCAGCGCGATCGCGAGGCCCACCCTGGCGCCGGCGAGGATGTCGGGCAGCGCGTTCGGCACCGCGATCTTCGCGAACCCCTGCAGGCGCGGAAGCCCGAGGACCGCCGCGACGTCGGCGAGCTGGCGCTCGATCGACACGAAGCCGTGCAGGCTGCCGAGCAGCACCGGCCAGACCGCCCCGAAGGCGATGACCGCGACGGTCATCGCGTTGCTGAAGCCGAGGAACAGGATCGCGACCGGGATCACCGCCGAGGCGGGCAGCGGACGCATGAACTCGAGCAGCGGCTCCAGGACCTCGCGCGCCGCCCGCGAGAAGCCGATCGCGGCGCCGAGCACCACGCCCGCGAGCGAGGCGAGCGCCCAGCCGCAGAACATCCGGTAGGCGGTCGCCCCGAGCGGCGCCCAGATCTGTCCCGAGGCGATCTGGCGGGCGAGCTCGCCGAGCGTGCGCGAGGGCGAGGGGAAGAAGACCTGCGGGATGAACTGGCGGTCGGCGAGCACCTGCCACAGGAGCAGCAGCGCCGCGGCGAAGAGCGCCGCGCCCGAGATCTCCGCCAGGCGCCTCAAGGCTGCACCCCCGGCCCGAACGCGCCGTGCCAGCCGCCGAAGACCCGTGTGAGCAGCGCGTTCAGCCCCCAGCCGAGAAACCCCAGCCACAGCAGCTGCGCGTACATGAGGTCGGGCTTCAGCGACTGCGACGCGACGATCATGCCGTAGCCCAGGCCGCGGGGATTCATGACGATCTCGACCGTGACCGCCACGATCAGCGAGATGCTGAGCGACACGCGCAGCCCCACCAGGATGCGCCCGAGCGCGGCCGGCAGGATGATCTTGCGGAGCCGCGAGGCGAACGGCAGCCGCAGCGCCCGCGCGACCTCGAGCAGGCGGGGCTCGATGCCGCGCACCGCCGCGATCGTGACGAGCAGCACCGGCCAGACGCACGCGATCGCGACCACCGCGGCCTCCATGCGCAGCCCGAAGCCGAACAGAAGCAGCGTCAGCGGCGTGAGCGCCACGGCCGGGACGGGACGCAGCGCCTCGATCGAGGGGCCGACGGTGCGCTCGAGGAGCGGCGACAGCCCCAGGACCACGCCCACGAGGATCCCGCCGGCGGCGGCGATCGCGAAGCCGGCGAGCGCCGCCTCGACCGTCTGCCAGGTCGCCCGCAGGATCGAGCCGTCGGCGAGCGCGAGCGCGAACGCCGTCGCGACGTCCGAGGGCCGCGACATCGTGTCCATCGGCAGGACGCCCGCGCGGCTCCCCGCCTCCCACAGGACGAGCGCCGCCGCCGGGATCAAGGCGCCGCGCAGGATCCGCCGCATGCCTCAGTGCCTCTGCAGCAGGCCGAACAGACGGTGGCGGTGCTCGAGAAAGCGCCGGTCCTCGCGCGTCTCGAGCTGGCTGCGCGGCCGCGGGATCCCCACCTCGATCATCTCGGCGATCCGGCCGGGCTCGGCGGCGAGCACGATCACGCGGTCGCCGAGATAGATCGCCTCCTCGAGATCGTGCGTGATGAACACGACGGTGGTGCGCTGCTCGGCGGCCAGGCGCGCGATCTCGTCCTGCAGATCCTGGCGCGTGATCGCGTCGAGCGCGCCGAAGGGCTCGTCCATGAGCAGGAGCTTGGGCTCCTGCGCGAGGCAGCGCGCGATCTGCACCCGCTGCTGCATGCCGCCGGAGAGCTGGCCGGGATAGCGGTCGGCCGCCGATTCCAGCCGCATCTTCGCGAGCAGCGCGCCGACGCGGCGGCGGCGCTCGGGCTCGGCGATCCCGCAGGCCTCGAGGCTGAGCGCGACGTTGCCGGCGACCGTGCGCCAGGGCAGGAGCGCCTTGGAATAGTCCTGGAAGACGATCGCGCGCTCGCGGCCGGTGCCGGAGAGCGGGCGCCCCTGGAAGACGATTTCCCCGCCGCTGGGCGCGAGCAGCCCGGCGAGCATCCGTATCAGCGTCGTCTTGCCGCAGCCCGAAGGGCCGACGACGCAGAGGAACTCGCCGCTCGCGACGCCGAACGAGATGTCCGAGAGCACCGGCCGGCCGCCGAAGGCGACGCGCACTTTCTCCAGCGAGAGTACGGTGTCCGGGCTCTCGCGCATGGTCGCGGGCGGGCTACGCGCTGCGGCTGCCCGCGATGGCGGCGCCCGCGAGGCCTCCCCGCCCCGCCGGCGAGTTGAAGCGCCACTCCGAGAAATTCTCCGGGCGCATCACGAACCGGCGCGGCCGCCATCTCGGCGTCACCATGTCCTCGTCGGCGGCGTATTCCGCCGCGCCGCCCAGCGGGCTCCGGAAGTACCAGAAGCACGCCGAGGACGGATAGTGCCGCCCCGGGCCCGCGTGGGTTTCCCATCCGCGCGCGGCGAGCGCCTGCCCGCCGCCGATCACCTCGTGGATGTCGCGCACCTTGAAAGCGATGTGGTTGAAGCGGACCTTGCGGTCGGCGCTGTTCAGCACGAACAGGTGATGGTGGTTGCCCGCGGGGGCCGCGCGGAGGAAGACCGCGCGCCCGACGTAGCGGTCGGAAACGCGGAACCCCAGGCGCCCGCAGTAGAAGCGCTCCACCGCCCCGATGTCGGGCACCCCCAGGACGACGTGGCTGATCTCGCGGGGCGCCGCGCGCTCGTAGTAGGGCGCGTGCCGGTCGACGCGGACCGCGCACCCGGGCGTGTTGAACGCCGCGGGCCGCGACCGGAGCGTCACGCGCCGGCTCAGCCGGAAGCCGATCGCGAGCCCCATGTCGTCGACGCTGTGCACCGTGCCGTCGGGGTCCTCGGTCACGCCGCGATCCCGCGCGAGGCCGGACGCGATGGCGTCGAGCGAGCGCCGGCTCGGGACGCCCCAGACGATCTCCCGCAGCGTGGATCCCGGCTCGACCGCGGGCGGCAGTTCGCGCGAGTCCGCCGCCCTCACGATGACCTCCGACCGGTCCACGCAGCGGTAGTCCGCGCCGGATCGCCCCGAGCGCGCCCTGCGCAATCCCCAGTCGTCGAGGAATCGCGCGGCCTTCCGCAGATCGAGGACGCCGAAAACGGCAGCGTCGATGCCCGTGATGGACGCCGGAAACCGCTTGGACATGCAGGAGCGCTTCTTCGGGGAGCTTCGATTGACTATACAAGTAATGCGGGCTTAAATGCAACGCGTCCGCCTCCACGCAGCGGGGAACTTCGGGATGTCCGCGACTCCATCGGCCGATCGCCTGGTCGCCCTCGCGCGCGAGATGGCGCCGGATCTGCGGGCGCGCGCGAAAGAGACCGAGGAGCTCCGGCGGATCGGCGGCGACACCGCGCGCGCGTTCTCCGACGCGGGCTTCTTCCGCGTCCTGCAGCCGTCGCGCCACGGCGGATTCGAGATGGACTACGGCACGCACACGCGCCTCGCCGCCGAGATCGGGCGCGCCTGCGCCTCGAGCGCCTGGGTGCTCTCGGTCATCGCCTCCCACTCCTGGCTCCTCGGAATGTTTCCGGCCGAAGCGCAGGACGAAGTCTGGGCGGAAGACCGCGGAGCGCTGATCGCGACCTCCTTCCTCGCAATCGACGCGAAAGCCGAGCCGGCGCAAGGCGGCCTGGTGCTGAGCGGCCGGTGGAAATTCTCGAGCGGCGTCGACCTGTGCCGCTGGGCGATCCTGATGGCGCCGCTCGCGTCCGGCGAGAGCGCCTTCGCCGCGATTCCGCTCGCGGGCGCGCGCGTCGAGGACACGTGGTTCTCGGCCGGCCTCGCCGGCACCGGCAGCAACGATATCGTGGTCGGCGGGCTGTTCGTCCCCGCGCACCGCGTGCTCGGCATCTCGAAGCTGAAAGGCGGCCCGACGCCGGGGTCGGCCGCGAACCCCGGGTATCTCTACCGCATGCCGGTGTTCGCGAGCTTCCCGTTCACGCTCATCGGCCCCGCGCTCGGCGCGGCCCGCGGCGCGCTCGAGGCGGTCGCCGACGGTCTCGCCGGGCGAAGCTCCGCCGCGCAGGTCCGGCTCGCCGAGCAGCAGAGCGTGCA
>DATEGT010000185.1:0-6093 GCA_035280025.1 Burkholderiales bacterium | reverse complement strand
AAGCCCGGCGAGATCCGTCATCGGCCGCCTTCCAGCCAGGCCCGGTTGAAGACCGCGTGCTTGATGCGCGTGCGGCCCCAGGTGTAGAGCACGTGCACGTCGCCCGCGCGGTCCTGCATGATCCAGGGATAGGAGTACTCGGGGACCGGCGCGTGCGGCGGCGGCAGCGACGCGCCCTCGAGGCTGCGCGCCACGCGCCAGCTCGCGCCGAAGTCGCCGGAGACCGCGAGCGACAGGTCTTCGCGGTTCTCCTCGGCGTTGTTGAAGGCGAGGACGAGCGGCCCTCCGGCGAGCAGCACGCCGCCCACCGCGGCGTCGGGATTGGGGAGCGAGGTCTTCGCGGGCTCGCTCCAGTGCGCGCCCGCGTCGTTCGTGCGCGTCACGAGGACGCGCGCGGGCCGGCCTCCCGCGTAGCGCATGAAGGCGACCGCCTCGGTCCCGGAGCGCGGCACGATCACCGGCTGCAGCGAGGACTTGCCCCAGGAGAGGCGCGTCTTGCCGATCACGCGTCCGTCGCCGTCCACTCGCAGCAGCTCGCCGAACTTGCCGAGGAACTCGTGATACGCGGGCAGCGCCGTGGTTCCGTCGGAAAGCGGGAGCGGCACGCCCTTCACCAGGGTGCTGATGTTGAAGAAAGGCGAGCTGATCAGGCGGCGCGGCGGGCTCCAGCTCGTGCCCTCGTCCGTCGAGACCACGGCGTTGACGGCGCTGCCCGCCCATCCGCCGACGGACACGCTGACGAAGAAAAGCCAGATCCGTCCCGCCGGGTCGCGCCCGGCGACGGGATTGCCCAGCTTGCGCACGTAGCGCCGGAGCTGCCGCTGCGCGAGCTCGCGCGTCATCACCGCGCGCTCCGGGCTCCAGCTCGCGTCCTTCGGAGAGTAGACGGAGGTGTAGATGGCGACGTCCTGCGCCCCTTCGCGCGTTCCGCCGTACCAGAACGCGCGCAGCCTGCCGTCGGCGAGCTCGACCGCCGTGGCGCTGTGCACTTGCGCGCTGCCGTTGGGAAGCAGCTGGGACCGGTAGGAAGGCGCGGAAGACGGCGCTTCCGCGACCGGGCGCGGGCCGACGAAGCGAGCGGGCGGCGGCGCTTCCAGCGCGCGCAGGACGAGCGCGGCGAACACCAGCAGGATCGCCGCCAGGCTCGTCCACCTGAGGCGCGGGCTCATCGACGCTCTTCCGCCGCGTGCGGCCGGGCCGTGTTGTGGTAGAGCAGGTATTTCGCGGTCTCGTACAGCGCTTCCTGCAGGCGCTGCAGCTCGGCGACTTTTTCCGGATAGCGCTCGTGCACGTCGACCGCGGCATCCGAGTCCGCCCGATAGCGGAACAGCCGCGGAGCGCCCGGATCGAGGCGGAGGTAGAACTCGTCGTCGAGCACTCCGTTGGTCCCGATGAGGGAGAAGTGCCGGCCGCCGGTACCGAGATCGAGCACGTCGCGCCCGAGCGCGGTGTTGAGATAGGGGACGCCGATGAGGCTCAGCGACGTCGGCAGGATGTCGGGGAGGCTCACGGTGAAGTCGACGCGCGTTCCGCCCTTGACGAGGCCCGGCGCGTAGATGATGCAGGGCACGTGGTAGCCCGTCAGCAGCAGCTCCTGCCACGGCGTCTGCACGGTCGAAGGATTGCCGTGGTCCCCGTACATCACGAACACCGTGTTCCTGAAGTACGGCGACTGCCTCGCCTTCGCGAAGAAGGTGCCGAGCGCAAAGTCGAGGTAGCGCAGGCCGTTGAAGGCGGGAAGGCCGTCGAAGCCGTTCTCCGCCAGCACCTTCTCGTCGACCTCGGCCAGCTCGAAGCCGGGATGGTCGCCCGGGATGCCGTAGGGCCGGTGGTTGCCCGCGGTCTGGATGAACGCGAAAAAAGGCTTTTTCTGCTCGCGCAGCACCCGGTCCGCCTTGTCGAACAGCACCACGTCCGAGACGCCCCAGCCGTCCACCTGCGGCGCGTCGTAGTCGCCCTCCTCGAACACGTGCAGGCCCGGGATGTTGTGCGTGAACAGGCCGCGGATGTTGCCCCAGGTCGCGCTCCCGCCGAGGAAATAGTATTTCTCGTAGCCCTCGAGCGCGTTCACCAGGGTGTGCTGGTTCACCACCAGCGGGTTGCGCGAGGCGGTGGTGGCCCCGTTCACGTCGGGAACGCCGGTGAGCATCTCGAACACCGATCGCGGCGTCGGCACCTCCGGCACGAAGAAATGGGTGAACAGCAGGCCCGCTTTCGCGATCGCGTCGAGCTGGGGCGTCGCGTTCAGGCGGTTGCCGAAAATCCCCGCCTTGAACGCGGCGAGGGACTCGAGGTGGATCACCACCAGGCTGTATTTGATCCCCGGCTTGCGCGGCGGCGCCACCCAGCGGGCGAAATCGAGCTTCTGCGGATCGGGCGGCCGCACGCCGAGCAGCGCGGCCGTGTAGGGGTAGTGCTCGCGCACCTTGTCCGTGTCGTACGGAAGGTTGCGGTTCTCCGCGGTGTCGGTGAGGAACAGCACCGGGTTGAGGGCGAGCGCAGCCACCGCCTCGCTCGAGGAGAAGTAGGCCTCGCTCCAGCGCAGCGGGTAGCGAGACCACTTGCCGTAGATTCCGCCGATGTAGAGCGCCGCGAGCACCGCGATCGCCGCCCGCCTCGGCCACTTCGCGAGGGGGTTCGAAGGCGGCGCGAGGCAGCGGCGCGCGGCGCGCTCCGCGAGCCATGCGTATGCGCCGGTGAGGAGCGCCAGCGCGAGCAGTCCCGGCAGAACCGGATAGGTGTCCCAGGCCACGCGCGCGGCGACGCCGACCGGCGTCAGGTGGTCGATGAGGCTCGCGTTGAGGCGCACGCGCAGCCAGGCGTAGTGCCCGAAGTCGACGAAGTAGAGGAGCGCCACCGCGCACTGCGCCGCGGCTAGATAGGCGATCCAGGCGACGCGGGCGGCGCGCCGCCGGGCCGGATCGAAGAGCGGGAACCCGCCGAGCACGGCGAGCGGCAGGAGCAGCAGCAGCGCGAGCCGCAGGTCGAACTTCGTTCCGAGGTAGAACGCCCTCGCGAGGTCCGCCGCGGGCGCTCCCGCGAGCGTTTCGCGGAAAGCGGCGAAGAACGCCAGGCGGAACGCCCCGAACAGGAGGAGCTCGATCGCGACGAGCGCGAGCAGGAAGCGCGCGAGCGCCGGCAGGCGGTTGAACATCCCTATGCGACCGGCGCGGCCGCCTCGAGTTGCGACTTGAACGTCAGGATCCGCTCCAGCGTGTTCTTCCCGTTCTGGTGGGGAGGCATCACGTCCCACAGCTCGGCCTGCGGCATCAGCTCGGCGAGCGCCCAGGCCGCCGAGCGGGTGTGCCGTCCGTCGGCGCCCGACATGATGACCGCGGGGACCTTGATCTTCATCAGCTCGTCTCCGCTAGCGCCGGAGGGCATGGTGTCGTTGAAGATCGTGTCGCGGCTGCGCGCGCAGATCTTCAGGTAGTCGGCGCGCTTGTGCCTCGCCAGCTCGGCGGCGAACTCGGGGTAGACCGCGGCGGGCGAGCCCCAGGGCCCGATCTCGGGATCGAGCCAGAAATTCTCGCCGCGCGGCGCCCGCTCGATCACCGCGTCGAGGCCGTTCGCGCGCACGAAATCCATGTGCCGGCGGAAGAACTCGCGGCCCTTCTTCATCCACAGATGGCCGCCGACCGGCCAGTGCAGGACGAGTCCCCGGCACGCCGCGGGATGGCGCACCGCGAAGGCGAGCGCGAGCGACGCGCCCATGCAGCTCCCCAGCACGAACGCCTCCCCGGCCCCGGCGAGGTCGAGGAGCGCCTTCGCTTCGGCCGCGTAGAGATCCCAGCTCAGCGGCTCGACGCGCCCGCCGGACAGGCCGCACTCGCGCCGGTCGTAGGCGATGCAGGTGAAATGCTTCGACAGCGCCGCGATTCCGTCCATCTGGCCGAACGCTTCCTTGCCGCCGGCCGCGGTCCAGCGCGAGATCACCGAGCGCCAGCCGCCCGGCGCGAACATCAGCAGATGCGGTCCCTTCCCCTGGACGAGGTAGTTGATCCTGATGCCGTTGATCGTTGCGAAGGGCATGGCGTATGCTGTCCGCTGTCGCGAACGCACGCAAACTGCGGCCTGCGGACGGCGGCGAAAAATTATAGCGAGAAACGGCCGATGTACGGGGACAGTTCGTGGATGGACACGGCGGGGCGGCTCCTGATCGTGCTGTCTTTCCTCGCGACCGGCCTGTGTAACCTCACGCGGGCGAGGATAGCGGATCACATCGAGCGCATGGCCGCGTTCGGCACGCCCGCCCCGGCCGCGGCGTTCTGGACCGGCATCGCGCTGCAATTCGCCGGCTGCGCGCTGCTCCTCCTCGGCTGGCACGAGGAGCTCGGCGTCTGGTGCCTCATCGTCTTCACCGTCGCGGCGACCGCGATCTTCCACCGCTTCTGGCGGATGCAGGACCCGGCGAGGCGCAACACCAGCCGCATCATCCTCCTCGGCAACACCGCGATCCTCGGCGGCCTCGTCCTGCTCCTCGGCAATCTGCAATGAACGCATCGCCGGCGGGCATGACGCCCGGAACCGAGCTCGCGGGGAAAGTCGCGCTCGTCACGGGCGGCGCGCGCAACATCGGCCGGGCGATCTGCCGCGCGCTCGCCTCCGGCGGCGCCGCGGTGATGGTCAACGCGAACACCTCGCAGAACGACGCGAAGAACACGGTCTCGATGATCAAGTCGAAGGGCGGAAAGGCGGCGTTCCACCTCGCCGACGTCACCGATCCGACCGCGGTCGCCGCGATGGTCGACGCGGCGGTGAAGGAATTCGGGCGCCTGGACATCCTCGTCAACAACGCCGCGGTGAGGAGCGAGACGCCCTTCGAGGACATCAAGCTCGAGGAGTGGAAGCGGGTGATATCGATCGTGCTCGACGGCGCGTTCCTGTGCACCCAGTCCTGCCTGCCGCACCTCGCGCGGGTGCGCGGCGGCTCGATCGTGAACCTCGGCGGGCTCACCGCGCACAAGGGCGCGACCGGCCGCGCGCACGTGATCGCCGCCAAGTCGGGCATCGCGGGGATGACGCGGGCGCTCGCGCTCGACCTCGCGCCGCACCACATCACCGTCAACTGCGTGGTCCCGGGAACGATCGAGACCGTGCGCGGCCTGCCGGGCGCTCCGGCGCGCCCGAAGGACCGGCGCGGCCTGCCGCCGATCGGACGCCGCGGCGAGCCCGAGGAGATCGCCGCGGTGGTGCGCATGCTGTGCGGGCCCGACGCGCGCTACATCACCGGCCAGACCATCCACGTGAACGGCGGCGGCTTCATGCCCTAGAAGGGCCGGCGGCGGTCGCCCGACCGGATCGGCACGGCCACGACCAGCGCGCCAAGACCGCGCCGACCGTTCTCCTCGAGGGTCAGCGCGGCACCCCGGCCGGGACCAGCCTTGGAATGTGCTGCGAGCAGTTCCAGTCGTAGGCCTGCACCGTGAAGACAATCGCCCTTTCGATGCGTGCCTTGTAACCGGGATCGGCGAGCCGCGCGAAAAGCACGGGGTCGCCGTCCACGACGCGCGCGCGGCCCCAGAGCTTGAGCCGCCGCGCCTCCGCGTAGTCCATGAGGAACAGGAACGCGCTCTCGTTCTCGGCCAGGTTGCCCACGCTGATGTACTGCCTGTTGCCCGCGTAATCGGCGAAGGCGAGGGTGCGCGCATCGAGGACGCGCAGGAATCCGGCCGGGCCCCCGCGGTGCTGGACGTAGGGCTGACCGTCGGCGCTCGCGGTTGCGAAATAGGCCGAGTCGCGCTCGGCGATGAAGGCGACGACCTCCGCGGACAGGTCGCGGGCAAACCGCCCCGCCGCCGCCCGGCGCGCGTACGACTCCCGCGAGCCGCGGCGCGCCTGCTCGGCGCGCACCGCCGCGGAAAACATCACCTGGTCGGGGCTCGGGGCGTTCGCAGCCGAGGCATCCTCTTTCATGGGTCGGACTCCCTTCGCGGACATTCGCGACGCGCAGTCTTGCATCGTTTGCCTCTGGAATAAATGGGGCGTTTGGTATTGGACTACTTCGAAATATGGAGTAATAATCCGCGCCATGGACCGGTTTCTGGCCATGAGCACGTTCGTCCGGATCGTGGAAAAGGGCAGCCTTACGGC
>DATEGT010000184.1:0-15248 GCA_035280025.1 Burkholderiales bacterium | reverse complement strand
CTCCGGCTCGACCGCCGCATGGCCGAGCGCCGGGTGTACCCGGCGATCGACGTCGACGCGTCGTCCACCCGCCACGAGGAGCTGCTGTTCGAGAACAAGCAGCTGCAGCAGGTGTGGAAGCTGCGCCGGGTCCTCTCGGGCATGGCGTCCGAGAGCGGCAACCCCGGTGCCGGCCTCGAGCTCGTCCATGCCGAAGAGGAGCTTGCGCAGGATCCACACCTTGGGAAGGATGTCGGCCCCGATCAGCAGCTCCTCGCGGCGAGTGCCGGAGCGGTTCACGTTGAGCGAGGGGTAGATGCGCTTCTCGTACATGCGCCGGTCGAGGTGGATTTCCATGTTGCCGGTGCCCTTGAACTCCTCGTAGATCACGTCGTCCATCCGGGAGCCGGTGTCGATGAGGGCGGTGGCCAGGATCGTGAGGGAGCCGCCTTCCTCGATATTGCGCGCCGCGCCGAAGAAGCGCTTCGGGCGCTGCAGGGCGTTGGCGTCGACGCCGCCCGTCAGCACCTTGCCCGAGGCGGGCACGACGGTATTGTAGGCGCGCGCGAGCCGCGTGATCGAGTCGAGCAGGATCACCACGTCCTTCTTGTGCTCGACCAGGCGCTTCGCCTTCTCGATCACCATCTCGGCGACCTGCACGTGGCGCGAGGCCGGCTCGTCGAAGGTCGAGGCGACCACCTCGCCCTTCACCGTACGCGTCATCTCGGTGACTTCTTCCGGCCGCTCGTCGATGAGCAGCACAATCAGAACGATGTCGGGATTGTTCGCGATGATGGCGTGCGCGAGCTGCTGCATCAGCACCGTCTTGCCGGCCTTGGGCGGCGAGACGATCAGGCCGCGCTGCCCCTTGCCGATCGGAGCGATGATGTCGATGATGCGGCTGGTGATGTTCTCCTCGCCCTTCATGTCGCGCTCGAGCTTGAGGTGCTCGTCCGGATGCAGCGGCGTGAGGTTCTCGAAGAGGATCTTGTGCTTGGAGGACTCGGGCGCGTCGGCGTTGACCTTGTCCACCTTGACGAGCGCGAAGTAGCGCTCGCCGTCCTTGGGCGTGCGGATCTCGCCTTCGATCGAGTCGCCCGTGTGCAGGTTGAAGCGCCGGATCTGCGAGGGCGACACGTAGATGTCGTCGGTCGACGCCAGATAGGACGTGTCGGGCGAGCGCAGGAAGCCGAAGCCGTCGGGCAGCACTTCGAGCGTGCCGTCGCCGTAAATCGACTCGCCTTTCTTCGCGCGGTTCTTCAGGAGCGCGAAGATCAGCTCCTGCTTGCGCATGCGGTTGGCGCCGTCGATCTCGTTCGACGTTGCCATCTCCAGCAGCTGGCTGACGTGTTGCGTTTTCAGTTCCGATAGATGCATAAGATGCCCAACCGGGATGAACGACCTCAGACCGTTCGAACGGAGAAACTGGGGACCGAAACGGGGAGGATTTGCGCCTGCTTACAACCCTTGCAGGCGCGAGGTCAGGCAGCCAACCTGCCGCCTGCCTTAGGCGCGAAGAATAGAGTCTTTAGATGTTGCTGTCAAGGAACGCGGTCAGCTGCGACTTCGACAGCGACCCGACCTTCTGCGCCTCCACGTTGCCGTTCTTGAAAAGCATCAGCGTGGGTATCCCGCGGATGCCGTATTTCTTTGGGATCTCCTGGTTCTCGTCGACGTTGACCTTCGCGACCTTGAGCTTGCCCGAGTATTCCTTGGCGACCTCGTCGAGCACCGGCGCGATGGCCTTGCAAGGCCCGCACCACTCGGCCCAATAGTCGACCAGCACCGGAACATCGGACTTCAGCACTTCGGGCTCGAACGTGGCGTCGTTGACGTGGTGGATGAATTCGTTCATTTGCTTCCTCGTGAGACTGGGATTTTGCGGCGGAACCTGCAGCTCCGGAAATGGGGGCATCGACCGGAACATTCAAGATTATGCCAGCGGAACTCGGCGGGCAGGTAACGCGCGCGTCCGTTCGGCATAAGAGGTTATTTTTCCAAGAGAAAACGTCCGGGCGCACGGCCCTGCGTGATAAGATTCACGGCATGGCCTACGTCGTCACCGAGAGCTGCATCAAGTGCAAGTACACCGACTGCGTCGACGTCTGCCCGGTCGACTGCTTCCGCGAAGGCCCCAACATGCTCGTCATCGACCCGGGAGAATGCATCGACTGCACCCTGTGCGTTCCCGAGTGCCCGGTCGAGGCGATCTTCGCCGAGGACGACGTGCCTCCGGAGCAGCGCGAGTGGATCCCGATGAACGCCGAGCTCTCGCAGTTGTGGAAGCCGATCGTCGAGCGCAAGCCCGCGCCCGCCGACGCCGACGATTGGACGAAAGTGAAGGACAAGAAGCACCTTCTCGAGCGCTGAACGATCCGCGTTAAAGTAGGCGCCATGAGCGCGGGCGCCGAGTGGCCGGTCATCGACAAGAGCGCCCTGTTCGAGCGCCTTGCGCAAGGCCGCGCGGCCGGTGTCACCGTCGTCACGCCCAACCAGCGCCTGTCGCAGGCGCTGATGCTGGAGTTCGACGCCTACCAGATTGGGAAAGCGCTTTCTGTCTGGGAAGCGGCGGATATCTTGCCGTTCGGCGCCTTCGTGCAGCGGGTCTACGAGGACGGGCTCTACGCCGACCTTCCGGCCGAGCTGCCGGTGCTTCTGTCGCCTCTGCAGGAGGAGGAAGTCTGGAGGCAGGCGGTCGGCGGGAGCGGGCTCCTCGCCGCCGAAGCCACGGCCGCGAAGTGCCGCGACGCCTGGAACCTCGCCAACCTATGGCGCGTCCGGCCGGGCGCGGGGAACCAGGACACCGAGGCTTTTTCGGGCTGGCTCAGGAAGTACCTGGAGCAGGCTGGCGGGGACGTCGATCCCGCGCGACTGCCCGACGTTCTGCACAAGTTCCTCCCAGGAATGAAGCGGCCGAAGCTCGTCGTCGCGTACGCGTTCGACATCCTGCCGCCGCAGACCAGGGAGTTCCTCGACGCGCTCCGTACGGAGGTGAATATTTCGGGCCCGGGAAGGAGGGCGGGCTCGATTTCGCGAGCCTCCTTCGATTCCGCGAGGCACGAGATCGAGGCTGCCGCCCAGTGGGCAAGGGCGCGCCTGGAAGCGGGCGGCAGTCGCATCGGCGTGGTCGTTCCCGACCTCCACGAGCGGCGCAGGGAGGTGGCGCGCGTCTTCGCCCGCGTGATGGGCGGCGGGGCAAGGCCTTTCGATCTCTCGATCGGACTTCCTCTCGCGGAGTACCCGCTCGTCGCGCTCGCCCTGTCGCTCATCCGCTTTTCGCAGGAGCCGCTCCCGTTCGAGGAGGCGAGCCGGGTCGTGCGCTCGCCGTTCGTCGGCGGCGCCGAGCGCGAGCTCGCCGCGCGCATGCGCCTCGACGCGCGGCTGCGCGAGAAACTGGAGGCGGCGGTGTCGCTGCCGAAGCTGATCGCGCTTCTCGACCGGAAGCTCATCCTCCGGGACAAGCTGGAGCGCGTCTTCGCGCTGCGCGAGGACGGCCTGTTCTCGCAGAAGACGCCTTCGGAGTGGGCGCGGCACTTCTCGCGCGTGCTCGAGGCGGCCGGCTTTCCCGGCGAGCGCGCGCTCGACTCGGAGGAGTTCCAGACGCGCGCCAAGTGGCACGAAGCGCTCGGCGAGCTCTCGCGCCTCGATCGCGTCGCGAAGGAGATGCCGTTCCCACGGGCGTTCCAGGTCCTTTCGAAGATCTGCGCCGATACGCTTTTCCAGCCGGAAACGCCCGACACGCCGATCCAGGTGCTCGGCCTCCTCGAATCCGCGGGCGTCGAGTTCGACCATCTCTGGGTCACGGGTCTCACCGACGAGGCCTGGCCGCTGAAGGCGAGCCCGAATCCCTTCCTGCCGCTCGGCGAGCAGCGCAAGGCCGGGATCCCCGAGGCGAGCGCCGAGAGCTCGCTCGCGCTTGACCGGCGCATCACCGAAGACTGGAAGCAGGCCGCGGCTGAGGTGGTGTTCTCGCATTTCACGAAGGAGGAGGACCGCGACGTGGCGCCGAGCCCCCTGATCGCCGACATCCTCCACGCGACGGTCGAGCTCCCGGCCTTCCCGAGGCTCCGGGACGAGATCTTCAAATCGAGGAAGCAGGAGACGCTGCGGGATCGCGTCGCGCCCCCCGTCAAGGCGGGGCAGATCGGCGGCGGAACCAAGGTCCTCTCCGACCAGGCGGCGTGCCCGTTCCGCGCCTTTGCGCGCCATCGCCTGGACGCCGACCCGCTCGAGCAGCCCGGCAAGGGCCTCGACGCCTCGCAGCGCGGCAAGCTGGTGCACGAGCTGATGAAAAACCTGTGGACCGCGCTCGGGGATTCCACCGCGCTCGAGAAGGATCTCTCCGCGGCGATCGAGCAGGCGGCGGATGCCGCGGTGCGCGAGCTGAAGCTCGAGGGCCGCTTCGCCGAGCTCGAGCGCGTTCGGCTCGCGCGCATCGCGCGCGAGTGGCTGGAGGTGGAGAAGGGCCGCCCGCCTTTCAGCGTCTCGTCGCTGGAGGAAAAGAGGACCCTGGTCTTCGCCGGGCTGGAGTTCGCCGCGCGCATCGACCGCATGGACAAGCTCTCCACCGGCGGCCATGCGCTCATCGACTACAAGACGAGCCGCAATCTCACGCCGATGCAGTGGCAGCCACCGCGCCCCGACGATCCGCAGCTCGCGCTCTACGCGGTGTCGGCGAAGGAGGAGGTGACCGCGGTCGCCTTCGCCAGGGTGCGGCCGGGCGAGATGCGCTTCTTCGGCTTCTCGCGCGACGACGAGGCGCTGCCGGATGTCCGGACGGCGAAGGCGTGGCAGCCGCTCCTGCGCGACTGGAAGGCCGAGGCGGAGAAGCTGGGCGGGGAGTTCGCGCGCGGCGAGGCGGGAGTCGATCCGAAGAAGGACCTGATGACCTGCCGCTACTGCGGGCTCGAGACCCTGTGCCGCGTCTACGAGAAGATCAACGTCCTCGCCGAGGAGGAGTTCGAGGAATGAGCGAGATGAGGGATTCGGCGCAGCGCGAGCGCGCGCTCGACGTCCGCCGTTCGTTCATCGTCCAGGCGCCCGCGGGCTCCGGCAAGACCGACCTGCTCGTGCGGCGCTTCCTGAAATTGCTGTCCGCGGTCGGGAAGCCCGAGGAGATCCTGGCGATCACCTTCACCAAGAAGGCGGCGGCGGAGATGCGCAAGCGCATTCTCGAGAAATTGCGCGAGACGGGAAATGAGTCGGTCGAGATCGCCCATCGCCTGCGCATCCACACCATCGACGCCTTCTGCACCGCGCTCACGCGCCAGGTTCCGGTGATGGCGCGCTTCGGCGCGCAGCCCGAGACCCTCGAGGACGCGAAGGAGCTCTACGCCGAGGCCGCGGCGCGGGTGTTCGCCGGCCTCGAGCCGGCGGCCGAGAAGCTGCTCGCCCACCTCGACAACAACGTGCCGCTCGCGACCGATCTCCTCGCGCGCATGCTCGCGAGCCGCGACCGCTGGCTGCGCAAGACCGGCGCCGCGCCGACGCGCGCCGAGCTGGAGGCGGCGCTCGCCTCCGAGCGGGACCGCCTCCTCCGGAAGGCGAAGGCGCTCCACCCCCAGGCCACGGAAGCGCTCGCCCGAGGCGTGCTGACGAAGGAAGGCGAGTGGCGGAGGCAGCGGCCGGTGGCGCCGGAGGAGATGAAGAAGATCCCGGGCCTGCGCGAGGCGCTGGCGGCGCTCCGCGACCAGCCGCCCGCGGAGTACGACGACGGCCAGTGGGAGGCGCTGGAAGCGATTCTCGCGCTGCTGAAGCCCGCGGTCGCCGAGCTGAAGGTGCTGTTCGCCGAGCGCGGGCTCGCCGATTTCACCGAGTTCGCGCACGGCGCGCTCGCCGCGCTCGGCTCGGCCGAGGACCCGAGCGACCTGCTGCTCTCGCTCGACCAGAAGATCTCCCACATCCTGGTGGACGAGTTCCAGGACACCTCGCAGTCGCAGTTTTCGCTGCTGGAGAAGCTGGTTTCGGGATGGACGGGCGGCGATGGCCGCACGCTGTTCCTCGTCGGCGACCCGATGCAGTCGATCTACCGCTTCCGCGAGGCCGAGGTCTCGCTTTTCCTGCAGGCGAAGCATTCCGGCGTCGGCGCGGTGAAGCTCGAGCCGATCGAGCTCAGCACCAACCGTCGGTCGCAGGCAGGCCTGGTGAAATGGTTCAACGGGTCTTTCCCGCGCGTGCTTCCCGCGCAGGAAGACCAGACTTCGGGCGCGGTCCCGTACCTCCCGGCTTCGGAGTTCGAGCCCGCGCTCCCCGGCGACGCGGTGAGCTGGCACGCCTTCTACGACAAGGTTTTGGAAGCTGAAAGAGTGGTATCTATCGCGAAGGAAGCGCGGGGTAGCAAAGCCATCCTGGTGCGCAACCGCGCCCACCTCGACGAGATCGTGCCGGCGCTGAAGGAGGCGGGGGTGCGCTTCCGGGCTCTCGACATCGAGCAGCTCGGCGAGAAGCAGGTGGTGCAGGATCTCTACGCGTTGACGCGCGCGCTGCTGCATCTCGGCGACCGCATCGCCTGGCTCGCGGTGCTGCGCGCGCCCTGGTGCGGCCTCACGCTGGCCGATCTCCTCGCGTTGGCGACCGGGAGCGATTCGCTCGTTTTCGAGCAGCTCAAGGATGCCGCCCACCTCTCGGAAGACGGCCGGAAGCGCGTCGAGCGCCTGCGCTCCGTCCTCGAGCCGCTGGTCGCGAACCGGCTGCGCGGGTCTCTCAGAGATCGCGTCGAGGGCGCGTGGCTCGCCCTTGGGGGTCCCGCCTGCGTCGAATCGGAGACCGACCTCGAGGACGCCGAGATCTTCCTCGACGAGCTCGAGCGTCTCGAGGAAGCGGGCGAGGTCGACCTCGCGGCGCTCGAGGCGCGCATCGACGGGCGCCTCTACGCGCTCCCCGACGTCCGGGCGCAGGACGACGACGTCCAGATCATGACCATCCACCGCGCCAAGGGCCTGGAGTTCGACACCGTCATCGTCCCCGGCCTCGACCGCCTGCCGCGCCCCGGCCCGAAGCCGCTCTTCGCCTGGAAATCGCTGCCCGGCGGGCGCCTGCTCCTCGCGCCGATCGACGAGACCGGCGCCGGCGAAGACCCGACCTACCAATACGTGCGCGAGCTCGACCGGGAGTCCGACGACATCGAGGCCGGGCGGCTGTTCTACGTCGCCGCCACCCGCGCGAAAAAGCGCCTGCACCTCCTCGCCTGCGCCAAGGCCGACGGAGACCTGCGACCCAAGGAGCCCACCCGGCGCTCTCTCCTCGCGAAAATCTGGTGGCAGGCGCTCGAGCACTTCGGCGAAGCGCCGGCCGACGCCATCGCCGAGCCCGAGCGCACGCCGATCCACGACATCCTGCACCGCCTCCCCGCCGACTTCGCCGTCCCCGCCGCGCCGCCCTCAGTCAAGTGGACCGCGCCGGAAGAGGGGAGAGAAGAGGAGCACATCGAATTCTCGTGGGCGGGGGAGACGGCAAGGCATGTGGGGACGGTGGTCCACCGGTGGTTGCAGCGGATCGCGGAGGACCAGCTGCGCAGATGGGATACGGGCCGTATCGATGGCCTGAGGAAGCGATTCACCAAAGACCTCGAAAGGCGAGGGGTCGCCAGCCCTGACTTGAAAGTCGCAAGCGAACGCGTTGCCGCGGCGCTGAAGAACTCGGTCTCTGACGAACGCGGTCGCTGGGTGCTTGGACCGCACTCAGACGCGCGCAGCGAGCAGCGCCTCCGTGTGCGTAACGAGCACGGGTTGCGCAGCCACGTGATCGATCGTCTTTTCCGGGACGATAACGGCGATCGATGGATTGTGGACTTCAAGACCAGCCGGCACGAAGGGGCGGGTCTTGAGGAATTCCTAGATGAACAGCGGAAGCGGTATGAGACGCAATTGACGGCGTATGCGCGCGCGGTTGGTGGCACCAGCCGTCTAGGCCTCTACTTCCCGCTTCTTCGAAGTTGGCGGCAATGGGACTCATAGTTTTTGGTCGTTAGTTCGATTCCCTCGGGTCTTACGGCACTGCCCGCCACTCATGTCCGCTTTCGGCCAAGAGCGGACATCGCGCCAACCATCGTTGCGACCAATAACAGACCCATCGCCGGCCCTAGTCCGTTCCTAGATTCGCGGGAAACCCGCGACGCAGTGGGGCAGCTAACTGCCCGACCGATCGCTCACCCCACTGCCGCTGCCTTCCTACGGCTTTGGGTTCGTCGCGCCCCTAAAAGTGCCAGAGCCCGCTTACGCCGAGGACTTGGATGTCGCCTTTCCCTAGGTCCCCGCCGCCGACATTGCTGTAAGCCTGATACTCGACGCGCACCCCGAGGTTGGACGTCGGATCCCACTGCAGTCCTAGGCCGTAGGTGAGATCGCTGTTCGATTTGCTGGCGTTGATACCGACGTTGCTGGTGCCGTCGCTGCTCGCGAAGTAGACGCCTAGGCGGGCATAAGCAGCGAAGTGGGCCGCGAACGGCAGCATGCCGAGCGCAGAAACGTCAAAAGCATGCGACTTGATGGAAGCGTTCACGCCGCCGCCGGACAGGCTCGACTTGCCGAAATCCTGGTACGTGGCTTCTGCAGCGAAATTACGGTTGATCTGATAACCGCCGAAGACCTTGAGCGCCGTGTCGGTGTCGCTGCATGAGAGGGGCGCCGTGCCAGCGCAGCCGAGGTCACCTTTGAACGTTGACTGACCCACGCCGGCGCCGGCATACCACTGCGCGCTCGCCGGTAGGGCAAACATGGCGGCGACAATTCCTAGAGCTGCAACCCATGATCCCTTGTTCATAGTTCTCTCCAAATGAAAAGCTCCGTGTGTGAGGCCGAAATGCCCGTGTGTGAGGCCCAGGCACCTTATACTCGGCGGCTCAATTCTGCTCTCGAGGAGTGAATCACACATCACCCAAACGGGTGATGTTCCAGACATTCTGCTCTTTCCCGACGATCTTCGGTAGAGTCACGGCGTGCAGCGACAGTTCCAATCCAGCTGACAATGGACCCCGGCATCGCGCTCGCTCTCCTCTCGTCCGCTTTCCTCGGCACGGCGGTCGTGCTCGCCAACGTCGGGCTGCGCTACCTGCATCCCGCGCGCGGGGCGCTAGTGAGTATTCCCTCGACGACGGTGCTGTTCTGGGCGATCGCTCCGCTGCTGCTCCGGGTGCAGGGCTGGAACGCGACGGCCTTTGCGATTTTCCTCGCGGTCGGCCTGGTGTTCCCCGGGGTGGTGACGCTGCTCAATTTCGCCTCGAACCGGATCACGGGGCCGACGATCGCCGGGACGGTCTCGAGCACGACGCCGCTTTTCGCCGTTCTGCTGGCGATCGGCTTCCTGGGGGAGCCGCTGACGGTCACCGTGGCGGCGGGAACCGGGGCGATCGTGCTCGGGGTGATCGCCTTCACGGCGCGCGGCGGGAGAAGCTCGAGGACGTGGGCCGCGTGGGCGATCCTGCTGCCGCTCGCGGGCGCGGCGATCCGCGGCGGCGCGCAGGCCGCGGTCAAGCAAGGGCTCGCGCTCTGGCCGGATCCCTTCGTCGCGGTGCTCGTCGGCTACACGGTGTCGTGCGCGACGATCTTCGCCGCGAGCCGGACGCTGGTTCCCGAAGGCGCCGCGCCGTTCAACCGGCGCGGCGTCCTGTGGTTCGTGGCGGTCGGATTCTGCAACGGCGCCGGGATGCTCGCGATGTACGCCGCGCTCGCGCGCGGGCAGGTGAGCGTGGTGTCGCCGCTAGTCGCGACCTATCCGCTGTTCACGCTCGCGCTCTCGGCGATGTTCCTGCGCGAGGAGAGACTCGGCGCGCGCGTGCTCGCCGGCGTCGCGCTGACCGTCGTCGGCGTGATCGTGCTCGCGCGGGCTTGAGGGGGCAACTCGGGTTCGCGAGTCATCCGGATGTGCGCCGATGCGTTGAGTCCGGAATGAACAGGAAGAGGCCCGATGCCGGAACGGCGCTCGTCGCCGAAAGAATTCAGCAGGCCATCAGGCTGCTGCGGGGCCATAAGGTCATGCTGGATTTCGATCTCGCCGGTCTCTATGGGGTGGAAACCAAGATCCTCAACAAAGCGGTAAAGCGAAACCTTGCGCGCTTCCCCGGCGATTTCATGTTCGAACTGAGCGAAGAGGAGTCCGCCGATTTGAGGTTCCAATCTGGAACCTCAAAGAGGGGCGGCAGGAGATACCGCCCCTACGCTTTCACCGAGCAGGGCGTGGCGATGCTGTCCAGCGTCCTGCGGAGCGCGCGCGCGGTGAACGTGAACATCGAGATCATGCGCGCGTTCGTGCGCCTGCGGGCGATGCTCGCCTCGCACGAGGACCTGGCGCGCAAGCTTGCCGCGCTGGAGAGGAAGTACGATGCCCAATTCAAGGCGGTGTTCGACGCCATCCGCGAGCTCATGACGCCGCCGCAACCCGAGCGGCGCCCGATCGGTTTCGGAACCGGAAGATAAGAGGCAGGAGGCACGCAGCTATGGCCGAAAAGAGACTCGCCTCGATCCGGACCCAGGCCCTACGATTCGCCTATTCCAGGTATTTCGCCACCGGGTAGTCGCGCGAGTACTGCGGCCCGGCGATGAACGCCTTGGGATCGGACGTCCAGAACTGGCTCACGTTCGGGTAGGTCGCCACCGTCGTGTTCACCAGCTCGCCGTTCTTTCGCTCGACCTTGCGCACGTAGACGTTGAGGATCGGCTTGCCGTACGCGTCCAGGCGCAGCGGTCCCATCGGGCTGTGCTCGAGCTTGACGTTGTGCAGCGCCTTCACCCAGGCCGCCTTGTCCTCGAACTTGCCCTTCACGAGCTTCATCGCGCCCTCGATCCACAGGCCCGAGGTGTAGGTCGCCGCGGTGTAGAACCCGGGCGTCACCTTGTATTCATTTCGGATCGCCTCGACGAATCGCTGGTTGTCCGGGTCCTTCCGGTCGACCGTGTACCAGCTCGCCGTATACACCCCGATCGCCTCGTCGCCCATGTTCTTGAGGATGCCCTCGTCGGTGAGGGTCGGGTTGCCCATCACGATCGGCTTCATTCCGTACTCGCGGTAGGCGCGCAGGAACCGCACCGGGTTGGAGCCGGCGAAGCCGGCGTAGACGCCGTCGACGTTGGTCTTCAGCTGGCCGATGAACGAGCCGTAGTCGGGCGCGTTGAGCGGTGGCCAGAGCTTCTGCACGATGTGCCCGCCCGCGTCCTCGAAGGTGCGGTGGAAGCCCGCCGCGCCCTCGTGGCCGTAGGTGAAGTCGTCGGCGACCATCGCCACCCGCTTCATGTGGAGCTTCTTGGCCGCGTAGTCGCCCATCGCGTACATCGCCTGCGCCGCGGTGCCGTAGGTGTGGATCACGTAGTTGCTCTTCCCGTGCTGGGCGAGGTCGTTCTGCGCCGCGGACATCGGCGGCAGCAGCGGCACCTTTGCCGAGAGCACGTAGTCGTCGAGCGCCAGCGCCTCGAACGTGGCGAGCGGGCCCACGAGGACGTGGACCTTGTCGCGCTCGACCAGCTCCTGGGCCTTGGTCTTCGCCTGCGCCGGCTGGCCGGCGGTGTCGGCGAAGACGATCTCGACCTTGCGCCCCGAGAGCGTGTTGTTGCGCTCCTTGAGGAAGAGGTTGATGCCTTCCTCCATCTGGCGCCCGCCCGCGGCGAGCGGCCCGGTGCGCACGGTGAGAAAGCCGATGCGCAGCGGCTCGCTCTGCGCCAGGGCTCCCGAGCCCAGCGCGAGCGCGATGAGCGACAGCAGGATTCGGATCGAAGAACGCATGACTCCTCCGGATGTGCGGTTGTTGAGGTCGGCCGCTATCGTACAGCATCGCTCGTGCCGGAGGCATACAATGCCCGGATGCGTCCCGAACTGCTCGAGCTCGCGGCGCGCTTCGCCGAGCGCGAAGAACGCTTCGCGATCGTGACCGTGGTGCGGCGCGAGCCGCCGAGCTCCGCGCACGTCGGCGACGTCGCGCTGGTGACCGAGCGCGGCGAGTACCACGGCTGGACCGGCGGCGGCTGCACGCGCTCGAGCGTCCTGCTCGAGGCGATGCGCGCCATCGCCGACGGCAGGCCGCGGCTGCTCTCGCTCTCGCCCGAGCCGGAGGGCGGCAAGCGCCCCGGAGTCGTGTTCCTTCCGATGACCTGCGAAAGCGGAGGTACCGTGGAAATCTACGTCGAGCCGGTGCTGCCGGCGGCGCGCCTGCTGATCTTCGGAAGCTCGCCCGCGGCGCGCGTGCTCTCGCGCATCGCGAACGCCATGGGATACCGCGTCGACGTCGTCGACCCGGACGCCGACGAGGGGGCGTTCCCGGACGCGAAGCTGCGGCGCTCGGCCGACGCCGACGCGCTTCCGGCCGGCGCGCACGTGCTGGTGGCGACCATGGGCGACCGCGACATCGAGGCGATCGAGCTGGCGCTCTCGCGCTCGCCCGCGTACGTCGGCGTGATCGCGAGCGCCAAGCGCTACGCCCTGCTGCGCGACGCGCTGCTCGCGAAAGGCGTGTCGCGCTCCGCGCTCGACACCGTCGCAGCGCCCGCCGGCCTGGACATCGGCGCGCGGTCCCCGGAGGAGATCGCGGTGAGCGTCATGGCGCAGATCGTCGAGCGCCGCCGCGCCGCGCACGGGCAGGTCGCCCAGGCGAAGGAGCCGCCGCGCGAGGCGGTCGACCCGGTGTGCGGAATGACCGTGGCGGTGACCGGTGCCCCGCACCGGCAGGAAGTCCTCGGCGTGAGCTACTACTTCTGCTGCGCCGGGTGCAAGAGCACCTTCCTCGCCGACCCGAAGCGCTACCTCCCCAAGGCCGTCGTCTCATAAGCGCGCGCTGATATTCCGGGGCTTGCCCGGCGTCCGGGCCTAAGGTATCGTCGGCTGCGCAAGCAATAAATTCCCGTCCGACCGCGTTAACCCGGAGTGACCAGGGAGGAGCGATGATTCCCGCTGCGTTCGACTATCACCGGCCCGCCACGCTCGACGAAGCCCTGAAGCTCCTGAAGAAGCACGGCGACGAGGCCAAGGTGCTCTCCGGCGGCATGAGCCTGCTGCCCATGTTGAAGCTCCGCCTCGCGTCCTTCGCGCACCTCGTCGACATCAACCGCGTCCCGGGCCTGGACTACATCAAGGAGGAAAAGGGCACGCTCAGGATCGGCGCGATGACGCGCCAGGCGGCGCTCGAGCGCTCCGACGTCGTCAGGAGCAAATACCCGATCCTCGCCGACTCGACTCCGCTGATCGCCGACCCGCTGGTGCGCAACCGCGGCACCGTCGGCGGCAACGTCGCGAACGGCGACCCGGGCAACGACCAGCCGGCGATCATGATCGCCCTCGGGGCGACCTACGTCCTGCAGGGCGGCAAGGAGCGCAGCGTCGCGGCCAACCAGTTCTACAAGGGGCTGTACGAGACCGCGCTCGCGCGCACCGAGATCCTCACCGAGATCCGCATCCCCGCGCCGCCGCCGAAGAGCGGCGGGGCCTACGTCAAGCTCAAGCGCAAAACGGGGGACTTCGCCGTCGCCGCCGCGGCGGTGCAGATCACCCTGAGCGCGAAGGGGACGGTCGAGCGCGCGCGCATCGCGCTTACGAACGCGGGCCTAACGCCCGTCGAGGCGGACGACGCGGCCAAGTATCTCGTCGGCAAGACGCCCGACGACAAGACCATCGCGGAAGCGGCGAGGATGGCCGCGGCGAAGAGCCGGCCGTCGGCGGACCGCCGCGGCTCGGTCGAGTACAAGCGCGAGATGGCGCGCGTGCTGACGGCGCGGGCGCTGAAGAAGGCTGTTCAAAGGGCGGGAGCGAACTGACATGGCCATGCACAAGATCAAGGTCACGGTAAACGGCGCGGCGCGCGAGGCGGAAGTCGAGTCGCGCCTGCTCCTGGTGCACCTGCTCCGCGAGAACTTCGGCATGACCGGCACGCACGTCGGCTGCGACACCTCGCACTGCGGCGCGTGCACGGTGCACCTCGACGGCAACCCGGTGAAATCGTGCACCGTGCTCGCGGTGCAGGCCGACGGCGCGCAGGTCACCACGGTCGAGGGCCTGGAGCAGGGCGGCAAGCTCCACCCGGTGCAGGAGGGCTTCACCGAGAAGCACGGCCTGCAATGCGGCTTCTGCACCCCGGGCATGCTCATGACGACGAGCGCGCTGCTGGCGCGCAACAAGAACCCGAGCGAGCAGGAGATCCGCGAAGCGATCGCGGGCAACCTGTGCCGCTGCACCGGCTACGTGAACATCGTCAAAGCGGTGCAGTACGCCGCCGAGAAAATGCGCTGAGAGTTTTCGAGAAGAGGGCTGCCGCCCCCTTCAGATCCCCCAGTATGAGCCAGAAGCGCTAGGAGAATGCCATGGGAGACATGACCCCGAGGACCGACGCCAAGATCTGCGGCATGGGCCATTCGATGAAGCGGAAGGAGGATCCGCGCTTCATCCGCGGGCAGGGTCGCTACGTCGACGATTTCAAGCTGCCGGGCATGCTCTACATGGACATCGTCAGGAGCCCGCACGCACACGCGAAGATCAAGAAGATCGACACCTCCAAGGCGCTGAAGATCCCCGGCGTGCTCGCGGTGATCGACGGGCCGACGCTCGCGAAGTACAACCTGCACTGGATGCCGACGATCTCCTCGGACACGCAGATGGTGCTGCCGATCGACGAGGTCATGTACCAGGCGCAGGAGGTGTGCGCGGTGATCGCGACCGAGCGCTACATCGCCGCCGACGGCGCCGACGCGGTGGAGGTCGAGTACGAGCCGCTGCCGGTGATGGTCGACCCGCACAAGTCGCTCGCGCCGGGCGCGCCGATCCTGCGCAAGGACAAGGAAGGCAAGAAGGACAACCTCGCGTTCCACTGGGAAGCGGGCGACAAGGCCGACGCCGAGCGCGCGCTTTCGCAGGCCGACGTGGTCGCGAGCGAGAGCGTCTACCTGCCGCGCATCCACGTCGCGTCGATGGAGACCTGCGGCTGCGTCGCCGACTTCGACCCGGCCCAGGGGAAGCTCACCGTCTACATGACCACGCAGGCGCCGCACGCGGTGCGCACCGTGCTCGCGCTCGTCGCCGGGCACGTCGGCCTGTCGGAGGAGAAGATCCGCGTCGTGTCGCCCGACATCGGCGGCGGCTTCGGCGGCAAGGTGCCGGTGTATCCCGGCTACGTGTGCGCGATCGCGGCGTCGGTCGTGATCGGCAAGCCGGTGAAGTGGATCGAGGACCGCATGGAGAACCTGCAGGCGGACTCGTTCGCTCGCGACTACCACATGAAGGTGCAGCTCGGCGCCAGGAAGGACGGCACCATGACCTCGCTCAAGGTCAGCACGGTCGCCGACCACGGCTACTCGAAC
>DATEGT010000183.1:0-10775 GCA_035280025.1 Burkholderiales bacterium | reverse complement strand
AAGGCCCGCCGAGGAGACCGAGAGGTCGAGGTGTCCGCTCCGGCGATCGAGCGCTATCGCGACCGCACGCCGGTGCTGATCGACGACATCATCTCCACGGGGGCTACTATGGCGGAAGCGGTCGTCCGGCTCGTCCGTGCCGGTATGCGCGCGCCGTTCTGCGTCGCCGTGCACCCGGTATTCGCCGACGGTGCGGCTGCCGCCTTGATCGCGGCGGGCGCGGCCAAGGTCGTCAGTTGCAACACCATCGCCCACCCGACCAACGCGATCGACGTCAATCGGGTTGTGGTCGAAGCCGTGGCGCAACTCAGGCGAGGGTGAGGCGGGCTGGTATTGACGTTAACGTAAGCGTTAAGTAGGCTGAAGCACCCGTGCCCGAGGCTCCGGGCGCAGATATCTCCATGACCGATCTGAGCGCCTCCCTGCACACCGAGTACAAGGCGAAGAACAAGATCCGCTTCGTCACCGCGGCCTCGCTTTTCGACGGGCACGACGCCGCGATCAACATCGTGCGGCGCATGCTGCAGGCGAGCGGCTGCGAGGTCATCCATCTCGGTCACAACCGCTCGGTCGAAGACGTCGTCTCGGCCGCGCTCGACGAGGATGTGCAGGGTATCGCCGTTTCCTCCTACCAGGGGGGGCACGTCGAATACTTCAAGTACCTGCTCGACTCTCTGCGCGAGCGCGGCGGCGAGAACATCAAGGTGTTCGGGGGCGGGGGCGGGGTGATCGTCGCCGAAGAGATCCGCGAGCTGCACGCCTACGGGGTCGCGCGGATCTACTCCCCGGAGGACGGCCAGAAGATGGGCCTGCAGGGCATGATCAACGACATGCTCGAGCGCTGCGACGAGGATCTCTCGCGGCGCGCGCCCCGAGACCTCGGCGCCGTCAAGAGCGGAGACAGGCGCTCGCTCGCCCGCCTGCTGACCGCCCTCGAAAACGGTGCTCTCGACCCGATGTTGCGCGCTCGGGTCCTGACGGAGGCCGCGGCGACCGCCGTGCCGACCCTCGGCATCACCGGCACCGGCGGCTCGGGCAAGTCGTCGCTCACCGACGAGCTGGTGCGGCGCTTCAGGCTCGATCAGAAGGACCGTCTCTATATCGCCGTGCTCGCGGTGGATCCCTCGCGGCGCAAGTCCGGAGGCGCGCTGCTCGGCGACCGTATCCGGATGAACGCCATCGGGGGCGGGCGGGTTTTCATGCGCTCGCTCGCCACGCGCGGCGCCCAGGGCGAGGTCGCGAAGAGCCTGCCCGACGTGATCGCCGCCTGCAAGCTCGGCGGATTCGGCCTCGTGCTGGTCGAGACCTCGGGGATCGGGCAGGGCGATTCCGGCATCGTTCCCCTGGTCGACGCCTCGCTCTACGTCATGACCCCCGAGTACGGCGCCGCGAGCCAGCTCGAAAAGATCGACATGCTCGACTTCGCCGATTTCGTCGCGATCAACAAGTTCGATCGCAGGGGCGCCGCGGACGCCCTGCGCGACGTGCGCAAGCAATACCAGCGCAACCGGAAATTCTTCGACCGCTCGCCCGACGAGATGCCCGTCTACGGCACCATTGCCGCGCGCTTCAACGACGATGGAGTCACGGCGCTCTACCAGGGCATCTTGCCGTCGCTGGTCGAGCACGGCCTGAAGATCGGACCGGGCGCGCTCCCCGCGGCGAGGTCGCGCGCCTCGTCTGGAAAGAACGCGATAGTGCCGCCCGCGCGCGCGCGCTACCTCGCCGAAGTCGCCGAGGCGGTGCGCGGCTATCACTCGAGGACCTCGGAGCAATCGCAGGTGGCGCGCGAGCGCCAGCAGCTCCTCGGCGCCAAGGCGATGCTGACCGCCGCCGGGAAGGACGCCTCGGCGCTGGATCCGCTGATTGAGCAGAAGAACCGCGACCTGGACGCCGACGCGAAGCTGCTGCTCGAGACCTGGTCCGACACCCGGAAGAGCTACGCGGGCGAGGAACAGGTCGTCAGGGTGCGGGAGCGGGAGATTCGCACCCGCCTCGGCGCGGTCTCGCTTTCCGGGACCAGGGTCCCGAAAGTGGCGCTGCCGCGCTTCGAGGATCACGGGGAGATCCTCAGGTGGCGCATGCGCGAGAATCTTCCCGGCGCGTTTCCCTTCACTGCCGGCGTGTTCCCGTTCAAGCGCGAGAACGAGGATCCGACGCGCATGTTCGCGGGCGAAGGCGATGCCTACCGCACCAATCGCCGCTTCCATCTCCTGTCGAAGGACACGCCGGCAAAGCGGCTCTCCACCGCCTTCGACTCGGTGACGCTCTACGGCTTCGACCCGGACCTGCGCCCCGATATCTACGGCAAGGTCGGCAATTCCGGCGTTTCGATCGCGACGCTGGAGGACATGAAGGCGCTCTACGCGGGCTTCGACCTGTGCGATCCGGCGACGAGCGTGTCGATGACCATCAACGGCCCGGCGCCCACGATCCTCGCGATGTTCCTGAACGCCGCGGTCGACCAGCAGCTCGAGCGCCTCGGCCGCGAGCCCACCGCGTCCGAGCGCGACGACGTCAAGGCGCGCACGCTGTCGACCGTCCGCGGCACGGTCCAGGCCGACATCCTGAAGGAGGACCAGGGTCAGAACACCTGCATCTTCTCGACCGAGTTCTCGCTCAAGGTGATGGGCGATATTCAGGAGTATTTCGTCGAGCACGACGTGCGCAATTTCTACTCGGCGTCCATTTCGGGCTACCACATCGCCGAAGCCGGGGCTAACCCGGTCTCCCAGCTCGCATTCACTCTCGCCAACGGCTTCACCTTCGTCGAGGCCTATCTCGCGCGCGGAATGAAGATCGACGACTTCGCGCCCAACCTCTCGTTCTTCTTCAGCTACGGCATGGAGCCGGAGTATGCCGTGCTCGGACGGGTCGCGCGGCGCATCTGGGCGGTCGCGATGCGCGACAAGTACGGCGGGAACGAACGCAGCCAGAAGCTCAAATTCCACTCGCAGACCTCGGGGCGCTCGCTGCACGCCCAGGAGATCGCCTTCAACGACATCCGCACGACGCTCCAGGCGCTGATCTCGATCTACGACAACACCAACTCGCTGCACACCAACGCCTACGACGAGGCGATCACCACGCCGACCGAGGAGTCGGTGCGCCGCGCGATGGCGATCCAGATGATCATCAACCGCGAATGGGGCCTGGCGAAGAACGAGAACCCGAACCAGGGCAGCTTCGTCCTCGACGAGCTCACTGACCTCGTCGAGGAGGCCGTGCTGCGCGAGTTCGAGGCGATCTCCGAGCGCGGCGGCGTCCTCGGAGCGATGGAGACCGGCTACCAGCGCGGCAAGATCCAGGAAGAGTCCATGCTCTACGAGCACCGGAAGCACGACGGCTCCTACCCCATCGTGGGCGTGAACACGTTCCGGAATCCGAAAGCCGATCCGGGCCCCCAGAAAGTCGAGCTGATCCGCTCCACCGATGACGAGAAGCGGTCCCAGCTGAAGCGCCTGGCGGAGTTCCACGCGCGCCATGCCGGGGAATCCGGCCCCATGCTGCAGCGGCTGCAGCAGGCCGTGATCCGCGACGAGAACGTTTTCGCGGTCCTCATGGACGCCGTCCGGGTCGCGTCCCTGGGCCAGATCACGCACGCGCTGTTCGAAGTCGGAGGGCAATACCGGCGTAACATGTAGCGTCTGGGGTGCCGCCCGTGTCCACCGGCTTGCGCAAGTATCGCTTCCTGCTCGCTTTGACCCTTCCGACGATGCCGGTGGCCGGCTATCTCATCGGAAACAACTTCTATACGCTCATCGTCGGCATCGTCGTCATCGGCTTGCTGGATTTCGTCGTCGGAAGAGACCGCCGCAATCCGCGACCCGAGACGCTGCCTGCGCTCGAGGAGGACCGCTTCTACCGCGCGATCCTCTACACCTGCGCCGTCCTCGACCTCCTGCTCATCGCGTGGGGAGCCATGATTTCGGCGCGCGGCGGAGTTTCGCCCGTTCAGTCCTTCGGCCTCATGCTCTCCGTGGGTTTCGTCACCGGGGCGCAGGGCATCACCTTCGCGCACGAGCTCGGCCACGCCCGCTCCAGGCTCGACCGGCTGTTGGCGAAGGTGCTGCTGACCGCGGTGTGCTACGGCCATTTTTTCATCGAGCACAACCGTGGCCACCACGTCCGGGTGGCGACTCCTGAAGATCCGGCATCCGCGCGGTTCGGCGAGAGCTTCTACGCTTTCTATCCGCGCACCGTCGCCTTCAGCTGGCTGCACGCCTGGCGTCTCGAAGCCGAGCGCCTCGCTCGCCGCGGCGCCCGCTTCTTCGGCTGGCGCAATCAGATGCTATGGTTCACCGCGCTGCCGGCGCTCATCGCCGGCGGGCTATGGCGCGCGTGGGGACCCGCCGCAGCGCTCTTCTTCGTCGTGCAGAGCTGGATGGCGTTCACCCTGCTCGAGGCCGTGAACTACGTTCAGCACTACGGGCTCGCGCGCCGCCGGCTGGACGATGGCTCCTACGAGCGGGTCGGCCATGGGCACTCGTGGAACGCCTCCGAGACGCTGACCAACTGCTTTCTCATCCACCTCCAAAGGCACTCGGATCACCACGAGATTCCCGCGCGCGCCTATCAGGCGCTGCTGCATCACGACGATGGTCCGCAATTGCCGACGGGCTACTCCGGGATGCTGCCGCTCGCGCTCGTGCCGCCCCTCTGGTTCGCGGTGATGAACCGCCGGCTCCCCGGGTTCCGCTAGCGATCTCTGCTCCGCCGGCCCCGGATTTGCCATAATGTCCCGGCATCCCGAGGAGGAAGCAATGCCGGAAGCGTCGCAGGTAACCTTTCCGCGTCTTCTGCTGCAGCAAGCGAAGATCCGCCCGGACCGTCCCGCCATGCGCGAGAAGGACCTCGGAATCTGGCGGACCTGGACCTGGGCGCAAGCGCTCGACGAAGTGACCTCCCTCGCCTGCGGCCTGGCGGTCCAGGGTTTCAGGCGCGGCGACCGGCTGGCGGTCGTCGGCGACAACCGACCGCGCCTGTACTGGGCGATGATGGCGGCGCAGGTGCTCGGCGGCGTTCCGGTGCCGCTGTACCAGGACGCGGTCGCGGCGGAACTGGCCTTCGTCCTCCAGGACGCCGACATCGGCTTCGCGGTTGCCGAGGATCAAGAGCAGGTCGACAAGCTGCTGGAGAACATTCCGCGGTGCCCGAAGCTCGGGCGCATCTATTTCGACGACCCGCGCGGACTTCGCCACTACGCGCAACCGCAGCTGACGAACCTCGATGCTCTTCAGGCGCTCGGCAGGGAGGTCGCGCAGCGCAAGCCGGGATTCTTCGCCGCGGAGCTGGAGAAAGGCGGTCCGTCCGACGTCGCCGTGATCCTCTACACTTCGGGAACCACCGGCAACCCCAAGGGGGTCGCCCAGACGCACGCCGCGCTGATCGAGACCGCCCGCGTCCTCGTCGCCTTCGACGGGCTTACGCAAGCCGACGAAGTGCTCTGCTATCTCCCCATGGCGTGGGTGGGCGACTTCCTCTATTCCTATGCGCAGTCCTTCATCGCGGGCTTCTGCCTCAACTGTCCGGAGTCGCCCGAAACGGTGATGACCGACCTGCGCGAGATCGGGCCGACGTACTACTTCGGCCCGCCGCGCGTCTACGAGAGCATCCTGACGCAGGTGATGATACGGATCGAGGACGCGGGCCGGCTGAAACGCCGCATGTTTCACTACTTCATGGGCGTCGCCCGGCGCGTCGGGATGAGCGTTCTCGAGGGCAAGCCCGTCGTTTCGCTGAAGGACCGGCTGCTCTACTCGCTCGGGGAGCTACTCGTCTACGGTCCGCTCAAGAACGTGCTCGGCCTGTCGCGCCTGCGCGTCGCCTATACGGGAGGCGAGGCGATCGGCCCCGACCTCTTCGATTTCTACCGCTCGATCGGCGTCAATCTGAAACAGCTCTACGGCATGACCGAGACCTGCGTCACGGTGAGCATGCACGCCTCGGGCGAAGTGAGACTCGAGACCGTCGGCCGGCCCATGCCGGGAGTCGAGGTGCGCATCGCGGACTCGGGCGAGGTCCTGGTGCGATCGCCCGGCGTGATGAAGGAGTACCACCAGCGGCCCGACGCCACGCGGGAGGCGATCGACGCCGAGGGCTTCTTCCACACCGGGGACGCGGGATTCTTCGACGCGGAAGGCCACCTGAAGATCATCGATCGCGCGAAGGACGTGGGGCGTCTCGCCGGCGGAGCGCTGTTCGCTCCGAAGTACCTCGAGAACAAGCTCAAGTTCTTTCCCTACATCAAGGAGGCCGTGTGCTTCGGGCACGGGCGCGACGAGGTCTGCGCCTTCGTGAACATCGACATGGCGGCGATCGGCAACTGGGCCGAGCGGCGCAATCTGCCGTACTCGGGGTACGCCGACCTCGCGGGCAAGCCCGAGGTGCGCGAGCTCGTGCGCGGGTGCGTGGAGAAGGTCAATCGCGACCTCGCGCGGGACGAAACGCTCGGCAGTTCGCAGATCCGGCGGTTCATGATCCTGCACAAGGAACTCGACGCCGACGACGGCGAGCTGACGCGCACGCGCAAGGTGCGCCGGCGCCACATCGGGGAGAAGTACGGGGCGCTGGTCGACGCGCTTTACTCGCAGGCGAATCACTGCTTCTTCGAAACGCAGATGCGCTTCGAGGACGGGCGTACGGGGATGGTCTCGGCCGACCTGGCGATCACGGACGCCAGGACTTTCAGCGTCTCCGCGGTCCGCAAGGCCGCCTGAACGCCTCCCTGCGAGACGGCCATGGGCAGGACCGCGGGCGGACCGATCCTCGAAGTCGAAGGCATCTCGCTCTCCTTCGGCGGAGTCGTCGCGCTGCAAGCCGTGTCCTTCGATGTTCGCGAACACGAGATACGCGCCATCATCGGGCCGAACGGCGCCGGGAAGTCATCGCTCCTCAACGTGATCAACGGTTTCTACCAGCCGCAGCAGGGCTCGGTCTCCTTCAAGGGCGCGAAGCGCAGCCGCGTCGATCCTCACGAAGCCGCGCGGCAGGGTATCGCCCGCACCTTCCAGAACATCGCGCTCTTCCGCGGCATGACCGCGCTCGACAATCTGATGACCGGGCGGGCCTTGAAGATGAAATCCGGCTTCGTGCAGCAGGTGATCTACTGGGGAGCCGCGCGGCGCGAGGAGCTTGAGCATCGCGCCAGGGTCGAGGAGATCATCGATTTCCTGGAGATCCAGCACATCCGCAGGACGCCGGTCGGACGTTTGCCCTACGGCCTGCAAAAGCGCGTGGAGCTCGGGCGCGCGCTCGCCATGGAGCCCGAGCTGCTGCTGCTCGACGAGCCCATGGCCGGAATGAATGTGGAGGAAAAGCAGGACATGTGCCGGTTCATCCTGGAGGTCAACGACCAGCTCGGCACGACCATCGTCCTGATCGAGCATGACATGAGCGTGGTCATGGATCTCTCGGATCGCGTCGCGGTGCTCGATTACGGCCGCAAGATCGCCGACGGCACTCCCGACGAAGTGCGGGGCCACCGGGCGGTGATCGACGCGTATCTCGGCGTCGCGCATTGAGGAAGCAATGACGCATCTCCTCTACGGTATCTTCGTCGATCCGTTCGTGCAGATGGGCGCGGCGCCCGATCTTCTGGTGCAGACGGCCTGGGAGGGCCTGGTGAGCGGCGTCCTGTACGCGCTCATTGCGCTCGGTTTCGTCCTCATCTTCAAGGCGTCGGGCGTCTTCAATTTCGCGCAAGGCATCATGGTGGTGTTCTCGGCGCTCACGCTGGTCGGCCTCAACGAGCACGGGGTGCCCGCCTATCTCGCTCTGGCGCTCACGATCGTCGTGATGCTCGTTCTCGCTATCGCGGTGGAGCGTGTCATCCTGCGGCCGCTGGTCAACCAGCCCGACATCATCCTGTTCATGGCGACCTTCGGTCTCACCTACTTTCTGATCGGTCTCGGCGAGCTGATTTTCGGCGGCGACCCGAAGATCATGATCTCGGACCAGCTGCGGCTGCCGAGCGGGTCCTACCGGATCCCGGTATTCGGCGGATACGTGCAGATGCAGAAGATCGACATCGCCGCGACGATCATCGCTTCGCTCATGGTCGCGACGCTCGCCATCCTGTTCAACCGTACCCGCATCGGCCGCGCGCTGCGCGCCGTCGCCGACAGCCACAAGGCCGCCTTGTCGGTCGGCATCTCGCTCGAGCAGATCTGGGTCATCGTGTGGTTCGCCGCCGGGGTCGTCGCATTGGCGACCGGCATCATGTGGGGCGCCCGCTCGAACGTCTCGTTCGCGCTGGAAATCATCGCCCTCAAGGCGCTTCCGGTCCTGATTCTCGGCGGCTTCACCTCGATTCCCGGCGCCATCGTCGGCGGCATCATCATCGGCGTCGGCGAGAAGTTCGGCGAGTTCTACTGGGGCCCGTTGCTCGGGTCCGGGATCGAGAGCTGGCTCGCGTACGTGATCGCCCTCGTGTTCCTGTTGTTCCGGCCGCAGGGGCTGTTTGGCGAGCGCATCATCGAGCGGCTCTGAGGGGGCGCGATGCTCTACCGCGAAGTAGGCCAATACAAGACGAGCTACCGGGCCGACCAGGCGCTGTTTCCGATCCTGCAGGACCGGATCGGCATCGCCGTCATCCTGCTGCTCGCTTTCGTGGGCGTGCCGCTCACCGCCTCGAGTTTCACTATCGACTCGATCCTGATTCCGGTCCTGGTCCTCGCGCTCGCGGCGACCGGGCTGAATCTCCTGACCGGCTACACCGGGCTGCTGTCGCTCGGCACCGGTGGCTTCATGGGCGTCGGAGCCTTTGCCTGCTACAAGCTGACGACCCTCTTCCCCGGAGTGAACATCATCGTTCTCATCCTCTGCTCGGGATTCTTCGCCGCGGCCGTCGGGACCGCGTTCGGCCTGCCGTCCCTGCGCATCAAGGGCTTCTATCTCGCGGTCGCAACGCTCGCCGCGCAATTCTTCCTGTCCTGGTGCTTCATCCGGATTCCGTGGCTTTACAACTACAACGTCTCCGCGTCGATAGAAGTGCCGACGAAGACCTTGTTCGGTCTCGCCGTGACAGGGCCGACGTCGTCACCGGTGACGCGATACCTGATCGTGCTGTCGATCGTCGCGCTCCTGACCCTCGTGGCCGCCAATCTCGTGCGGGGCCGCATCGGCCGCACCTGGATGGCGGTGCGCGACATGGATCTCGCCGCGGAGCTGATCGGGATCAGGCTGTATCAGACCAAGCTCCTCGCCTTCGCCGTTTCCTCGTTCTATTGCGGCGTCGCAGGAGCGATGATGGTGTTCCTCTGGCTGGGCAACGCCGAATCGGAAAGCTTCAACATCAACCAGTCGTTCCTGATCCTGTTCATGGTGATCATCGGCGGGCTGGGCAGCCTGCTGGGCTCGTTTCTCGGCGCGGCGCTGATCTGGGGACTGCCGATCGTGCTGCGGGCCGCGCCCGCCTTCTTCGGCGTCGGCATACGCAGCGCGACGGTGGAACAGATCTCGTTCGTGATCGTGGGCGCGCTGATTATTTTCTTTCTGATCGTCGAGCCGTACGGGCTTGCGCGGCTCTGGCAAGTCGGCAAGCAGAAGCTCAGGATGTGGCCTTTCCCCTATTGAAAGGGTAGACTGGCCGGGCGATTCCGCAGGCCGGCGCGGGCTGCGCCGGCCGCCAATGAAATGACGAAGGAGGAGAAAATGCGCTTGAAGAAGCTGGTTCTCGGCGCGGCGTTCGCGGGCGTGGTCGGGGTTTCTGTCCCGGTTTCGCAGGCCGTCGCGGAAGACACGCTGTTCGTGCCGCTGTTCACCTATCGCACGGGCCCGTTCGCAAATTCCGGCATCCCGATCGCCAACGGAATGCACGACTACTTCAACATGCTCAATGCCCGCGACGGCGGCATCGGCGGAGTGAAGGTCGTGGTCCAGGAGTGCGAGACGGGATACAAGAACGAGAAGGGCGTCGAATGCTACGACTCGGTCAAGAGCAAGCATCCGCTCGTCATTACCCCGTATTCGACCGGCATCACGCTCGCGCTCATTCCGAAGGCCTCGGTGGACCGCATCCCGGTATTTTCTATGGCTTACGGCTTGTCGGCGGCCGCGGTCGGCACGGACTTCCCCTGGATCTTCAATCCGCCGGCGACCTACTGGGACGGGATGTCGATCGTCCTGAAGTACATCGCCGGGAAGGAAGGCGGATTGGCCAGTTTAAAGGGCAAGAAGATCGGCTACATCTATTTCGACGGCGGCTACGGGCTTGAGCCGATCCCGCTCCTCGACCAGTTCGCCAAGGAGTACGGCTTCTCGGTCACGAAATATCCGGTGCCGCCCGCAGACATGCAGAACCAGTCGGGATTGTGGCTCAGCGTGCGCCGCGACCGGCCGGACTGGATGATCATGTGGGGCTGGGGAGCGATGAACCCCACCGCCGTGCAAGAGGCAGCCAAGACCGGCTTCGCGATGGATCACTTCATCGGCGTCTGGTGGTCGGGCAGCGAGAACGACGCCCGGCCCGCGGGTGCCGGGGCGAAGGGCTATCTGTCGCTCAACTTCAACGCGGTCGGCGCCGGCTACCCCGCGATCAAGGACGTCGAGAAATACGTGATCGCCAAGGGCAACACCCAGACGCCGAAGGACATGGTGGGCGAGAACTTCTACAACCGCGGCGTCATGAACTCGGTGATCATCGCCGAGGCGATCCGCAACGCGCAGAAGATCACGCACAAGAAGGTGGTCGACAGCGCCGACGTGCGCCGCGGACTGGAAACGCTGACGATCTCGGATGAGCGCTGGAAACAACTGGGCCTGCCCGGATTCGC
>DATEGT010000182.1:0-12447 GCA_035280025.1 Burkholderiales bacterium | reverse complement strand
CTCGCGGTGCGCTCGGGCGCCGGGTTCCGCAGCCTCGCGGACGTCGAGTGGCGCTGCAATCCGCTGTCGATCCTCACCGGGCGGCTGAGCGTGACGCTGTCCGGCAACGCGCCCGGCGCGAATCTGCGCGGCAACCTGGGCTTCGGATTGCGCAGCGTGCGGCTGGAGAAAGTCGACGCGAGCCTGCCCGTCGCGGCGATCGAGCCTGCCGTTCCCGTGGCCGCGCTGGTGAAGCCCGAAGGGCGCCTGCGCCTCGTCGCCGACTCGCTCGAGATCGGCGCGCAGAGCGTACGCGGCGCGGCGACCGTGGAATGGGCGGAGGCCGGCATGAGCGGAATCGCGCGCGTCGGCGACTACCGTCTGCAGATCACCGGCAGCGGCGACAGCGCGGTCATGCAGCTCGCGACCCTGCGCGGCGACCTGCGCCTGAACGGCAACGGGCAGTGGCGCGCGTCGCAGCCGCGGCAAATCGAAATGCGGGGAGTGGCGGAAATCTCCCCGGGGCGCAAGGACCTGGAGCCGCTGCTCGCGCTCGTGGCCGGAGAGGGCTCGGGCAGCTCGCGGCAGTTCGGATGGGCGATGACCCTGTAGCGTTTCAGCTTTCAGACAGGTTCCGGCGACAAAATCTGCGGAACGGGAATAAGCTCTTGACGCACCTGTTGTAGAGTTGAAGCATCGCGGACAAGGGGAGACCGCCGCGAAAGGGGAGAAAAACCATGAGACCTGGACTGAGAGCGGCGGCGCTGGTCGCTGCGGGTTGCCTGAATGCGTGCGGCGGGGGTGGTGGTGGCGGTGGTGGCACACCGCCTCCCACCTACACTGTCGGGGGCAACGTGACGGGCTTGACCGGCACGGTCGTCATACAGCTCAACGGCGCAGGCGATCTCAGCTTCAGCGCAAACTCGCCGTTCACGTTCGCAGCGCGGCTCACCGCCGGATCGGTTTTCGGCGTCGCGGTCCTGTCTCAGCCCGCCACCCAAACGTGCGTCGTCGACAACGGCAGCGGGCTCATGCCCGGCGCCAACGTCACGAACGTCGCCGTGAGTTGCTCCGCGCTGGCCGGCTTTTCGATAGGAACCGCGAGCGATCCGCTCGCCTTCCAGCAATGGCATCTGAAGAACACCGGGGCCCTGGGACTACAAAATGCGTTCTCCGATACTTTCGGCACTGTGGGCGTGGACATCAATGTCGACCCGGTCTTCGGCCTGGGGTACACCGGGGCCGGCGTGACCGTCGCCGTCGCCGATTCTGGCCTGGAGATCGCGCACGAAGACTTGGCGGCGAACGTGATTCCCGGCGGTTCGTGGAACTTCAACAACAACACGACCGACCCGACCAATACCATCGACAGCGACGGCGATCACGGCACGAGCGTTTCGGGGCTGATCGCCATGGCGGCGAACAACTCCAAGGGCGGCATCGGCGTCGCGCCGAGAGCCCGGTTGAGGGGGCTCAACTTCCTGTCCATGACACCCTTTCCCACCGAGCAGGCCTTCCTGGATTCCATCGGCGCCTCGAACGCGAATCCGATGAGCAGCGACGCGTTCATTTTCAACCAGAGTTTCGGTGTAAGTCCGCTCGCTCCAACCCTGGTGGATCCAACGGAGGAAGCCCAGTATCTCGCCGGCGTCACGTCGCTTCGCGGCGGCAAGGGAGCGCTCTACGTGAAAGCGGCAGGCAACGGCTTCGACACGGCCGGAAATACGATCACCTGTGGAAACACGGGACTCTCCTGCGAGAACGCCAATTTCGATCCCACCAACACGCTTCCCTTCCAGATCGTCGTCGGCGCGGTCAACGCGAGCGGAGTCAAGGCGAGCTATTCCACGGCAGGCTCGGCGATCTGGGTGAGCGCGCCAGGCGGCGAGTTCGGGCTAAATGCAATCCTCCAACCTGGCCTGCCGGCGAAAGCGTACGAGCCAGCGATGGTGACAACCGACCAGTCCGGATGCACCAAAGGCTTTTCGAGGACCACGGCAAACACCAGCGGGTTCAACAACGGTGGTGTTGGCGTACTGCTGAATCCGGTCTGCAACTACACCAACGGCATGAACGGTACCTCATCGGCGACGCCGGTGACCGTGGGCGTGATCGCCCTGATACTCGAGGCCAATCCTGCGCTCACGTGGCGCGACGTCAAGCACATACTCGCCTCGACCGCGAACCAGATCGACGCGGCGCGAGCGGCGGTCAACATATTGCTGACCGGGGGAAACTATGTCGCCGAGCCGGCGTGGACGACCAACGGCGCGGGATTCAAGTTCCACAACTGGTACGGCTTCGGCATGGTCGATGCCTCGGCTGCGGTGACGATGGCCCAGACCTATACGCTCGGCCAGCTCGGCACGCCCAAGAACACGGGGTTCGTCGCCAGCCCGGCGCTGAACGTCGCCATCCCGGATGCCAGCGTGACCGGCGCTTCCAGCACCGTGACCGTGCCTGCGGGCACCGTCAGTGTCATCGAGGCGGTGCAGATCCGCGTTAGTGCCACACATACCTTCGATAGCGATCTCGGCATCGAGCTCCTCTCGCCGTCGGGAACGCGCAGCGTGCTGAAGAATATCGCCGACGGGTACGACGGTGTCAACCTGACCAACCAGGTGTTCCTCAGCAACGCGTTCTACGGAGAGAATCCCGCGGGTCCCTGGACGATCAAGGTCGTGGACGGGGTCGCCTTGGACATAGGATCGCTGAAAGGCTGGGCGATCCGCGTGTACGGGCACTAGGGCTTGGCGCCAATCTTGGAGAGGTGGCGAATGAAAATCCGAATCGTAGCGGTTTGCCTGATGCTCGTTGCGCCGGTGGCGCTGGCGCAGAAGTACCAGAGCTCCGGCAAGGCAAGCTCCAGCGAGCGCTCGACAATGATCGCGAAGCTGGAGCGCGGCAAGCAAGTGAAGGGAAGCCACGACGCCTACCAGCAGCTGCCGCAGGTGTTCGCCGTAGCGCTCGCGAGTCCCTCTGAGCAGCCGCAGGCCGCGATTGCGCGCACCAGCGAGAGCGGCGCGCAGCTCGTCGAGACGAAGGGGAGGCTGGTGCTCTACCGTTCCGCTACGTCCAGACCAGCGGCGCTGCAGAGCACCGGAAGCACGAGCGTCTTTCCCACGGTGTTGAATGTCCGGACCGGAACGCTGGGAGTCCTGACGGGCACTCTGATCGTAAGGCCGAAGAGCATGTCCGATGCCGACGCGATCGCGAGCAGCCACGGGCTGCAGAAGTCCAAGGCGTACGAGCAGCTCCAGACGGTGTTCTACAAGGTCAAGCCGGGCGCCGACATCGCCGACGTCTCGGCGGCGCTGCAGGCCGACCCGCGGATAGAGATCGCCTACCCGGAGATCATAGAGCACGTACGAGTCCCGAAGTGACTCGGACGCCGGAGGTCATCGCCCCGGAACCGGAATGAGCGCGTCTCCCTACCACGAAGGCATGCGGCGATTGCAGGACCGCTTCGAGACGCGACGCCTCGCGGACCGGCTCGACGAGAAGCTCGGACGCGCCGAGTTCACCGCCGAGGACCGCGAGTTCATCGAGAGCCGCCGGTTCTTTTTCCTCGCGACGGCGGACGCGCAGGGGCAGCCCGATTGCTCGTACAAGGGAGGCGAGCCGGGATTCGTCCGGGTGACCGCGGCGAACGAGCTGGCGTTTCCGAGCTATGACGGCAATGGCATGTTCCGCAGCCTGGGCAACGTGCTCGTCAACCCGGCGGTCGCGCTGCTCTTCGTCGATTTCGAACACCCCAACCGGCTGAGGGTTAACGGCACGGCGTACGTCGCCGACCGGGATCCCCTGCTTCCGGCTTTCGACGGGGCACAGCTCATCGTGCGCGTGCGCGCGACGCTCGTCTTTCCGAACTGCCCGCGCTACATCCACCGGATGGCCCTGGTCGAGGCTTCGCCGTACTCGCCGCGTCCCGGCCACGTCCCCCCGGTACCCAAGTGGAAGCGCTTCGACGCGTTCTGCGACGTGCTGCCCCCGGACGATCCGGCGCGGGAGGAGCGCTAACCGACACGGAACGGGCTCCCGAAGAAGCGCTCCACCTGACGCCTTGCTTACGACATTGTGAAGACCTTTGACCCGCCAACAACTAGCGAGTAGCTTTTCTACGTCGCTACAACGAGAACAATACGAAGGAGCGGCGAAGGGAGCGGATCGTGCGCTGCAGGGGCCTCTGGGCAGTCTTGCCCATTCTCGCGGGTTGCGCCGGTATTAGCTGGGAAACGGAAAAAGCCGATCCGAGTTTCGTTGACCGGACGCGGATTCTCGCGATGGTGATCGTTGTCTATTCCCGGAATGAGATCGCGACCGGTAAGCGGGAGCGCTACTCCTACGTCCAAGGCAAGACAGTCGAGGGAGCCTCGGACCCTTTCATTGAGAAGTGGCGTGAGAAGCTTCTTTCGGCCGGCTTCGCTGACGCGGAGATTGCAGACGGCAGTGAGCTGAGAGCGCAGACTTTTTGCTACGCTTGGGACATGGCCATCCCCTGTCGTCACCGCGGATATTACTTGGCCCACGTCAATCCGCCGCTTCAGGGGAAGCTAAGGTCGCTGGTGGAAAGCCGGAGGGGAGGCATGCAAACGGCGGATCTCGTGGAGATCGAGCTTAGAAAGACGCCGACCGACGACCTCGTCGGCGTCGTCGTGGGAATTTATCGAAAATACGACGATTTTCGAGACTGCCGCGTGGAGAACTTGGGTGATATGGGCATGTTCAAGTACTCACCCTCCGGCCCGCCGAATGGATCCTGGTTGGAGTGCGATGGACTCGAAAAGGAAGGGTGGACGCAGCGAATTGTCCGCTCGGCGCCGTCCTCGAACCCCAACAACCCGCCGCCTCACAAATACGTTCGAGAGTGGATCAAGCTTCCTCCCAGCGCGAAGTAGAACTAACGCATAGACGCTACTCAATGCGGAACAATCCCCGCTCCACCCGGTGCATCCTCTCGAATCCCTTTTCCGTCACTAGGATCAGCTCGCCGACCTGCACTCCCGCCTTCTGATCCGGCGTGACGACGTTGGGCTGCACGACGCAGGTCATTCCCGCTTCCAGCGTCATTTCCGGCAGCGGCCCGGCGGGCCGGCTCTTGGAGCCGAGCACCGGGGGAAAGTAGCCGCCGCCGAAGCCGTGCATGAGGTCGTCGTAGACGGTGAAGCCCGCGTCCTCGATGACTTCCGCGGCGTCGAGAATCTGCTGCATCGTCGTTCCGTGGCGGACGACCTTGGTCACCGCGTCGAACGCGGCTTCGGCCGTGTCGTAGAGGCGGCGGAACAGCGGAGTCGGCTCGGCGGCGACGGTGAAGCTGCGCAGGATCTGCCCCGGGTAGTCGTGGAAGTTCGCCGTGATCTCGGTGGCGACGACGTCGCCGGCGCGGATCTTCCGGCTCGAGGCGATCTGCCGCGGCACGCAGTACTCGGGGTTCGCCATCGGCGTCGCGAGGAAGTAATGGATGTAGGTCACGCCGCCGTGCGGATGGTAGGCCGATTCGCAGATCGCGCCGAGCTCGCGCTCGGTCATGCCGGGCTTCGCCTCGCGCCGCAGCGCCCCGATGGCGAGGTCGGTGAGCGCCGCGCCGATCCGCATCCAGCGGATCTCCTCGGGCGACTTCACCAGGCGCAGGCGCACGTACTCGCGGTTCAGGTCGATCAGCGGGCCGAACGCGGCCTCGAGCTTCCGGCAGCGCGCGTAGGCGAGGGCGCCCATGACGCCGATGCGCCTGGCGCCGCGCGACGTGAGCTCGGCGATCACCTTCTCGAACCCCCGGTGCTCGCCCCAGCGCACCTCCGTGGCGTGCGCGAGCTTCCTCGCGAGCGGCCAGTGGTTGTACCACTCCATGAACATGAGCTGGGGCTCGTCCGGCGCGACGATCACGTAGGCCTCGACCGTCGTCGGCCACGAAGTGAGCCAGCCGACGCCGCTCCCGGCCCGCTGCTCGCCGCACACGAGCAGGTGGTCGGCCCCGGTTTTTTCCATGACCTGCAGGAGCGCCGTGCGGCGCCGCGACATCTCGGCGTCGGAAAAGCGCGGGTACTCCGCCGACTGAATGGCGGCGAGCTGCGGATCGAGGTCGAGCGGGTTGGTCATGGCGCACCAGGCGGCGGGCGGTGCGCAAGTGTAGCGCGGGCGGCGGAGCCCGTCGGAGCGGGTGCCTGCGTTGAAACTATCCAGGCGGTATCCTTGTCAGAGTTGCGTATCCGTCACCCAATGGAGCGACCCATGAACTCGAACAAGAAAAGCCGCGGCACGCTGTCCGCCGCCGTCGCCGCCGCCGCGGTGCTGACCCTCGGCGGTTGCGACCAGATCCGGTCGTGGTTCTCGAGCGCGCCGCCCCCGGCTGCGCAGCAGGCGCCCGCCCCGCAGGGAGCGATCGAGGTCGCGAAAGCGAAGCCCGTCGAGGCCCCGAAGCCGGTCGAGCCGCCTCCGGTCGATGAGAACAAGGTGCTCGCGGGCAAGGTGAAGTCCGCCCTGGGCGCCGACCCGGCGCTCAAGCTCCTCGCGATCGACGCGGGGGCCTCGGACGGCGTGGTCACGCTCTACGGAACCGCCGACAACAAGAGGAATCGCGACAGGGCCGCGCGCGTCGCCGCCGGTGTGCCCGGAGTCAAGTCGGTCAAGAACGAGCTGGTGATCGTCGCCGGTTCCTAGCAAGCCGCGGGCGTTCCGGCATCCCGGAGCGCCCGCTCTTCCCCGTCGTTGAATGGTCATGTCGGGTTTCTACTGACATGACTTGTAGGATTACCCCGGCAGCAAATTCCCTTGTCGCCTGATTAGATAGCGCCGGGTGCAGTGCAATATCCGCCGGGAAGGCGTCTTCCGCTACCCGGCGCGGCGGAACCGGCCATCCCGCATCTTGCAAGGTGCCCTCCGGTTGCCGGAGTTCTTCCAAACAGTCGCGGCCATGAAAGGAGGGCATGGGAACGCTCGCGTCCTTCCCGGCCGCGGGCCGGATGTCGTTCGTCGATACCAGCGCAATTCACCGGGCGGCCCGGAAACGGCCCGTCCCGGCCGATCCATTTCACAAGGAGGAAGCACATGCAAGCCAGAGTGACAGACAGGCCCGTCGAGCAGGTGATTGCAGCGATCCAGGCGCTCGACCTCGAATCGGTCAAGCTGAGAGTCATCGACCCGAAGCTCGGCGAAGGATGGACGCGCGCCTACGCGGACAGCATCGAGGTCGCGTACAAGAACTACCTCACCATGCTGGCGAAATACCAGGACGACGCGGAGGACATTCTCCTCAGCGAGGACGTCGACGAGTTCTGGCACACGCACATCCTGCAGACGATCAAGTACACCGCGGACTGCGAGGCGGTCTTCGGGAAGTACCTGCATCACGCTCCGCACGTCGGGGAGATAACCGCGGCGGATCTCGAGAAGAGAGCCGCAATGGCGGACAGGACGCGCAATCTCTACGAGAAGGAGTTCGGAAGCGGACGGAACCGGGACGCGGCATGGTCCGGCCGCGTCGACAAGGCGGGGAAAGCGGCTTTTTCCGGCGCTGCGGTCGGATCCGCAAAGGCTGCGTTCTCCGGCGCCGCGATCCAGGCCAGGCAGGCGGCATTTTCGGGCGCCGCGGTCACCGGGGCGAGAGCCGCATTCTCCGGCGCCGCGATCGCCGGGGCGAGAACCGCGTTCTCCGGCGCCGCGATCCGGGCCGAGGAGGCCGCGTTTTCGGGCGCTGCGATAAGAGGCGACAAGGCCGCATTCTCCGGAGCCGCGCTTCGCGCCCGAGGCGAAGCCGGGACGGAGCATCCAGAGAGAGTTTGACCGCGAAAGCGGCCGGCGGAGGCCGGGAACCCGCGGAAATGAGCGGGGCCCGGCCTTTTTCCTTGGGGGCAGACCGCGAGGCCGCGTAGAGTCGGATACTGCATAATGGGCGCACGCTAGGAGTGGCGAATCGGATCGGCGAATCGGACCATGACCAGCCCTGTGAACAGCGCGACCAGACGCGTCCGCCACTGGACGGGCCTTCCGTGGGTCGTCCTGGTCGTGGGCGTCCTGGTGTCCCTGCTGCTGTTCTCGATCATCCGAGACGCCGTCGAGAACGTCGCTCGTCTGCGCTTCGAGCGGCAAGCGGGCGACGCCCACTCGGCCATCGAAGCTCGCCTGCACTTCTACGCCGACGTTCTGTACGCCCTCAGGGCGCTGTTCTCGAGCCAGGACGGGGTTTCCCGCCTTCGGTTCCACCGCTTCGTCGGCTCGCTGGATCTGAAACACCGCTATCCGGGGTTCGACGCCGTGAATTTCGCGGCCTACGTCCCCGCCGCCGACAAGGAGCGGTTCGAGCAGAGCGTGCGGGACGACAGGACCCTCGATCCTCTCGGGTATCCCCAATTCTCCATCAAGCCGCCCGGAAACCGGCCGGAGTACTACGTGCTCGTCTACCTGGAGCCTCTCCTCGGCTACGAATTCGCATTCGGCCGCGACCTGGGCGCGAATCCTAAGATCCTCGATCCGCAAGCGCTCGCGGCCACGATGCGCCTGGGGAGGGATTCCGGCGAGCTCATCGCTTCGGGTCTTCCGATCCACGTCAAGACGCCGGACAAGGAGTACACGGGGCTGGCGATGCGGCTCGCCGTCTATCGCAACGGCGTGCCGCTCGATACCGTGGAGCAAAGGCGCGCGGCCTACCTGGGCTCGGTCGGGGCCGGCTTCAACGTCGACAACCTGATGAAGGGCGTGCTGGACGAGGAATTCCTGCGGTACATGCGGTTCGCCGTATACGACGCCGGTCCGGTCCCGGCGGCCCTCCACCGGGCCGCGGGACAGCCCAGACGCCTTTTGTTCGACAGCGGGTCCCCGCGAGGCGGCCCGGAGGAGTCGGGCAATACATTCACCCACATCCTGCCGGTGGAAATCGCCGGCAGGGTATGGGAAGTGGATTTCAGCGTGTCCAAGGACTCGGCCATCGGACAGCTGGACAAGCTGTGGCCGCCCCTCGTGCTCGCCGGCGGCCTGCTGTCCACGCTGCTCGTGTTCGGCATCCTCAATTCCCTGTCGTCTTCCCGCAATCGCGCGCTCGCGCTGGCGGAGAAAATGACGAAAGACCTGCGCGAGAGCGAGGAGCGCTTCCGGCTGATCGCGGAGAACGCGTCGGACCTGATAACGGTGATCGATCCGCAGGGCCGGCGCGTCTACGCCAACCCCGCCTTCGGCAAGCTGTTCGGCGACGTGCGCGCGCTGATCGGGATCGACGCGTCCGTCAACATCCATCCGGAGGACAGGGCGCGCGTCAGGAAGTCGTTCCTGGAGACCCTCCGGGACGGCAGGGCGCACCCGACCGAGTTCCGCTTCCTCCTGCCCAATGGCGAGGTCCGCGACATCGAAAGCTCCCCCAGCGCGGTGCTCGATCCCCAGGGAGAGGTCGAGCTCATCGTCGCGGTCGCGCGCGACGTGACCGAGCGGCACAGGACCGAGGAGGCTCTGCGGGCTCGCGACGTGCAGCTGCAGGAGGCGCAGGTCCTCGCCAACCTGGGCAGCTGGGAGTGGGACCTGCGGACCAACTCGCGCACCTGGTCGGATCAGCTGTCGCGCATCTTCGGGCTGCGGGCGGACCAGCTGCCGTCGGCCTTCGACGGCTTCTATCCGCTGGTGCACCCGGACGATCGCGAACGGACCGCCAAGCTCGCGCAGGAGGCGCTGCGCACCGGCAAGAGCTACGAGAGCCAGTTCCGCATCGTGCGGCTCGACGGCGCGGTGCGCACGGTGCACAACCAGGCGCGCGTCGACCGCGACGAGTCCGGCAGGGCGGTGCGCGTCATCGGCGTGTGCCAGGACATCACCGAGAGGAAGCTCGCCGAAGAACAGGCGCGGAGCTCGCAGGAGCGCTTCCGCATGATGGTCGAGAACGTGCGCGACTACGCGATCTACATGCTCGACATCAAGGGCTACGTCACCAGCTGGAACCTCGGAGCCGAGCGGATCGAGGGCTATCTCTCCGACGAGATCATCGGCAAGCACTATTCGCGCTTCTTCATCCCCGACCACGCGACCCGGGGCGACCCGGGCATGCAGCTCCAGTTCGCCTCGCTGCAGGGGCGCTACGAGAGCGAAGGGTGGCGGGTGCGCAAGAACGGCGCGCAGTTCTGGGCCCACGTCATCCTGACGCCGCTGCGCGACGAGACCGGGAAGCTTCGCGGTTTTTCGGAGATCGTCCACGACATCACCGACCGCAAGCGCGCGGAGGAGGATCTCCACAGCTACGCCGACCGCCTCAAGACGACGTCGCGGCGCCTGGTGGAAGTGCAGGAGTCCGAGCGAAGGCTGCTCGCCACGGAGCTGCACGACCGCGTCGGCCAGAACCTCACCGCGCTCGGAATCAACCTGTCGATCGTCGCGGGCGGCCTGCCCGCGGGGACCAGGCCGGAGCTGGCGGCGCGCCTGGAGGACTGCAACGCGCTCCTCGAAGGCACGGTCGATGCGATGCGCGACGTGATGGCGGAGCTGAGGCCGCACGCGCTCGACGACTACGGGCTTCCCGCCGCGCTGCGCTCGCTCGCGACCGGTTTCTCGCGAAGGACCGGGATCCAGGTCGCGTTCGAGAAGGAGGGCAGGGGCGCGGACCTGCCCAAGCCGGTCGACCTCGCCATGTTCCGCATCGCCCAGGAAGCCCTCAACAACGTGGCCAAGCACGCGCACGCCAAGCGGGTGGAGATCGCGATCCGGCGCAGGAACGGGAGCGCGGTGCTCTCGGTGCGCGACAACGGCGTCGGCTTCGATCCGCAGCGCGTCGACGGCCAGCGCGCCGACGCCGGCTGGGGCCTGCTGATCATGCGCGAGCGGGCCGAGGCGGTGGGGGCGCAGTTCAGCCTCAAGGCCGGTCCCGACCGCGGCGTGCAGGTCCTGGTCGAATACAACGCATGAGACGGGAGGCTCCATGGCGGTTTCAGTGATGCTCGCCGACGATCACGCGGTCGTCAGGGACGGACTGCGGGCGCTCCTCGAAGGGGGCAACGAACTGCAGGTGATCGGAGTCGCGGGCAACGGCCGCGAAGCGGTCGCCGAGGCCCTGCGCCTGCGCCCGGACATCGTCATCATGGACATCGCCATGCCGGAGCTCGACGGCGTCGAGGCGACGCGCCGCATCGTCGAGCGCTGCCCGGAGACGCGGGTCCTGATCCTCTCGATGTATCTCTCCGCCGAGCACATCTACCGCGCGCTGCAGGCGGGCGCGCAGGGATACGTGCTGAAGGAGTCCGCCGGAGAGGAGGTCGTCGACGCGATCCGCGCGCTGCGCGCGGGCAAGCGCTATCTCAGCCATCGCATCACCGAGACGGTGATCGACGACTACCTGCGCGAGGGGACCAACGTTAGCCCGCTCGACAGCCTGTCCTTGCGCGAGCGCGACGTGCTCCAGCTGGTGGTCGAGGGGCGCACCAACGCGGCGATCGCGCAGGCCCTGTCGCTGTCGCCGAAGACCGTAGAGACCTACCGCGCGCGGATCATGAAGAAGCTCAAGGTCCGCGACACCGTCGAGCTCGTGAAATTCTCCATGAGGCACGGACTCATCAGCTAACATCGGGGAATGAGCCGTTACCGGGTCCGGCGCTCCCTCGTCTTCGCCCCGTTCCTGCAGCACACCGGCAGGCTCGCGCTCTCGGTGCTGGCGATCGCCCTCGGGGTGGCGCTCGGCTACGCCGTGCAGCTCATCAACCAGGCGGCGATCAACGAATTCGCCGCGGCCGTGCAGACCCTGTCCGGCGAGGCCGACCTCGCCGTGCGCGGCTCCAAGGCGGGATTCGACGAGGCCCTCTACCCTCGGCTTGCGGCATTGAGCGAGGTCGCGGTCGCGAGCCCCGTGCTGGAAATCGACGCCAAGCTCCCCGGCCGGCGCGAGCCTCTCCACTTCCTCGGCGTGGACATCTTCCGCGCCGCGCGCATCCAGCCCTTCCTCGCGGCGGGCGCGTCGGGCGACCGCCTGGATTTCCTGCGGCCCGACCGCGTCTTTCTCTCCGCCGCGGCGGCGGAATGGCTGAACCTCGGAAAGGACGACGAATTCGCGGTCCAGGTGGGGCTGAGCCAGCGCGCGCTTCGGGTCGCGGGCGTGATCGGCGAGGCCCGCCGGCAGCGCTTCGCGATCATCGACATCGGGGCGGCTCAGGCCATGTTCGGCAGGGCCGGGTTCCTGAACCGCATCGATCTGCGCCTGCAGCCCGGCGTCGACCCGCAGCGCCTGGCCGCGCGGCTGCAGGCGGAAATGCCCGCGGGGGCCCTGGTCGAGCGGCCCCAGGGCGACGTGGAGCGCAGCGGCGCGCCTTCGCGCGCCTACCGCGTCAACCTCAACGTGCTCGCCCTCGTCGCGCTCTTCACCGGCGGGCTCCTGGTGTTCTCGGCGCAGGCGCTCGCCGTCGTGCGCAGGCGCTCGCAGCTCGCGCTGCTGCGGGTCCTCGGCGTGACCCGCCGCGGCCTGGTCGCGATGCTCCTCGCGGAGGCGGCGGCGGTGGGCGCGCTCGGCGC
>DATEGT010000181.1:0-2640 GCA_035280025.1 Burkholderiales bacterium | reverse complement strand
GCCCGGCTGTGGAGCACCGCGAGCGACACGGCGCGCCTACTTCTGCCCGAGCCTCGCCTCGAGTTCGACGACGCGGCGCTCGAGCTCGGCGAGCTTCTCGCGGGTGCGCGCGAGCGTTCGCGTCTGGACCTCGAATTCCTCTCGCGTCGCCAGATCGAGCTTGGCGAACGCCGCGGTGAGCAGGGCCCGGAGGTTCTTCTCGAGGTCCTTCGCGGGGCTTGCGGCGAGGAATTCGCCGATTCTCGCGCTCAAGTCTCCGAGCAAAGAGGTCTGAGTCATCGTTTTGCGCCGTCGAATCGAGTCTAGCACGGTGAAATAACGCCGCCGCCCGGCAAACGGAGGACCGCACGTTGTGGGTGCATGACGATTCGGTTGCGCCCCACAGCGGTGCCTGAGCGCACCCGCGCGAAACCTAGATCGGGATCAACTCGTTGAATCGGAACGCGAAAAAAATTGGCACGCGCCGTGCTGATGCGGGTTGTCCTCACTTACCTAACGAAAGGTCAAGCAATGAAGAAAATCGTCCTCGCCTCCGCAATTTCCGCGGTCTTCGCCGCACCGGTCGCGGCGTTCGCGCAGGCCAAGCCGCCTGCGGCTCCGACGCTCGACAAGGTGCTCGAAGCGTCGGGCATCACGACGAGCGGCTACATCGATGCCGGGTACACGTACGCGAACAGGAACCTCGAAGCGGGCGTCGCCGGAGCAGGCACCGGCCTGCGCGTGTTCGACAACCAGAACAACTCGTTCGCGCTGCATCAACTCGGCGTGACCATCGCCAAGCAGCCGAAAGAGGGCTTCGGCGGGCTCGTCAATTTCACCGTCGGCAAGGATGCGCAGGTCATTCATTCCTTCCCCGAGAGCACGCCGGTCGCGGCCGGGACGTCGATGTTCGACGTCACCCAAGCCTACGCTCAGTGGGCGGGCGGGCCGCTGACCGTGATCGCCGGCAAGTTCACCACGCTGCACGGGACCGAGGTGATCGCGAGCTCCGGCAACAACAACATCTCGCGCTCGATCCTTTTCGGTGCGGTACCGTTCACCCATACCGGCGTGCGCGCAACCTGGGCGGCGAGCGACACGGTCAGCGTCATCGTCGGTCTCAACAACGGCTGGGACCAGGTCACCGATACCAACCGGCAGAAAACCGTGGAGCTGGGCGTGACCCTGAACCCGGTCAAGCCGCTGTCGATCACGATATCGGGCTACAGCGGCGACGAGGTCGGTGCCGCGAACGGAGTCCGCACCACGGAGAACGTGGTCGCGTCCTACGCCCTGACCGATGCCTTCTCGATCGGCCTGGAATACCTGAACTTCAGCCAGGACAAGGCTCTCGCGGGAGGCGGCAAGGCGAAATACAGCGGCTACGCCGGCTATCTTTCCTACCTGGTCACGCCCAAGTTCCGTGGCACCTTGCGCCTCGAGCAGTTCGACGATCACGACGGATTCCACTTCAACACGACGGGCCTGGCCACGCCGCAAGTGAAGTACACGGAGGGGACCGTGACGCTCGCGTACCTCCCGGCCGACAGTTTCGAGCTGCGCGCCGAAGTGCGCGAGGACAAGGCCAACCAGGCCGTGTTCATCGGCTACGACGGCAGCGCGAGCAAGACGCAGATGACGCTCGGGCTCCAGGCGCTCTACAAGTTCTAGCCCCGCCACCGACATTCAACTTAGGGAGCACATTCATGAAACTGGTAACCGCAATCATCAAGCCCTTCAAGCTTGACGAGGTGCGGGAAGCCCTGTCCGCCATCGGCGTTCAGGGCATCACCGTCACCGAGGTCAAGGGCTTCGGCCGTCAAAAAGGCCACACCGAGCTGTACCGCGGCGCGGAGTACGTGGTCGATTTCCTGCCGAAGGTGAAGGTCGAGGCCGCCATCAAGGACGAGCTCCTCGATCAGGCGATCGAGGCCATCGAGAAGTCGGCCAACACGGGAAAGATCGGCGACGGAAAGATCTTCGTCTTCGATCTGAAGCAGGTCATCCGCATCCGCACCGGCGAGACCGGCGCGGAAGCGCTCTAGGGAGGTTGCAATGAATAGATTGACGAGAAAGCTGATCGCATCGTTGGCGCTGTTCGCGATGCTGGGGGCGCACGTCCTGCCCCTGTTCGCCCAGGACAAGCCCGCCGAAACGCCGGCGGCGACAACGGCGGCTCCGGCCGCCGCCGCGCCGGCCGCGGCACCCGCGACGCCCAAGTGCGGCGACAAGGGCTTCGACTGCAACAAGGGCGACGTGTCGTGGATGATGACCTCGTCCGCGTTCGTGCTGCTGATGACGGTCCCCGGCCTGGCGCTGTTCTACGCGGGCATGACCCGCACCCGGAACGCGCTGTCGACGGTGATGCAGAGCTTTTCGATCTTCTGCGTCGTGGCGGTGCTGTGGGTGATCTACGGCTACAGCCTGGCGTTCACGGCCGGCCACGAAGGCAGCTGGACGTCTCCGTTCATCGGGTCGCTCGACAAGTTCTTCATGCTCGGCGAGGATCCGGCCACGGCAGTCGCCGCGACCTTCAGCAAGGGACAGTACCTGCCGGACTTCGTGTACTGCATGTTCCAGCTGACCTTCGCCGCGATCACCGTGGCGCTGATCGCCGGCGGCTTCGCGGAACGCTTCAAGTTCTCCGCGATGATCATCTTC
>DATEGT010000180.1:0-6754 GCA_035280025.1 Burkholderiales bacterium | reverse complement strand
AACGGCGTCGGCGTCACGTTCGGGATCACGTTCTGAGGCGCTCGCCGGCCTGGCTCGCCGCGATCGCGCTCGCTCCAGCGGCCGCGCTCGCGGCCGGCGTCAGGCCGGTCGTCGTCGCCGGGTACGACTCCGGCGGCGACCGGATCGCCACGATCAACTACACCACCGGCAAGTCCGATTCGATCAAGGCGAACGAGGGCCTGTACGCCGGCGCCGGCGTATCGGTCCTGAACGACGCCGGGAACATCGAGTTCCTCGCGACGCTGTCGGTCAAGTACCAGGACCTCCACGCCGACAACGGCGACCTGTGGTGGACCCGCTTTCCGCTCGACGCCCTGGTCTTCTACCGCTGGCCGGGCTTCCGGCTGGGCGGCGGCCTGAGCTACGCGATCCACCCGCGGCTCAAGGGCAGCGGGGCCGCGTCCGACATCGACGCGACGCTCGACAACGCGCTCGGCGCGGTGGTGCAGGGGGACTACCTCGTGGAAGGATTCGCGCTGGGCCTGCGCGCCACGCTGCTCGACTACAAGTTCGGCGGCAACACGATCAGGTCGAGCGGCGTCGGCGTCTCCTTCGGCTTCACGTTCTGACTAGACCTTCCGGGTGCGCTCCCGCGCGATGCTGATCGGCGGGATCCAGGGCTTGTCCGCCCACGCGACCCCCGTGCGCGCGACCTGCGCGTCGATGAGGTAGGGCCTTCCCTCCACCGTGGCCTTGCGCGCGCGGGCGAGCGCCGCGCGCAGCTGCTCGGGCGAACGCGCGATCTCCGCGTCGACGCCGAAGCCCTTCGCGATGCTCGCCATGTCCATGTCGGGGCGGCCGAGGTAGTCGTGCACGAACTGGCGCTTCTGCACCATCCTGCCGCCGGCGGTCTTCTCGATCACGCGGCTGTGCGGCCCGCCGTAGGCGTGGTTGTTGTAGACCACGGTGATCACGGGAAGCTCCAGGCGCGCCATGTTCCACAGCGCGGTCGGCCCGAACACGAACGAGCCGTCGCCGACGAGGCAGATCACCTGGCGGTCGGGACGGGCGAGCTTCACGCCCGCCGCGGTGCCCACGCCCGAGCCGAGGTGCGCGCCGTAGTAGAAGAAGAGCTCCCTGCCGCCGTCCGGGTCGAAGTCGAATCCGTGCAGCACCACCGACCCGGCCTCGTGGACGACGATCGCGTCCTTGTCGGCGAAGCGCGCGATCTCCTCCGTCACGCGATCCGCGAGCATCGGGCTCCTGTCCCAGTCCGGGTTCTTCGACACCAGCGCGCGCAGCGCCCTCGCTTTCTCGTGGAAGCGCTTCACTTCCTCCGCGCGCTCCTGCGCCTTCTTCTTCAGCGCCGCCGTCATCAGGCCCTCGACCGCGGCGGTGAGGTCGTCCAGCCCGTAGGCGACGTCGGCGACCAGCGGCACGTCGGTCGGCATGACGTTGCCGATGCTCCCGGAATCGATCCGCATGTCGATGAATTTCGCCTCGCGCCCGACGATGGGCGCGGGGCTGTTGTGCTGCAGCTTGTTGCCGACGTTGATCACCACGTCGGGATTCTTCGGGAAATCGAGCGAGGCGAGGCGCGCGGCGGGCGGGCTCCCGACCCACAGCGGGTGCGTCTCGGGGAAGTTCGCGTAGATCTGCCGCGCCTGGGTCACCGGCATGCCGAGCAGCTCGGCGAGCTTCGCGGCCTTCGCCGCGGCCTTCGCGGTGGTGATCTCGTCCCCCGCGATGAGGAGCGGCATCTTCGCCTCGACGAGGAGCTTCGCGGCGCGCTCGACCTCGAGCGGGTTGGGGCGCACGCGCATGCGCGGATCGACCTTGTCCTGCGGGACGATCTCCGCGTAGGTCTTCTGGTCGTTGAAGTCGGAATGCCAGGAGACGTAGGAGGGTCCGTGGGGCGGCGTCCACGCCGCCTTGAAGCCGCGCCGCACCGTCTCCGGGATCCTGTCGGGCCGGCGCGCGAGCCAGGAGTACTTCGTCATCGGCTGGACGATCTGCTCCTGGTTGGCGACTTCCTCGAACCCGTCGCGCCCGGCGCGGCCGGTCTGGTCGGTGCGGTAGCTGTAGAAGACGAGCGGCGTCTGCTCCTTGTAGGCGTTGAACATCTGCCCCATGGCGTTGACCAGGCCGACCACCGCCGCCTGCATCACGATCGCGGGCTCGCCCGAGGCCTTGACGTATCCGGCGGCCATCGCGGCGCCCGGCCCCTCGTGCGGCGTGAGGATGTACCTGAGCTGCGGCCGCTCGACGAGCGCCTCGTAGAACTGCGCGTCCTCGCTCGCCGAGTTGCCGAAGACGTATTTCACTCCCGAGGCGATCAGCTGCTCCGCGAAGACCTCTCCCCCGGTCCCCTCGACCGATCTCACGGCCTCGGGCGCGGCGCCCTGGGCCTGCGCGAGCGGCACGAGCGAGTCGAGGATCGATTCGGCGGCCGCGAGCGAGACGCCCGCGGCGGTCATGCCCTTGAGGAATCCGCGCCGCGAGATGTTGCGCGAAAGGTAGCGTGCGACGAGCTCTCTCATGGCGCTTCCTTCTTCGGGTACGCGGCGGCGAGGTAGCCCGCCATGGTCCTGATCTCGTCCTCGGTCCACAGCGCGCCGCGGCCGACCATGCGGTAGAGCACGCTCTCCCACCCGCGGCGGTCCTGCCGGTGGTCCTGCCACATCGTGGGCGCGTGGCACTGGAAGCATTTCGAGATCAGCACGTCCTTGCCCGGCGCGTCGGGGAATCCCGCGGGCTTCGCGCGCTGCGCGAGCGCCGGCGGCGCGAGCAGGAGCGGCAGAACGGCGAGGACCATCTTTGCGGGAAAAGGCGGCACGCGCATCTCCTCGAGCGTCGCGAAATGCGCACAATGTATCATCGGTGCGGCATGGCTTCAGAGTCCAGGCGTCTTGCGCGCGCGGCGGGGCTCGCGCTGCTCCTGTGGAGTTGCGGGGCCGCCGCGCAGTTCGTCGATCCGTCGCTTTCCTGGCGCACGCTCGCGACCGAGCACTTCTCGGTGCATTTCCCCGCGCACCTGCGCGAGCAGGCCCGGCTCGTCGCGGGGGTCGCCGAGTCCGTGTATCCGCAGGTCACCGCGCGGCTCGGCTGGAGGCCGGAGTCGCGCACCGAGATCGTCGTGCTCGATTCGCTCGACCCGTCCAACGGCGCCGCCTCGCCGCTGCCGTTCAACTACATACAGATCGTGCTCGCTCCGCCGGACGAGGGCCCGCTGCTGCAGAACCGCGAGTGGCTGGAGCTGGTGCTCACGCACGAGTTCACGCACATCGCCCACCTGGACAAGGCGCGCGACGATCCGCTCGCGTTCCGCAGGATCCTCGGCCGGTTTCTGTTCCTCTTTCCGAATCTGCTGGAGCCCGGCTGGGTCACCGAAGGGCTCGCGGTCTGGTCGGAGACGGACCCGGCGCGGGGCTACGGGCGCCTGGGCCAGAGCTTCTTCGAGGGCCAGATGCGGGCGGAGGCCGCTCGGGGCCTGCGCTCGCTGCGCGAAGTCAACGCCGAGGGCCGGGGCTTTCCGATCAACCGGGACTATCTCTACGGCAGCTACTTCTTCGCCTTCCTCGCCGAGCGCTACGGCGCGAAGGCGGTGAGCGACTACGTCGAAGGGTACAGCGACAACCTGATCCCCTTCAGGGTCGACAGCAATCCGGTCGGCGTCACCGGCAAGCCCATGGACGAGCTGTGGGTCGAATACCAGGACTGGCTGCGCGCGCGCTTCGCTCCCGCGCCGGCGGCGAAGGCACGGCCGCGGGACGAGGGCGGAGAGATCGTCGCGCGCGCCTGGTCGATCGAGAGCCCTCTCCTCGCGCCCGACGGGACGGGGTGGTACGTCGCCGGCGACGGATACACCCTGCCGCGGCTGATGCGCCGCGCGCCGGGAGGCGGGACCGCCGCCGTCGCCACGGTCGGGGGCGGGACGCGGCTCGCCGCTTCGCCGTCGGGCGAGCCTCTGCTCTCGAAGCTCGAGGTCTGCGCGAACTACAGCCTCTACTACGATCTCTATCGCCTCGCGGCCGGAGGGAGCCTCGAGCGCGTCACCGATTGCGGGCGCTATCGCTTCGCCGCGCCGCTCGCGGACGGCAGCATCGTCGCGCTGCGCTCGGTCGGAGGAACCGGCGAAATCGTGGTCCTCGGGCGCGACGGCGCGGAGCAGCGGGTGCTGTACCGGGCCGCGCGCGGCGAGGCGCTCACCGGGCTGGCGGCGAGGGGCGACTCGGTCGCGGTGACGAGCCTCCGCGGGGCGCGCTGGTCGCTCATCGAGATCGCGGGCGGACGCGCCTCGGTGCTGCTCGGCGACGCCGCGGTGAAGCTCGCTCCGCGCTACGCCGAGTCGGGGGACGAGATCTATTTCGTCGGCGACTACGGCAAGGTGGACAACGTCTGGTCGTGGCGGCGCGGCGACCGGCGCCTCGCGCGCTGGTCGGACGCGGCCAACGGCGTCCGCGACATCAGCGCCCCGGTCTCGGGGCGGATGCTCCTCACGACGATCGAAGCCGACGGGGGCGTGCTGCGCCTGCTGCGCCTGCCCGAGGCGCCGCTCGAGACGCGGGTGCCGCAAGCGGGCGCCGCGCAGGCGCCCGCGTCCGCGGACCCCCTTCCCGCGGAGGACGGGCCCTACTCACCCTGGTCCTCGCTCGCGCCGCGCTGGTGGCTTCCCGCCGCGCAGATCGGCGACGGCGCCTTCGCGCTGGGATTCCAGACCGGCGGCCAGGATGCGCTGGGGCTGCACGTGTACACGCTCGCGCCCCTGTACGAGTTCACCCAGCAGCAGGCACTGGGCAGCGCGAGCTGGCAGTACGACGACCGGCACGGCGTGCTTCTCAACCGCTTCATGACGGTGAAGACGAGCGTCAAGGACGACAGCAAGCTCGCCGGCGCCGACATCAGGGCCTACACCATCAACGAGATGGGGCAGTGGGTGTCGCTCGGGCGGAGCCTCAGCCTCGACACGCAGTACTACTGGGGGCTGGGCGCGGCGCTCGACCGCGAGGTCCTGCACGACCTGGGCGCGCCGACCGTCGCCGAGCGCGACGAGCGCGTCCTCGGCCTCGTCGCGGGGGTCGACACGCGCCGCACGCAGTTCCTGTCGGAGGGGCCGAGCCGGGGCCAGCAGCTGCGCCTGTTCGCCGAGACCTCGAACGGGCTGCGCGGCACGTACGCGGGCAACTTCTATCGGGCCGACTGGCGGGGATACCTTTCCGCGAGCCCCACGGTGTTCGCGCTGCGCCTGAACGCGGCCTATTCCCAGGCCGGCGCCGAGCCGATCCAGCTCGGCGGCAGCTTCTCGGAGGAAGTCGCCGGCTTCGACCTGCCGGTGCTCGATCAGCGCGAGTTTCCGCTGCGCGGCTACCGCAGCGGCGATCTCTCGCTCACCGGGCGGCACTCGCTGCTCGGGACGCTCGAATGGCGCGTGCCGCTGTCGGACGTCGACCGGCACTTCATGGTGCCGCCGGTGGGGCTGAACCGCCTCTCGATGAGCCTGTTCCTCGAGACGGGGTCGGCGTGGAACGATAGCGCCGGCCAGCGCTTCTTCAACAGCGGAGGCCTCGAGCTGCTCGCGGAAGTGCGCGCGGGCTACCTGCTCGGCCTGCAGCTCCGGGCGGGCGTCGCCAAGGGCTTCGAGGCCCCCGGACAGACGGTCGGCTACCTCAAGGTCGGGCGCTCGTTCTAGGCGCGCGCGCTCACTCCGGCTTGATGCCGGCCTCCTTCACCACCTTCGCCCACTTCGCGGTCTCCGAGACGATGAACTTGCCGAAATCGTCCGAGCTCATCTGCACCGCTTCGCCGCCCTCGTTCTCGAACCGCTTCCGGGTCTCGGCGGTGGCGAGGATCACCGAGAGATCCTTGTGCAGGCGGTCGATCACCGGCCGCGGCGTTCCCGCGGGGGCGACGATGCCCCACCAGTTGGTCGCCTCGTAGCCCGGCACTCCGGCCTCCGAGATCGTCGGCACCTTGGGCAGCGCGGGCACGCGCCTGGCGCTGCCGACGCCCAGGATCTTCAGCCTCCCGTTGTTGATCTGCGGCAGCATCTGGATGAGCGAGCCGATCACGATCTGGGTGTTGCCCGCGACCACGTCGGCCATCGCGGGGCCGCCGCCCTTGAAGGGGATGTGGACGATGTCGAGGCCGGACTGCAGCTTGAACAGCGCGCTCGAGAGGTGCTGGAAGCTGCCGATGCCGGCGGTGGCGTAGTTCAGCTCCCCGGGCTTCGCCTTCGCGAGCGCGATCAGGTCGGCGAGCGTGCTCACCGGAAGCTTGACGTTGACGCACAGCGCCACCGGCCCCGTGCCCAGGATCGACACCGGAGCGAACGCGCCGATGGGATCGTAGGGCAGCTTGTACATCGAGCTGCCGAAGGCGTGCGCGACCGAGATGAGCAGCAGCGTGTAGCCGTCCGGCGTCGCCCTCGCGACCGATTCGGTGCCGATGATCCCGCCCGCGCCGCCCTGGTTGTCGACGATCACCTGCTTGCCCAGGCGGTCGGAGAGCTGGAAGGCGATCATGCGGCCGACGACGTCGTTGCTGCCGCCGGGAGGGAAGGGAATGACGAGGCGCACCGGCTTGGTCGGATAAGTCTGGGCGTGGACCGCGGCGGCCAGCACCGAAACAAACGCGCACAGGAAGATCTTTCGAATCATGTTTTCACTCCGGTTGGATTCCGGCGGCCTTGATCAGCCTGCCGTATTGGTCGATCCCGCTCTTCATCATGGCGGCGAACTGCTCGGGCGTGTTGGCGATCACCGTCATCGCCAGCTCGTCGGTCTTGGAGCGGACC